>JAZDIQ010000032.1:0-10004 GCA_043804825.1 Pseudomonadota bacterium
AGATCATCATGAGCCTGGAGAACCGCATGAAATGCGGCATCGGCATCTGCGGACGCTGCAACGTCGGCCCCGAGTACGTCTGCAAGGACGGACCCGTCTTCACAAAGACCCAGCTCGACAAGCTGCCGCGTGAGTACTAGGGGCTAACTAGGGATTGCCTGGTCGGCCGTCATTGAGATAGGATTAGTTATTACCCCAGCCCAGGCCGGGGACCCCAATAGCAGAACCGGGATGGAGGGCGGCCAGGCCGGCGCCATCCCTAGGGCTCCAAATCAAGGGGAGACGAACATGAGCCAAGAGCCATTGAAACTGGGTAAGCGCGAGAGCAAGCTCCGCGTGGACCCCAAGTGGGCAGACGTATGTCTGACCTGCGGGACCTGCGCCGGTGGCTGCCCGGTCACCGGTATCGACGGCATGGACCCGCGCAAGGCGGTGCGCATGGCCGCCCTGGGTCTGGACGACGAGCTGATCAATTCCAGGTGGCCGTGGATCTGCACCCTGTGCGGCCGTTGCGAGCGCGCCTGCCCCATGGGCGTGGAGATCGTGGCCATGACCCGGCGGGCCCGCGGCCTGCGCGAGCGCGACAAAGTGCCGGGGCCCATCCACAAGGGCGCCATGATGTCCCTGCAGCGCGGTAACAACCTGGGCATCCCCAAGGACGACTTCGTGCAGCTATTGGCCGAGGTGGGTCACGAGGAGATGGACGAGTGCTGCCCGGGCTTCTACGTGCCCATCGACAAGGTCGGCGCGCGGGTCATCTCCACCATCAACTCCAAGGAGCCCTTCGGCGAGCCCGAGGACATGCGCTTCTGGTGGAAGATATACTACGCCGCCCACGAGAGCTGGACCATCAGCAGCACCGAGTGGGAAGGCGTGACCTGGGGCCTGTTCAGCGGCGACGACGAGACCATGAAGGAGCAGGCCCGGCGGGTGGTGGACAACGCCCGGCGCCTGAAGGCCGAGGTCTTGCTCTTACCCGAGTGAGGCCACGCCTACTTTGGGACTAGGCTTAGTCTCACCAAGTGGTTCCCCGAGGCCTTCGAAGAGTTCAAGGTCATGAACGTCTTTGAGCTGATGATGGAATACATCAAGGAAGGTCGCGTGAAGATCGACCGCGAGAAGTTCGCGGGCAAGCTCACCACCGTGCACGACCCCTGCAACTACGGTCGCAAGTCCGAAAAGACCTTCGGCCACGGCTACTACGATGAGATCCGCTGGATCACGGACCAGATCTGCGACACCTGGGTGGACACCTACTCCAGCCGCGAGAACAACTTCTGCTGCGGTGCCGGCGGCGGCGCCTGGGCCATGCCCTACGCCAACGAGCGCCTGTCCTCTGGCCGCAAGAAGGCCGAGCAGATCAAGGAGTGCGGCGCCGAGCTGGTGGTGGCCCCCTGCCACAACTGCCGCGACCAGATCATGAAGGCCCTGACCAAGGAGTACGATCTGCCCATCGAGACCTTCTATCTTTGGGAGCTCTTGGCCGATTCCCTGATCATCGAGCCCTGGAGCCCCGAGGAGGTCGCCAAGGCCGAGGCCGAGGCCGCCGAGCAATGGGAGGCCCTGGGCGTGGTGCTGGAGGACGAGGAAGAGGACGAGGAGGAGTAGCCTTACTCTTCCAACTTGAGCCGGTTATCGCGGGGGGCCGTGGAGTGACGGCCCCCCGCTCTTTTGCCCGCTGCCCCGCCCGGTGCCCTGGGCGGGGCATAAACGGGTCGGCGAGCGCCATGGCTTAAGCAGAGGCCGGCGGCTCCCGTGGCGGGGTTGCGGGGTGACCCTGTCGGACACGCTTCCGATCCTGGCTGTTGGTTTAACAAGCCACACCATTTTGGGGCCAACAGCCTTCCGCTTCATCTTCAACCAGACCCCGTGCCCCGCCCTCAGCCCGGCCATTCTTAGATCGTCGGCATGGGGCCGGCGAATGAAGGCCCGCACCAACTAGGTTAGGCAATGATGTCAGCCACCGGAACTGGTCTGCCACGAATTGGCCAGGCTTGCGCATCGCTGAGGCGCGGTATGGCCGGGCGGCTGGGCGGGGCACAAAAAAGAACCGCGTTGCTTTATCTGGCCGGTGCCCCGGGCGGGGCATAAACGGGTCGATCGGCGCCGCACCAGTGGCCAAGGCCGACGGCTACCGTGGTGGGGTTGCGTGATAACCGATGGCTGGCCACCCGGTGCCCGGGCCGGGTTTCAGCGCGTTGTGCGGCATGGGCTTATGGCCTATACTAGCCGCATGGCATGACTCAAATCGCCGGCGCGCCAGGCCAGCCAAGGAGATGATCACCATGGCCGAGATAAAATCCAGCATTCAGATCGCCATGGAGCGGGCCTCGGCCTTGGGCGGCGGCGACAGCAACGAGGAGGCCCGCGAAGAGGGCAAGCGTCAGGGCCGGGCCTTGGGGCGCCGAGCGGCCAGCGGCGAGTTGGCTCCGGCCAGCCTGGCGGCCAGCCTGGCCCAGTTGCCCCAGGACCAGCAGGGCAGCGCCCGCCAGGCGGCTGCCAGCGCCCTCATGGAGGACCTGGAAGAGGGCTGGCAGGGGCGCCTGACCGCCCTGGCCGCCCTGGCCGCCGCTGGGCCGGCCGAGGCCGCAGTGGTGGAGCTGGCCCGGGTGCTGGCCCAGGAGGAGCGGGTGACCGTGGACCTGCATCAGGAATTGGCCCAGGAACTCCTGGCCGCCCTGGCCGCCGAGGGCATCGGCGGCAGCGCCGTGCACCCCAACCCCGCGGCCCATCCCCAGCTAAAGCAGCGCTACGAGCAGGCCGTGGCCGCCCTGGGGCCCCGCCGCCAGGCCGCCTTGTCGGCTACCAGCCAGGCCTTCCAGACGCTCTGACGCCCCACCGCCTCGCCGTCTGCCAGCCAGTTCGCCAGGCCTGGGCTGGGGGGCTATAGCCCCCCCCTGGCCTCACGGCCGGCTGGCGGGTTAGGCACGCGGCCAGTCTAGACTCCCGTCCCCAACTCCCCAGTCACCAGCTCAATTTCAGCACCGGGCGCCCGCCAGGCTACCGGTGGCACGCCGTGGCGCCCTACGGGGTTGACTCGGCCCAGGCCGCGTGCTATGCCAAGCCTGGCATATATCACGACTGACATATGTTTACGCGGCCTGGCTTCCCTGCTTTGGGGGCCGCGGAGTGGGCGGGACGGGGAGCGGGGCTTGGGGTTTTAGCCAACCAGGGGAGGTTCATCTGATGATGGGGCTGTGGTCTAAGACTGGCGCGGTGGTGTTGACGGGCTTGTTCATGCTGGGCTTGGCGGGCTCTCCGGCCCGGGCCGGGGCGGGCGCCACGGGCGTCTACGACCTGGGGGAGGTCGTGGTGCGCGCCCCCCAGCAGGGCGTGGAGGCGGTGGGCACCAATCGCGAGGTGACGGCCGAGGAGATCAAGGCCTCTGGCGCGCGCACCCTGGACGAGGCCTTGCGCATGCTGCCGGGGCTCAACATCCGCTCCGGTCCCGAAGCCACGCCCCGGGTGGACCTGCGCGGCTTCCGCTCCCGGCATGTGGTGCTGTTGCTCAACGGCGTGCCCTTCAACTCCACCTTTGACGGCCAGTTCGACCCGGCCCTGATCCCGGTGGACAGCATCGCCCGCATCAAGGTGAGCTACGGCGCCAACTCGGTGCTCTATGGCCCCGGCGGCTTGGGCGGCGTGATCAATATCATCACCAAGGCCGGCCAGACGGGCGTGGGGGGCTCGGTAAACGCCGAGGCCGGTCAGGGCGACCGCTACATGGGCCACTTCAACCTCTCCGGCGGCCAGGACCAGACCCAGGCCTTCGTGGGTGGCACCTTCCTTAACCGGCGCGCCTACCCGCTCTCCGGCGACTTCACCGCCAGCAAGGAGCAGGGCGACGGCACGCGGGCCAACAGCGATCGCAACCTGGGCAGCGTGTTGGCCAACCTGCAACACACGCCCAACCAGTCATGGCAACTGGGCTTGAGCCTGAACGCCATCCGGGGCGAGTACGGCACGCCGGCCAGCACCATCAACAACAGCAAGGACCCCTTCGCCGACAGCCCCAAGTATGACCGGGTGGAGAACCAGCAAGGCTTCGCCGCCCAGGCCGCCGCCAAATATCAAGGTCAGGGTCCCTTGAGCCTGCGTTCCTGGGCCTACGTCAACCAGCTCCAGCAGGATGACAAGCGCTACGACAACGCCAATTACAACTCCATGACCAACCCCACGGTGCAGACCTTTGATCAGCGCAGCAAGACCACCATCTCCGGCCTCAACCTCCAGACCGCCTACGACTTGAAGCGCGCCGGCCTGGCGACCCTGGGGCTCATCGCCGAAAAGAGCGCCTGGGAAGTGGACGGTCAGAGCCGCGACGTGCAGATAGGCAAGACCAAGAACTACGCCTGGCGCACCCTGAGCGGCGACAAGAGCCTGGACCAGTACACCGCGGCCCTGGAATACGAGTTGGAGGTGGTCAAGAACCTGGGCCTGGTGCTGGGCTACAGCCATAGCTGGCAGAACCAGGACGGCGGCGGCGACGCCGATGACGACGGCTTCCTGGCGGGCCTGCACTACGACCTGGCCACCGACACCCGCCTGCGCGGCGCCGTGGCCAAGAAAGTGCGCTTTCCCTCCATCCGCCAGCTCTATGACGAGGTCGCCGGCAGCCGCAACCTCAAGCCCGAGAAGTCCTACAACTACGAGGCGGGCATCGACCAGAAGCTGCCGGGCAAGACCAAGCTGAGCCTGACCGGCTTCTACCTGGACGTGCGCGACTACATCGAAAAGGACGACACCACCAACCTGTTCTCCAACAACCAGAAGTATCGTTTCCAGGGCCTGGAGTTCACGGCGCAAAATCGCTACTTCCAGCGGCTCCTGCTCAGCGCCGGTTACACCTTGCTGGACACCAAGGACCTCTCTGACGGCAGCGGCAAGGACGAGCTGCAATACCGTCCGCGCCACAAGTTCAGCCTGGAGGGCCTCTATCGCTTCGACAGCGGGTTTTCGGCCTACCTGGGCCTGATTCATCTGGCCGACCAGTTCTATTACACCAAGAAAGCCCCCCTGCAAAAGGAAAAGCTTGGCGACTATTCCCTGGTCAACCTGAAGCTCTCCCAGAGCTTCTGCAAGGACAAGTGGGTGGCCTACGTGGGCGCGGACAACCTGCTGGACAAGGACTATGAGGAGGCCTACGGCTATCCCCAAGCCGGCCGTTTCGTCTACGCTGGTCTTGAATACCGTTTCTAGGGATCAGGCCGGGGCCCCGGTCCTGCGGGTGCGTGATTATTCCTACACCTATGCGGGCGCCGAGACCCCGGCCCTGGCCGGCCTGGACCTGGAGCTGGGCCGGGGCGAATGCCTGTGCCTGGCCGGGGCCTCTGGCAGCGGCAAGAGCACCCTGCTGCTGGCCGCGCAGGGGCTCTTGAGCCAGGGCCAGAGCCAGGGCGAGATGGCCCTGAACCCGCCGGCGGGAGACGGCGTGGCGGCGGGCCTGGTATTTCAGAACGCCGAGACCCAACTGCTCTGCGCCACGGTGGAGGACGAGGTCTCCTTCGGACCCCATAACCTGGGCTGGCCGGCGGAGCTGGTGCGTCGCGGGGTGGCGCGGGCCCTGGTGGATTGCGGCCTGGAGCATCTGGGCTCCCGCAACGTGGAGGAGCTTTCGGCCGGCCAGAAGCAACGCCTGGCCCTGGCGGCGGTGCTGGCCATGTCGCCGCGCCTGCTGCTCCTGGACGAGCCCAGCGCCCAACTGGACGCCCAGGGCCGCCGGGATTTGGTGGCGGTGCTGGGTCGGCTCAAGGCGCGGGGGACCACCCTGCTGGTGGCTGACCATAACCTGGCGGCCTTCGCCAGCCTGGCCGACCGCGTGGCCTGGTTGCGGCGGGGGCGCTTGCTGTGGAGCCAGCCCGCCGACCTGGACTCGCCGCCGGCCCCCCAGCGTCCCTCCCCGCCGGCGGAGGAGGTGGCGCTGTCGGTGCGGGGCCTCAAGGTGGACGGACCCGGCGGCCGGGTGCTGGACGGCTTGGACCTACAGGTGCGCCGGGGCGAGCTGGTGCACATCCTGGGCGCCAACGGGGCCGGCAAATCCACCCTATTGCGCAGCCTGGCCGGGTTGCTGCGCCCCAGGGCCGGCACGGTGAGCCTGGCCGGCGTGGGCCGGCCGCGGCCCGAGCGCCTGCTGGGCAGCCTGGCCCTGTTGTTCCAAAACCCGCAACGCCAGCTATTCGAGGACCAGGTGCTAGCCGAGCTGGCCTTCAGCCCCCGGCGTCTGGGCCTGGACCAGGCCCAGATATCCGGCCGCGTGGAGGAGGCCCTGGCCCTGTGCGAGTTGGAGGGCCTGGCCCGGCGCTCGCCCCTGGCCCTGAGCTTCGGCGAACAGCACCGGGTGGCCCTGGCCTCGCTGTTGGGCTGCCGGCCACGGGTGCTTTTGTGCGACGAGCCCTTCGCCGGCCTGGACCCGGCCCAGCGCCGCCGGCTGCTCACGCGCCTGCGCCGCCTGCGCCGGCAAAACGGCACGGCGGTGGTGATCGCCAGCCATGACCCCTTGCCCTGGCCCGATTGGGCGCACACCCGCTGGTTGCTGCGGGAGGGGCGCCTTGTCCAGGCCTGAAGGGGCGCCCGCCTGGGCGGCCCACGCCGGACAGTATCGCGCGGGCCTTTCGTCCCTGCACCGCCTGCCCACCGCGCCCAAGCTCCTGGCTTGCCTGGCCCTGGTGGCGGCGGCGGTGTACCTGGAATCGCCCCTGGCCCTGGCCGGCCTTTTGGCCCTGGACCTGGGCCTCTATGCCTGGGCCGGCCTGGGCTGGCGCGCCCTGTGGCCGGACATGCGCTTCTGGCTGGCGCAGACGGTGGTGGTGGTGGGCTTGTTCTGGCTCAAGGACGGCAGGCAGGGCCTGCTGCCGGGGGCCTTGACCGGCCTGCGGGTCATGCTGTTTTTCCTGCCCGGCCTGGTGGCCTCGCGCACCACCAGCGCCACCCGGCTGATGGCCGACCTGGAGCGACTGATGCCGGCGCGGGTGGCCTTTCTGGCCTATGTCAGCCTGCGCTATCTGCCCTTCTTCGCCCGCGAGCTAAAAGACATAGCCCAGGCTCAGCGCCTGCGCGGGGCGCGTCTGGGGACGCGCCAGATGCTAAACCCCCTCAACTGGGGCGACCTGCTCAATTGCCTGATGATCCCGCTGATGGTGCGCGCCCTGCAAACCGCCAGCGAGGCGGCCCTGGCGGCCCAGGTGCGGGGCCTGGGGGGGCAGGGAGAAAACAGCCCGCCTGGCCAGGCCGGCGACCAGGCCCCCGCCGGGGCCGCTCAACGGAGAATGCCATGAACATCTATCTAGCCATCGACGACACCGACAACCTGGAAAGCTTCGGCACCGGCCGAATGTCGCGGATACTGGCCGATGATCTGCGCCAGCGCGGTCTGATAGCCGAGTTCAGCGTCACCCGGCATCAGTTCCTGGTGCACCCGGATATCCCCTACACCTCCCACAACAGTGACGCCTGCATCGCGGCCAGCGCCCCGGGCGAGGACCCGGAGGCCGTGGCCCAGGCGGCGGTAAACTTTCTGGGGGAGCATTTTCATGCAGGGGCCAACCCCGGACTGTGCCTGGTCCGCCAGGAGAGCGTGCCCGGAGAGCTGGTGGACTTTGGCCGTCGCGCCCAGCGGGAGGTGCTGGACCTGGACGAGGGGCGGGCCCTGGCCGCTCTGCCGGGCCTGATCACCTGGTGGGGCGGCCAGACCGGCCAGGGCATCATAGGCGCCTTGGCCGGGGTGGGTCTGCGCAGCACCCAGGACGACGGACGCTACATCGGCTTGACCGGCATCCGCCAGATCAGGGGTGTCCAGAGCGTGGAGGCCATCCTGGCCCAGGCCCCCATCGCGGCTGTCATCTCCGAGCAAGGGCAGGAACTGGACCGGGAGGAATCGGTGGACACCGAGGATTGGGTGCGGCCCAGCCTGCGCCAGGGGCGCATCGTGCTGCTGGTGGAGCGCGACGGTCAGCGCTGGCGGCCCCTGGACAAAAAGAAAAAGGACAAATAATGGCCAGCCGCGACGACGGGTTTCTGAAAAGCTTCACCCTGCGCGAGGCCCTGGTGCTGGCCTTTTGCGCCACCTTCATAATCCTGGCCCGGGCCACCTTCCGCCTGCACCTTAACATCACCGGCCACGCCATGTTCTTCACCATGTTCTTTTTGGTGCTGGCGCGCGGCGTGGTGCCCCAAAAGGGCGCGGCCCTCGTGGTGGGCCTGCTGGCCGGGGTGGCGGCGGCGCTGCTGGGCCTGGGCAAGGGCGGCCCCCTGGTGTTGGCGCGCTTTGTGCTGCCGGCCCTGGTGGTGGAGGTGCTGGCTTGGCTATACCCACGGCTCTCCCGCCAGGTCTGGAGCGGCTGTCTGGCCGGAGCCTTGGGGGGGGCCACGCGGGGCCTTTTGACCATGGCCGCCGATTGGGCCGTGGGCATGTCCCTAAGTCTGGCCTGGGCCCACGCCTTGGCCAACGGCGGCATGAACCTGATCTTCGGCGCCTTGGGCGGGGCCTTGGCGCCCCTGGTGGCGCGGCGTCTGGAGGCCCGCACGCGGGGTTGAAACTCCGCTGCCGCCTGGCCCTGGCGCGCGGTGGAGACAGGGCGTCGTTGACCAGGGGAAGGTAAATGCACTACCATGCCCTCCAGCGGGGCCAAGACCCTGGCGGCATAATCCCCGGGGGCGACCCAGGCCCCACCACCCATGTCGGCCCGCGCCACGGCCCCCGCCGTGGCGCCGGTGGATGGGCACCATGAGCGCAGAAACAACATCGCCACCCCAACCGCGCCTCAGCCGGGCCGGGCTCATGCCGGTGCATCAGGTGGAGGCACAGGACCAACAGGGCCAACCCCGGCAGGTGGCCATACCAGGGGAGTCTGCCCTGACCATCAAGGTGGACGGCCGCGAGGTGGTCACCCTGATGACCCTGGGCACCAATCCCGAGGAGTTGGCCCTGGGCTACCTGCGCAACCAGCGCCTTTTGGAGCGCATCGAGGACATAGAGGCGGTGGAGGTGGATTGGGCCCGGGAGACGGTGAACGTATCCACCCGTCACGGCCAGGGCATCGCCGACCTGGCGGAAAAACTTTCGCGCGTGACGGTGACCAGCGGCTGCGGGCAGGGGACCCTGTTCAGTTGCACCGTGGACAAATTGTATGAACACAGGATGCCCGGGGTGCGGGTGCTCCAGTCCACCATCCAACGCTTGCTAAAGGCCGTGGCTCCCCTCAACCCCATCTACCGCCTGGCCGGCTCGGTGCACGGCTGCTGCCTGTGCCAGGGCGAGCGGGTGTTGATGTCGGTGGAGGACGTGGGCCGGCACAACGCGGCCGATTGCATCGCCGGGCGCATGTGGCTCGACGGCCTGACCGGCGAGGACAAGGTCCTTTTCACCACCGGTAGGTTGACTTCGGAGATAATCATGAAGGCGGCCTTCATGGGTATCCCGGTGCTGATCTCCAAATCCGGGGTGACGCAGATGGGCCTGGAACTGGCCCGCGACATGAACATGGTGATCATCGGTCGCGCCAAGGCCAGCAAATTCCTGATTTTCAACGGCGCGGACCAGGTTGTCTTCGACACCACCACGCACCCGGACCAGGTCGGCCATCTGTAGCCGGCCAGGGACCAACCCAGCCCAAGGCGGGAGTGCGGGTCCCGGACCGCTGGCCGCCAGGCGGAGAAGCCCAGGCCGATATTTTCTAGTAGATTGGAATCTTCCACCACCGCAATCGAAAGCACTCAGCCCTAGGCCTGATCACCCCAGAGGAGTCTGAGGTGATCAAGCTGGCCGCTCAACCACCTGCCTCCGAATCGGGGGAAGAACACAAAGACCTACGGTATGCGGGCTGCCGAAAAGCGTGGCAACAGGCGGGCGCGGGTGCCCGAGGAGACCAGGGGGGATGGCAGGCTGGCTAGCCCCGCGGCGTCCATATCAATTTCGAGTAGCGTTTCGTTGTGTATTTTGCGGGGCAAGACCGCAACTCTGTCAAGACGATTGCGGGTGCGCACCCCCGGCGGCCCCCAGCGCCTCG
>JAZDIQ010000033.1:0-12820 GCA_043804825.1 Pseudomonadota bacterium
GGGTTTTTGTTATAATAGGCAGCCGTTGCCGATGGTTTACAAAATATGCGCCCGTAGCTCAGTGGATAGAGCGCCGGACTACGAATCCGTAGGCCGCAAGTTCGAATCTTGCCGGGCGCACCAAGAAAAACGAGGGGTTAGCCGAACAGGCTAGCCCCTCGTCGCGTCACCCCGGGTAATTGTGGGTAATCTTCAGCGCTCCAGTTCCTCGACCTCCACACCCAGGGATGGCCGGTGATGATCGGTCACGGCATCGTTTCGGGACCCAGGCGGTCTATTCTCTGGCTAAGCGGCAACCCCTCGTTGATCCATTTGCCGGCCCGCGGCATTTCCCCCGATGTTGCGGACACCCGGAAAGGCTTGGATAACGGGCCAGGAGGTGTTCAATGGAAGACCAGCGCCGGAGTCTCAGTCGGGAGTTCGCGCTGGAGGCGGTGCGACTTGTCACCGAGGGTGGCCTGAGCTTGGCCCAGGCGTCCCGGGACCTGGGGATCAGGGGAAGCGTTCTGGGGCGATGGAAAAAGCAATTGGCCCCAGGCATGATGATGGCTGTCGCTGAAAGGCGCCTTCACCGCCATCCAAACCGCCCGCGCCCTTATCTCTGCTGAACATCTGCTTTGCTTGCTCATGGCTCCATTCTTCAAAAAATGGAGTCTCCGGCAATCCCGCGGCGGTTCAATAGACCCTAGCCTGATCGATGCTCGGCCGTGGGCCTGGCGTCCCCTCCGCACACTGGGCAGTGGGGATTGGCCAGGCGCGCGGCGGCCAAGGTTTTGAAGGCTGGCGGCCACAATTCCATCACCAAGAGACCGTCGAGGAGGTAATCCTCCTGGCCCAGCAGCAGCTTCAAGGCCTCGTTGGCCTGGAGGCCGGCCAGACATAGGGGCGTGGGTCCGATCACCCCCCGCTGGTCCACCCCCCGGCCGGGCTTGCCGGGATCGCCGGGCCTGGACCAGCAGCGCAGGCAGGGTTGCCCCCCGGAGCGGATGACCATGAGTTGCCCCCGCGAGCCGGACAAGCTGGCGTGGACCCAGGGGATGCCCAAGTCGTGGCAGGCCTGGTTCAGGGCCAAGCGGGGCTCCAGGCTGTCCAGGCCGTCCACGACCAGGTCAGCGCCGCCAAGAAGGTGGTGGGCGTTGTCGGCGGTCAGTCTGTCCTCCACCGCCTCCAGGGCTATATCATGGTTGACCCCGGCCAGGTAATCGGCGGCGGCGTGGGCCTTGCTCAGGCCAGATCGGGTATCGGCTTCATTGTAGAGTAGTTGCCGGTGCAGGTTGCGCAGCTCGGGGCGGTCGGGATCGACTAGGCGCAGGCGCCCCACGCCGGCGCGGGCCAACAGGTTGGCGCAGGCCCCTCCCAGGGCTCCCACTCCCACCACCACCACACTGGCCGTGGCCAGGCGAGCCTGCCCTCGCGGGCCACCCCATGGGGCGAACTTCATCTGGTTGGCGTATCGCTCTGGCTGTCTTGGCACTTGGACGGTGATCTCCGCTTAGCGCCTCACATGAACGCCGCTACCGGCCGCGGGGCGTTGGCTGTATTTTGAGGTTGACACACCCCGCGCAGGTTTGATATTTAACACCATAACATACCGACCGGCTGGCCGGTATCTTTTTCCCGCCCCTTGTCCCGCTTGGGATATGCGATGAAGAGCAATGGATAGAATAGAAGATATCTATCAAAAAGCCCTGACCCTGTTTATGGAGCGCGGCTACGACAACACGCCCCTTTCCTTGGTGGCCAAGGAGACAGGCTTGAGCAAGGGCGGCATCTACCACTACTTCGAGAGCAAGGAACATCTGCTTTTTCTGATACATAGGCACCAAATTCAAAGGACCTTGGACCCCATCCTGGAGCGGGCCGAACAAGAGCCCGACCCCGAGAGACGCCTGGCGGAGTTCTTTCACGACTACGTGGCCATGGCCACCAAGGACCAGACCACCCAGATGGTGATCCACGAGGCCAAGCGGCTGCAGCCCGAGCACTACCGGGAAATTCAACAATCCTGGCGTAGGGTGGTGGACATGGTCTCCGGGGCCATTAGAGAGCTGAAGGAGCGTGGGCAGGTTTCCCGGGAAATCAACACCACCTTTGCGACCTTCGGGGCCATCGGCATGTGCGTTTGGACCTCCTACTGGTTCGACCCGGCCCGGCCCGAGTCGGCGGGGGAGTTGGCGCGAACCTTGGCCCACATATTCATCGCCGGTCTCAAGGCCCAGCCGGAGCTGGCCGGCCAATAACTTAACAATAGGGGTTGAGTAGAGGCGGGAAAAGTTTTTGGCCCCAAAAACAAACCGGGCGGCCGGTTAGCTAGGGACTAAGCAGGGCCAACTTTAGCGCTAGCGGTGCGGATGCGCCGGCATTTTTGGCCCAAAAAACCAACCGGGCGGCCGGTATGTAGTCCTGAATGACCGTCCCAAGGGCTCGCCAAAGCTCACGCAGCCGGTACGGATCAGGCTCCAAGGGGAATTATGTCCATGGAATACAACTTGGTATTGGGAGAGGTGGCCAGGCTGGCAGCCGTGAACTTCGGTGACAAGCCCGCCTTCATCACCCAGGGGCAGGAGGTGGCCTTCGGCCAGTTCAACCTGCGGGTGAATAGGCTCTGTCATGCCCTGGCCGCGCTGGGCCTGGTCAAGGGCGATCGCGTGGCCATCCTGTCGCGCAACCGCTGCGAATACGTGGAAGCCTACTGCGTGGGCAAGTCCGGCCTGGTGGGCATGCCCCTCAACTGGCGTTTGGCCCCCGCCGAGCTGAGCACGCTGCTGCAAGATTCGGAGGCCAAGGCCATCGTGGCCGACCAACACCACGCCCCGCTGGTGGAAAAATTGCGTGACGAGGCCCCCGAGCTGCGGCACCTGATCGCCCTGGACGATGCCAGGCCAGGTTGGTTGTCCTACCGGCGGTTGTTGGCGCAATCCCTGGAAGATGAGCCCCCCGTGGCCGTGGTCCCCCAGGACCCGCTGTGCCTCTTTTACACCAGCGGTACCACCGGTCTGCCCAAGGGCGTGGTGCTCACCCACGGCGGTCTGCTGCACAACTCCCTAGACGTGGCCCAGCAGACCATGCGGCTAACCCCCCAGGACCTGGCCGTGGCCGCCATGCCCCTGTTTCACGTGGGGGGGATGTGGTTCCACCTGTTCTCCAGCTTCCTATCGGGTTGCACCACGGTGATAGAGGAGGGCTTCGAGCCCCGGCGCACCTTGCAGGTCCTCAAGCAATACCAGGCCACCAACATCCACCTGGTGCCAACCATGATCGGGGCCTTGCTCGACCTGCCGGGGGTGCGGGACGAGCCCCTGGAGCATCTGCGGCTGCTCTACTACGCGGGTTCCGGCATACCCGAGGATATCCTGCGCCGGGCCATGGACGTCTTCCAGAACAGCGCCTTTCTGCAGAGCTACGGCTCCACCGAGGGCGGGGTCTGCACCGCCCTGATGCCCCAGGACCACCTGGAGGCCATCAACACCCCGGGCAGGGAGGGATTGCTGCATTCCTGCGGGCGGCCCTTGGACGACACCGCCCTGATGGTCATGGGGCCGGACAACCGCCAGGCGGCGCCGGGAGAGGTGGGGGAGTTGACCGTGAAGAGCCCCCGCAGAATGCAGGGCTACTGGCGCAACCCCCGGGCCGACCGCGAGGCCTTCGTGGACGGTTGGCTACGCACGGGCGACCTGGCCCACCTGGACGGGGATGGCTACGTCTACATCGTGGGGCGCAAGCACGACATGATCGTCACCGGCGGTGAGAACGTGTTTCCGCATGAGGTGGAGAACGCCCTCTACGCCAACCCCAAGATCAGGGAGGCGGCGGTCTTCGGCCTGCCCGACCCCAAGTGGGTGGAGAAGGTGGCCGCCACCGTGATCCTCAGGGAGGGCTGCCAGGCCGACGAGGCGGAGATCATCGCCGCCTGCCGGGAGCGGCTGGCCGGTTACAAGTGCCCCAAGGTGGTCATGTTCAGCGACAGCCTGCCCAAGAACCCGGCCGGCAAGATACTCAAACGCCACTTGCGCGAGACCTACGGCGGCAAATGAGATGGCCCCCAGGATTCTCCTGGTCAGCAGCTTTTCCTTCCCGGGCAAGCGCCAGGCCCATATGGAGCTGCCCGAGGGCATGCGCACCATCGGCGACCTGCTGCGCCATCTGGGCCAGGCCCTGGAGTACAGCCTGCTGGCGCCGGGGGGACGCGACATTGATGACGATCTGGAGGTGTCGATCAATGGCCGGGGCCTGTGGTCCCATGCCCAGGGCCTGGACACGGTCCTGCGCCAGGACGACGTGGTGGAAATTTACATGCTCACCCTGGGGGGCGGTTGAACCGCTCGCCTCGGGGCTGAGCCGAGCGCGGCGGAGATTGACCTGATCATCAAGCAAGGAGTTGCGCCATGGTGGTTTTTTATAGACGCATGCCTCGTTTCGCCTATTTGTGCCCCGGCTCGTTGCCCGAGGCCCTACGGATACTGCAAGACAACCACGACGGCCGCTACCGGGTGTACGCCGGTGGCACCGACCTGATGCCCAAACTTAAAAAGCGCATGATCGAGACGCCCCAGGCCGTGGTGGACCTGAAGGGTCTGCCCGAGCTGGATTACATCCGCTTCGACCCGGAGCAGGGCCTGGTCATCGGCGCCCTGGCCAGCATCGCCTCGGTGGCCGCCTCGCCCGTGATCCGGGACAAATTCCCCGCCCTGGCCCAGGGGGCCGGCAACATCGCCGCCACCCACATCCAGAACCGTGGCACCATCGCGGGCAACATCTGTAGCGCCTTGCCCTCGGCCGACTCGGCCCCGGCCCTTCTGGCCTTGGAGGCCCAGGTGAACTGTCTGGGCCAGACTGGCCGGCGCACCGTGCCCCTGGCGGAGTTTTTCAGCGGCCCCGGCCAGACCTGCCTGGGGTCCGATGAATTGGTCGAGGACATCCGGGTGCCCCCCGCAGGCGCCGGCCTCAAGGGCGTTTACTACAAGCTCTCGCCCCGCCGGCGCATGGACTTGGCGGTGGTGGGGGTGGCGGTGGTGGGCCGGGTGGAGGATGGCCGCGTGCAAGACGTGCGCATAGGCCTGGGGGCCGTGGCCCCCACCCCGCTGCGCGCCCGCCAGGCCGAGGCGGAGATCATGGGCGCGCCCTTGGAGGCCAGCCAGGTGGACAGGGCCGCCCGCGCCGCCGCGGCCGAGGCCAGGCCCATAGACGACCACCGGGCCTCGGCGGAGTACCGGCGCCTGATGGTGGAAGTCCTGGTGCGTAGGGGCTTGCAGGCCCTGGCGGCCTAGCCTGGCCGGACGACGACCCAACCAGATTCGGAGCATAGCCATGGAAGACATGAAAATCAGCTTTGTGATCAACGGCCACCCCATGTCCCTGTCGGTGCCGCCCCAGCGCACCCTGCTGGAGATGATACGCGAGGACCTGCTCCTCACCGGCACCAAGGAGGGCTGCGGCCACGGCGAGTGCGGCACCTGCACGGTGATTTTGGACGGAAAAACCGTCAATAGCTGCCTGGTGCTGGCCGTGGAGGCCCAGGGCAAGGAGATCACCACCGTGGAGGGCCTGGCCCAGGGCGACCAACTCCATCCCTTGCAACAGGCCTTCGTGGAGCACCACGGCATGCAGTGCGGTTTCTGCACCTCGGGCATGCTCATCGCCGCCAAATCGCTCTTGGACCACAACCCCGACCCCACCCGCGAACAGATCAAGGAAGGGCTGGCCGGCAACCTCTGCCGCTGCACCGGCTACATCAAGATTTTCGACGCCGTGGAGGCCGCCGCCGGCAGCTTGAAAAAGGAGCAAGCGTCATGAGCCAATACTCGATCATTGGCAAGTCCATCGCGCGGGTGGACGGCCTGGAGAAAGTCACCGGCCAGGGTCGCTACGCCGCCGACTTCAATCTGCCCGGCCAGCTCTGGTGCAAGATACTGCGCGCCCCCCACGCCCACGCCCGCATCCTGAGCATCGACACCTCGCGGGCCGAGAGGCTGCCGGGGGTCAAGGGCGTGCTCACGGCCAAGGACTTCAAGGGCTGGACCTGGGGCTGGATGCCCAAGACCCGCGACGAGGCGCCCTTGGTCATGGACAAGGTGCGCACCTACGCCGAGGGCGTGGCCGCGGTCTGCGCCGTGGATGAGGCCACCGCGGAGGAGGCCTGCGCCCTGATCCGCGTGGAGTATGAGCCCCTGCCCGGGGTCTTCGACCCCGAGGAAGCCATGCTCGACGGCGCCCCTCAGGTTCACGACCACGTGAAGAACAACCTGAGCTGGGATTTCCACATGGACTACGGCGACGTGGAAAAGGGCTTCGCAGAGGCCGACCTGGTGCGCGAGGACCGTTTCGTCACCGGGCGGGTCAACACCGGCTTCCTGGAGCCGCCGGCCTCGGTGGCCGTCTGGGACGTCAACGGCATAACCGTCTACGCCGCCAAGCAGAGCCCCTACTTTCACTATCGTCACCTGGCGGCCTGTTTCCGCCTGCCGCTTTCCAAGGTGCGCGTGGTGCAGCCCTTGATCGGCGGCGGCTTCGGCGGCACCAAGAACGACTCCCTGGCCGGCGACTTCTGCGCGGTGCTGTTCTCCAAGCGCACCGGCAAACCGGTGAAGTTCGTCTACAACCTGGAAGAGGTGATGATCACCTGCCGCCGTCGGCACAACATGGTGGTCTACAACAAGACGGGCATGAAGAAGGACGGCACCATCACGGCCATGCACAGCCGGGTCATCGCCGACGGCGGGGCCCACACCGCCATCGGCCCCCTGACCATGTATCTGACCGGGGCCATGAGCACCCTGCCCTACAAGCTGCCCAACTTCAAGCACGACGCCTACCGCATCTTCACCAACAACCCGGTGGGCGCGGCCATGCGCGGCCACGGCGTCACCCACACCCGCTTCGCCGCCGAAATCCAGATGGAGATGATGGCCGAGGAACTGGGCCTGGATTTCCTGGAGGTGCGTCTCAAGAACGCCGTCACCGCGCCCCACACCACCATCAACGGCGTGACCGTGGCCTCCTGCGGTCTCAAGGAGGGCTTGGAGCTGCTGGGGCAAAGCCCGGCCTGGCGGGACCGCGAGCAAAACCGGCTCCAGCCGGGCGGCCTGGCCCACGGCGTGGGCATCTCCGGCACTTCCTACCTGGGTGGCGCCCGCCAGCGCGGCCATCAGTCCTGCGGGGCGGTGGTGCGCCTGTGCGAGGACGGCACGGTCAACTACCTCACCGGCGCCACCGACTGCGGGCAGGGCTCGGACACCGCCCTGTCGCAGATCGTGGCCGAGGTGTTGGGCCTGGGCATGGACGAGGTGAGCATCAAGCGCGTGGACACCGCCTACACCCCTTGCGACGCAGGCAGCTACGGCAGCCGGGTCACCGACCTGGCCGGCCAGGCCGCTCAGAAGGCGGCCACGGATGTGCGCAAGCAACTGGCCGACTTCGCCGCCGAGATGTGGCAGGCGGACCCGGAGGAAATCCAGTTCAGGGATAACCGGGTTTTCGTGGCCTCCGCGCCGGAAAAAAATCTGGAGTTCCGCAAGCTGGCCCAGGCCGCCTGCTATTCCAACGCCGGCATGGTGATCATCGGCAAGGGCTATTCCCAGGTGGGCATCGAGGTGCTGGATTTTGACCGTGGGTTCGGTAATTGCGGGACCTCCTACAGCTTCACCTCCCAGTTGACCGAGGTGGACGTGGACCTGGAAACCGGCGTGACCAAGACCACCAACTTCCTGATAGCCCATGACTGCGGACGCCCCATCAACCCCCAGAGCGTGGCCGCCCAGGGTCAAGGCGGGGCCGTGCAGGGCCTGGGTCAGGCCATCTACGAGGAATTCAAGATGGACCAGGGCCTGACCCGCAACGCCAACCTGGCCGACTACAAGATGCCTTTGTCCACCGACGTGCCGGAGATCGAGATCGTGGACATCATCACCGACGAGCCCATCCGGCCCTTCGGCGCCAAGGAGGCCTCCGAGGGCAGCCACGTCAGCACCCCGCCCTCGGTGATAAGCGCCATCCACCACGCCACCGGCATCTGGTTCAAGGAGCAGCCGGTGACCCCGGAAAAAATCGTCATGGCGCTCAAGGCCAAGCGTGAAGCCGAGGCCGGCCGATAGGGGTCAGGCATAACCAGGAGACGAGCCGATGTTGATGCAACTTGACGCGGACCAGAGGGAGTTTCAGGCGCACATCGCCCGCTGGGTGGATGAGAGGGTCCTACCCGTGGCCGAGAAGCTGGACCAAAACCACCAATTCCCCCGGGAGCTGTTTAAGGAGCTGGGCGAGTTGGGCTACTACGGCATCCATTATCCGGAGCAGTACGGGGGCTCAGGCCTGGACAGCCCCAATGTCTACTACACCATCCTGATAGAGGAGCTTTCGCGCGGGTCCATGGGCCTGTCCACCATCGTGTGCATGCACGCCTCCACGGCCACGCACACCATCTACAAGTGGGGCAGCGAGGAACTCAAGCAGAAATACCTGGTGCCGGCCATCCGCGGAGAAATGGTCGGCGCCTTCGCCATCACCGAGCCCAACTCCGGCTCCGACGCGGCCTCCATCAAGACCAGGGCCGAGCGCACCGAGGGCGGCTACCGGCTCAACGGCACCAAGATGTTCATCAGCAACGGCACCATCGCCGACTTCGTCACCGTGGCCGCCAAGACCGACCCCAGCCAGGGGCTCAAGGGCATCTCGCTGTTCCTGGTGGACACCAAGACCCCGGGGTTTTCGGTGGGCCGGCGTCTGGACAAGTTCACCACCAGCTGCGCCGATACCGCCGAGCTGGTGTTGGAGGACCTGGAGGTGCCCCTGGAGAACCGCCTGGGAGAGGAGGGCAAGGGCTTCATCAACGCCTACCTGTCTCTGACCACCGACCGCATCTTCACCGCCGCGCAGGCCCTGGGGGTGGGCAAGGCCGCCTACCAGGCGGCCCTGAAATATGCCCAGGAACGCGAGCAGTTCGGCCAGCCCATATGCAAGTTCCAGGCGGTGCAGTTCAAGCTGGTGGACATGTTGGCCATCCTGGAGCAGGCCCAGCTCTATGTCTACGGCGTCGCGGCCCTGGCCGATCAGGGACACCCCATAACCCGCGAGGCGGCCATGGCCAAGATCATCGCCGGCGACGGCGCCAACCTGGTCTGCCAGAAGGCCCTGAACATCTTCGGCGGCTATGGCCTTATGAACGAGTTCCCGGTTCAGCGCTATCTGCGCGATTCCTACTTCCCCATGATCGGTGGCGGCACCAGCGACATCATGCGCGTGGTGGCCGCCCGCCAACTGGGGTTGTAGCCGTTGAAGGGGTGGCCCCGGCCCGCTTGCCGGGTCCGGGGCCGCCAGCGGCGATCATGATCGAAGATGCCCACCCCTAACCCCGGGGCCGAAATTTGACCAGGGGGCAAAGCGCTGACCAACGGCATCCTGGCCTTGGCCCCGCAAGCCGCGCCCATCGCGCTTGCGAGGGACCAAGACAAACCCATTGGGCTCAACACGGGAGGCGACAGTGGCAAAAACGGCGAGGGAGATAACCGATTCGCAAGACTTCAAGCGCTTGGTGGCCAAACGCAGGTTGGTGACGTCGATCCTGGTGGCGGGGGTCTTTGTGGTCTACTTCGGCTTCATGCTCCTGGTGGCTTTCAACAAGCCATTTTTGGCCACCAGGATCGGGGAGTACGCCACGCTGGGCATTCCCCTGGCCATGTTGGTGATCGTGCTGCTGTGGGTGCTGACCATGGTCTACGTGTTGTGGGCCAACAACGTTTACGACAAAGAGATCGAACGCCTCAAAGGCCAGATGTAAGGGAGGGAAGACCAACATGCCGACCGCTCCAGTGCAAACATCCATCGGGTCCCCCACCTCCTCGGGCATCCTTTTTTTCGTTTTAATTTTGCTGGGCACCTTGGCCATCACCTATTGGGCGGCCAAGCGCACCAAGAGCACCCAGGATTACCTGGCCGCCGGGCGTTCGATCAGCGCGTTGCAAAACGGTTTCGCCCTGGCCGGCGACTACATGTCCGCCGCCGCGTTTTTGGGCATCACCGGCATGTGCGCCATGCGGGGTTTTGACGGGTTGATCTACGCCACCGGCCCCACCGTGGGCTGGCCCATACTTATGTTCCTGCTGGCGGAGCCCCTGCGCAATCTGGGCAAGTACACCTTCGCCGACGTGGTGGCCTTGCGTCTGCGTCAGAGGCCGGTGCGGGTGGCGGCGGCCTTCGGCGGCGTCATCACCCTGATCCTCTACACCATAACCCAGATGGTCGGCGCGGGCAGTCTGATCAAGCTGATGTTCGGAGTGCCCTACGAGGTGGCCGAGATCATCGTCGGCGCGGTCATGCTGGCCTACGTACTCTTCGGCGGAATGATCGCCACCACCTGGGTCCAGATCATCAAGGCCGTGCTGCTGTTGGGCGGTTCCAGCGTGCTGTTCCTGCTGACCATGAACCACTTCAACTTCAACTTTGGCAACCTCTTCGCCGAGGTCTCCAAGAGCTACGGTCAGGCCGCCCTGGAACCAGGAGGCTTGGTCTCCAGCCCGCTGGAAGCGGTCAGCATGGGGCTGGCCATGATCTTCGGCGTGTTGGGCCTGCCGCACATTCTCATGCGTTTTTACACCGTGCCCAACGCCAAGGCCGCCCGGGTCAGCGTGTCCTACGCCACGGGCCTGGTGGCCTTCTTTTTCTGCATCATACCCATCGTGGGCTACGGCGCCTCGGTCATGCTGGGCCGCAAGCTCATCGGCCAGGTGGACGCCGGCGGCAACATGGCCGCGCCGCTGTTGGCGGAGCTGCTGGGCGGCACACCCTTCCTGGGCTTCATCTCGGCGGTGGCCTTCGCCACCATCCTGGCGGTGGTGGCGGGCCTGACCCTGGCCAGCGCCTCGGCCATCAGTCACGACATATATTTCAATGTGTTCAAGAAAGGCCAGGCCAGCAGCGAAGAGCAGATGAAGGTGGCCAAGATCGCCACCGTGGGTTTCGGCCTGCTGGCCATGGTGCTGGGTATTTTCTTCAAGGGCCAGAACGTGGCCTACATGGTCACCATCTGCTTCGCGGTGGCCGCCTCGGCCAATTTCCCGGCCCTGTTCATGTCCATCGTCTGGCGTCGATTCACCACCCAGGGCGCGGTGTGGTCCATCATCGCCGGCACGATCAGCGCGGTGGGAATAGTTGTATGCAGCCCCACGGTTTGGGTGGCGGTGCTTCACAACGCCAGCCCCATTATCAACCTCAACAATCCGGCCATCGTCTCCATGCCCCTGGCTTTCCTGGCTGGCGGGGTGGTTTCGCTGCTGACCCGCAACCAGGAGGAGGAAGCCAAGTTTGACGCCCTGACCAGCCGCAGATTCCTGGGCGTGGGCGCGGAGTAGGCGATGTCCGGGATTTCTCGGCAAACCAGCGGCCGCGCGGAGAGCGTGGCTGAGTCGATCGCGGCGGTGGTCGTGGCCGCTGGTTTTTCTCAGCACGGGGGCTGCCGCCAGTCATCGCCGCCCCTGGGCGCGGCCCCGCTGCTGGGGCGGGCGGTGGATCTGTTGCGCCGAGCCGGCTTGACCAGGATCGTGGTGGTTGTGGGCCAAGGCGCCCCCGAGCTTGGGCCGTCGTTAAATTCCCTGGGGGGCAAGCCGGTTGTTAACCACGGCCACGACCAAGGCTGGTTATCCTCGGCGCGCAGGGGCCTGGGCAGCCTGGGGTCTGATATTCAGGCCGCCTTTGTGCTGCCCGCCACCAGGCTCCTGCCACGGCCAGCCACCCTTGTCAGCGTGGCCCAGGTCTGGCGGGCGGGCCAGGCGGCGGTGGCCCAGCCCTGTTTCCTGGGATGCCGAGGGTATCCGCTGTTGCTGAACGCTGGTTTGTTATCCGCCCTGGCCGCCTGGCGCGGCCAGGGCGGTCTAGGGGAATTCCTGGCGGAGCAGGCCGGGCCGGCCCTGGAGGTGGAGGTGCCTGACCAGGGCGTGCTCCCAGGCAGGGAGCATCCGCAAAAATATAAAGACCCGCGAGCCGGTTGGCGACGAGGCCAGGTGCCCACCCCCCAAGAAGTCCAGGCCTTGCTGGGGCCGGTGCTGGGGGTGGCGCCCGCTGTGAGGAGCCACGGCCGGGCGGTGGCCGTGGTGGCCCTGGCCTTGGGCCGCGCCCTGACGCGGGCCGGCCAGATTTTGGATTTGGAGCTATTGGAAACCGCGGCCCTGTTGCATGACCTGGCCAAGGGCCAACCCAGTCATGCCCGAGCTGGCGGCCAGACGCTACGGCGTTGGGGATGGGAGCCGGTGGCCCGCCTTGTGGAGGTTCACATGGACCTCGCGCCCCTGGAACGGGGGCCTTTGAGCGAGGCCGAGGTGCTCTACCTGGCCGACAAACTGGTCCAGGGTGAAAAGCTCACGAAACCCCAAGCGCGCTTTCAGGCTAAGTTGGCGCGTTACGTCCACGACCCCGTCGCCTCGGAGGCCATCCGCCGCCGTTGGCTCAACGCCCTGACCATCCAGGACCGCATTGAGCAGGCCTGCGGCCGGAGCCTGGAATTGATGCTGGCGGGGCTTGTTGAAAACGGCTTCCCCTGCCAACCAGCCGCCATCTCAGTGCCAACAGGTCCGCGCGGCGGGGGCATCCCGCGCAAGCCAGGATCAAGGGTTGTCACGGCACGCGCTGGGTGCGGCTAGCCGATATCCGCCGAGCACCTTGTCCACAGGGTAAGCATTTCAGCCAACGGATTCAACCTGCGAGGGATGCATGAACGACTTCGGCTGCGGCGATCAATGCGCCTCGGCGCCGGCCGGGCGCTTGGTGGGCCTCAAGGATGCCCTGGGCCTGGTGCTGGCCCACGACATAACCGAGGTCGTGCCGGGAGTGCGCA
>JAZDIQ010000034.1:0-2963 GCA_043804825.1 Pseudomonadota bacterium
TGCTATGGGCAACCGCGAATGGGTGCACCCTGGCGCACGTCGCACCGCTTTTTCCCGCCGCAGATTTACTCGCACGGGTCGCCTTCCTACGCCCGGGCTGGGAAAACCGGGTTGGCGCGGCATGGTAACCTCACCCTGGAACTTACGGGGGCAGAGCAAAGAGCGGGATGAGGAGTCGAAGCAGTTCAAGGAGAAACCATGCGCTTCACGGAGTTGGGACTGCTGCCGGTGCTTGAGGCGGCGCTGGCGCGGGTCGACATCACCGAACCGACGGCCATCCAGGTGGAGGCCATCCCGGTTGTGCTGGCCGGGAAGAGCGCCTACATCAGCTCGGAAACGGGCACCGGCAAGACCCTGGCCTACCTGCTGCCGGCCCTGCTGAGCGGCCTCAAGCTGGTGGTCAGCACCGGCACCCGCACCCTGCAGGACCAGGTCAGCAGCAAGGAGCTGCCCCTGCTCAAGCGCTGCCTGGCCCCTGAGCTGCGCTGGGCCGTGTTGAAAGGCCGCACCAACTATCTGTGCCGCCGGCGCTTCGCGGCCTATGCCCGCCAGCCCGATCTGGGCCTGCCCGGCGCGGCCGGCGCCCTGGCCCTGCTAAAGCCCTGGTCGGTCAAAAGCGCCAGCGGCGACCTGGACGAGGTGCGCGGCCAGGGCGTGGGCGAGGCCCTTCTGGGCGAGGTCACCTCCAACAGCGAGCAATGCCTGGGCGGGCGCTGCCCCGAACGCGAGGACTGCTTCCTCCTGGAGGCCCGCCGCCGGGCCGCCGAGGCCGACATCGTGGTGGTCAACCATCACCTCTTCCTGGCCGACCTGGCCTTGAAGGCCGCCGGCCACGGCGAGGCCCTGCCCCGCTACCAGGGCGTCATCTTCGACGAGGCCCACCAACTGCCCGAGGTGGCTACCCAGGTCTTCGGGGTCAGCGTCAGCGCCGCCCGCGTGGCGGTGCTCCTGAAGGACGTGGGCCGCGAGGCCCCCCACGCCCCCCTACTGTCCCTGCTCAGCGCCTGCCGCCTGGCCGGCGATCGCCTTTTTGCCGAGTTGGCCCGCCTGGCCGGCCCCACTGGCGGCAGCCTGGCCCTGAGCCCCCCCATGCTGGCCAAGTTGGCGCCCCTGGGGAAATCCCTGGCCGAGGCGCTGACCGCCCTGGCCGGGGGCCTGGGGCACAACGAGGAGGAAGAGACCCTGGCCGGGCGCGCCCAGACCCTGGAGATGGACCTCAAGGCCGTGGCCCTGCCCGTGGCCGGCCAGAGCGTGGCCTGGGCCCAGACCCGCGGCCGGGGCATGTCGCTCAACCTCTCGCCCGTGGAGGTGGGCCCCCACCTGGAGCATGCCCTGTACCAACACCTGGGCCGCCTGATCTTCACCAGCGCCACCCTGGCCCCCTTGGGCGACCTGGAGCCCCTGCGCCAGCGCCTGGGCCTGCCGCCGGAGAGCGACAAGCTGGTGGTGGCCTCGCCCTTTGACCCCGCCCACCAGGCCCTGCTATACGTGCCCCGCCACATGCCGCCGCCCCAGGCCGCCGGCTTCAGCCAGGCCGTGGCCGAGCAGCTTCTTACCATCCTGAAGCTGAGTAGAGGCCGCGCCTTTGTGCTCTTCACCACCCACCGCAACATGGAGATGGTCAGCGGCCTCTTGAAGGGCCGCCTGCCCTTCCCCTGCCTGGTGCAGGGCCAGGCGCCGCGCATGGAGCTACTTAAACGCTTCGTGGACGAGAGCCCCAGCGTGCTGTTTGCCACGGCCAGCTTCTGGCAGGGCGTGGACGTGCCCGGCCCGGCGCTCTCGGCGGTCATCGTGGACAAGCTGCCCTTTGCCCCGCCCGACGACCCCCTGGTGGCGGCGCGGGTGCAGCGCCTGGAGCAGGATGGCAAGAGCGGCTTTGGCCATTTGATGCTGCCCGAGGCCATCCTGAGCCTCAAGCAGGGCCTGGGCCGGCTCCTGCGCACGCCCGACGACCGGGGGCTCTTGGCCGTCTTGGATGTGCGCCTGACCACCAAGGGCTATGGCCGCCAGTTCCTCAAGGCCCTGGCGCCGGTGCCACTGACGCACGATTTAGAGAGAGTGCGGGAGTTTTTCGCGGCGGAGGAGCGCAGCAAACAAGAACACCTGAAAAATAGCACCTAACTATTAATGATTACAGTCCTAAATCCTATCACATAATGTCTATAGCCTGGGAAACGGACAGCGACAATACGTTCATTTATGCGAGAAGGAGGATCAAATGAGCACCCTCCTACAATTTTAGCACAGTTAGATGGATGTTTTAGCTCCTCTAATTCGTTAGCATTTTTGCAATTAGAGATCATTTCCTCCCGTTCCTTTTCGTTGAGGAAATCCTGAACCCACTCCCAAACATTTCCTATTAAATCGTGACAATTATTTTTCGTGGCGCCTTTTGGGTATGCACCAAATGTGCTAGGAGTATTGATGCGCATTAGAGATTCTAAAGTCATCTCAGCACCGTTGGCAGATCTTTCCTTTATAATATTTGCCACCTGGGTATTTGGTTGTTTATTACCCCATGGATAGCGCTTGCCGTCATGCCTAAGGACGGAAAGCCATTCATGCTGAGTTGGCAACCTGATAATTTCCTTGGTTTTCTCTGAAAGCCAGTTACAATAAGCTTCAGCTTCAAAATAGCTAACGCCAGTAACTGGCTGGTTGAACTTGTTGTAGTTAGAGTCGCTAAAGGTTAGATTTGCATAGGTAATATTATCTTCAGTGCGTATTCCTCTGAGATATCTATGTTGCTTCCTTTTAGCATAGGCCTCCCAAAAATCCCTACCTTCTGTCGACCACCATTTGGCTACTCCTTTGGTTTTATATGGCTCTTCGTCATTAGCTGTGGAATTTGATCAGCTCCCCCAGGGGAGCGGCGATGAAGTAGATCATGGTCATGAAGGTAAAGACATTCCGGTAGCCTCTTGCTCTGGCCCTGGCGGCCTGGAAGATGCCGTTGAGTCCCT
>JAZDIQ010000035.1:0-40434 GCA_043804825.1 Pseudomonadota bacterium
GTGCGGGCGATGGTCTCCAGGCGGGCGCGCCAGCGCCGGGCGATGGGCTGGCAGCGGGGGTAAAGCTCGGCCAAGGTGAGGCCGCCGGCGGCCGCCTGGCGCACTTGGGCAATCAATAAACCGCCGAACTCCTGGAAGCTCCCAGCCACGGCCTGCTCGATGGCCGGGCCGCCGGCCAGGGCCTCCAAGGTATGCCGGGGGTCCTGCCCTGGGTCGTGCAGGGCTGGGGCGTCGCCGGCCAGGCCGTGCAGGGTGAGTATCTGGCCGGTTTCGGCCACCACCTCCTTGACCAGGGCCAATAGCAGGGCCTGGGCCGCCTGGCCGCGGGTGCTGACCACCTTGGCCCAGGCTTGGGCAAGGCTGGCTGTCATGGCCGGCCAGTCGGGCGCGGCCTGGGTGGTTAGCTCTTGCCACAGCAGGGTCAGGCAGTCATCGGCGGCCTGGCCCAGGGTCTGGGTCAAGGCTGGCTCCCATTGGACTTTCACCGCGCGCCATTGCAGGTCCAAGCTGGTGGCGATGAGGTCTTGGAACAATCGCTTGACGGGATCGGGGGAGGGAGTCATGGCTTGCCTCACACGTAAGGTATACCAACGAAACAAAGTCCATGGGGCCTATGACTTACGATTTAAAAATGAGTTCTTTGGCAGATATGTAGAGCACCCATCCAAATATCGCCAATTTATACATGGCTGGTACGATTGAATACCAAACCCACCAATAGTCACCAAGGGGACGTTTCCTGATAATCAATAAAGCGATAATACACACCAGCCAGGCAGTTGGCATATATAATATTTCAGCATCAACTATCATGCCTTGGGGGAAAATATCAGAGGCAAATATGCAACCTATGCCGAAGAGCCAAGCCAATATTCCTAAACAAATATCAAGATTGCGGCGCATGTGTCTGGCCTTAAATTATGTTGTAATACAGTGAGGTAGTTGCATCATTTACCGGTGGTGGCATTTTCAATATCTGCTGCCTTGATTTTGACTCAAAACAACACTATAACGGCCTTCCTGTCCGGTCTGCATAGTCAACTGTTGGGTTTCCCTTCATTCTATCTAACCCGCCAGGCTTCTAACCAGGGCAACTTACCAATAACCCCTAACAAAAAGGCTAAATACCCATATAAACCATCCACATTTTAACGCAACTGGCCCGATGGAAAACCAAACCCACCAATAGTCACCAATGGGACGTTTTCTGATAAATAATAAAGCTATTATACACACCAGCCAACCGATTGGTATGAATATTTCTGGAGGAAATAAATCGAAAGCAACCAGGCAGCCAAGGCTGAAGATCCAGGCCAAAATACCCAATATTATGTCAAGATTGCGAGGCATCAGCTTAGGTGCTCAGCTTGATGACTCGCCCTGATGTCTTTGTCGACAGGAGCGTGGAAAGCATTTTCAAGTTCAGCGGCTTTAATTTTTCCATAAAACAACATCATTGCTACACTCCTATAACGTTTTGCGTATTCTATGTCCTGTTGCGTTTCTGGCGGATTTGCCCAATTTCGCGGATCTGGGTGGAGTTTATTAAAATCCTTATACAATTTCCTATCGCACTCAATACAATCCCGCCCGTGAACATCATAGCATAGATCATGGTCCTTGAAAATTTCGTCCATATCATCATCCCCTGGTGCATCATAGGCATGGGGGTCTGGTTGGGCATCGTTGCTTATATCGCGGCCGCCGGTCCAGAAATCTCCCCCGTATCGGCCATATACCGGGGCTATGCCACGGCTTTTCAAGCCAGGCAGCCTGACCAGGAACCCAGATCTTGCCTCCACCTTGCCCAGCATATAAAGTTTCGGCTTGGGATTGCTGACGAAAGGAATTTTTAGTTCAGTGATCGGCTTGGCCGTGCATCCACAATTGGGGTGCAACCGCCCCTTAGGCATCTCGTCAACCGAGGCCTGGCCCGGCCCAGGATTATAATAAAACTCCTTGCCATGCAGGGCCGCGCACTGGGGGCAGGCGTCCTGGCCCCGGCTGGCCACCCAGCGATAGCCGATGACACTTACCCACAAGCTCTGGTTGGGTGCCTCCGGTGCCGCTATCCCAAGCCCGCCATCCAAACCGAAATCGTCCATGCCTATCATGCCCTCCGCCAGGGGTGAATCCTGGCGGCAAGCATGGCCCGGGGACGCGGCGGGAGCCCAGGAGGGCACTTCACTGATCAGCCTCTTGGGCACAACCAGGGGAACGGGTTTTTAGCGATGCCATGGCGCCGTGAAGCCTTTGCGGGTCCAGGATGAGGAAATGATCAGGGACATTGCGGAGGACCGCCCCGGGATCGCCGGAGGCTCCAATCCTTGAGAGGATGGAGTCATGACAACGCAAGGCGGATATTCATCAGAGGTGGAGGGGCGGTCAGGGTGGTGGCGGGGTACGCCGGGGAGCTTGGGCGCGCCAAGCAGACGCTGACCAGGGCGTCAGCTTTTTGGCCTAGGCTGATCTGGATCGCCCGGCGCGCCGAAGGTGTCGTCCAGCCACCGCCATCACCATGCCTGGGGGGCGCGGCGATGGGCACCGTCCCCGCCGTGGAGCTGGCGGAGGCGGGTTGGCAAAGCCAGTAAGTCACGGCCCTGACGGCTGGACCCAGCTTAAAAAGCCTCCGGGAAAACCGGGGTGGCTCAGGACACCTCCAGGTACTTGGTCATGATGTCCGGCCGGGCCTGCAACTGGGCCATGGTGCCCTCGAAGGCCACGAAGCCCTTGCCCAGCAAATAGCAGCGGTGGGCCAGGGACATGGCCACCTTCAGGTTGTGCTCCACCAAGAGGATGGAAACGCCGGCCTGATTGATCTGCAAGAGCACGTCCCGCACTTCCTTGACCAGCAGGGGGGCCAGGCCCTCGCTGGGCTCGTCCACCAGGAGCAGCAGGGGATTGCCCATCAGGGCGCGACCCAGGCAGAGCATCTGTTGCTCGCCGCCGGAGAGCTGGGAGCCCTTGTTGCGCCGGCGCCTCTCCAGGGAGTTGAAGTGCTTGTAGACCCTTTTGAGGGTCCAGGGCTCCAGGTCCTTGGGCGGCGGGCACCCGGCCTTCACGCCCATCAGCAGGTTCTCCTCCACCGTCAGGTTGGGGAAGATGCGCCGCTCCTGGGGCACCAGGCCCACGCCCGCCCGCGCCACCTTGTGGGGCAGGGCGCGGAAGATGCTCTGGCCCTGGAAGTCGATGCTGCCCGACTGCGGCGGCGCCAGGCCCATGATGGACTTGATGATGGTGCTTTTGCCCATGCCGTTGCGGCCCAAGAGACAGACGATCTCGCCCTGGTCCACGCTCAGCGAGATGTTTTGCAGGGCGTGGATCAAGCCGTAGTAGGTGTTGAGGTCGCTGGCCTTAAAGAACATGGGAAAACTCCATGTCACCCAGGTAGGCATCCCTGACCGCCTGGTTTTCGCGAATCATGTCCGGCGTTCCCGAGGCCAGGATGGAGCCGTAGGAGAGCACGGTGATGCGGTCGGCCAGGGAGAAGACCACGTCCATGTCGTGCTCGACGATGACCATGCTCTTGCCCTGGGTCAGCCGCTTGATCAGCTCCACCGTGGCCAGAGTCTCCTCCTTGGACATGCCGGCCGTGGGCTCGTCAAGCATCACCAGATCGGGATTGGTGGATAACGCCATGGAGACCTCCAGGGCCCGGTGCCGGCCATAGGCCAGCTCGCAGGCCATGGTGTCCCGCTCGGCCATGAGACCGATGCCCGAGAGTATCTCGTCGGTCTCGCGGGCCACGCTGGTCAGGCCCGCCACGCGGCGCCAAAAGTCGAATCTGACGCCGCGCCGGGACATCACCCCCATGCGGATGTTCTGGAAGACGGTCTGCTTCTCAAAGGTGCTGGTGATCTGGAAGGAGCGTCCCAAACCCTTGCGCGCCAGTTTATAGGGGGCCAGGCCCGTGATGTCCTGGCCCTTGAAAAGGACCTGGCCACCAGTGGGCTGGTAGGTGCCGGTGATGACGTTGAACAGGGTGGTCTTGCCGGCGCCGTTGGGGCCGATGATGGCGTGGCGCTCGCCTGGGCGCACCTGTAGCTCCACGTCGAAGAGCACCTGCATGCCCTTGAAGTGGTGGGACAGACCCTTGGTCTCCAGGATGTTCATGCCACGCCCTCCCTGGCCTTGCGCAGATAAAGCCGCTTGCGCCACCAGGCCCGCAACCGCGCCCCGAAGGAGATGACCCCTCCGGGCAGGAACATGACCACCAGTATGAAGATGACGCCGCTGATCATCAGGGCCCATTCAGGATAGGACTGGGTCACGTCCTCCAGGAGCAGGAGCAGGCCCGAGCCCAGGATGGGGCCGAAGAAGGTGCCGATGCCGCCCACCAGGATGGCCATGAGCGGCTGGAAGGAAATCATGATGTGCAGCACGCCGCCCACCGAGACCAGGTTGTTGAAGACCGCGTAAACAGCCCCGGCCAGCCCGGCGAAGAAACCGGAGACGCAGAATATGGCCGCCTTGGTCAGCACCACCCGGAATCCCAGGTAATCCACCCGCTTCTGGTTGTCGCGGATGCTGATCATCACGCTGCCCATGGGGGTCTTGGTGAAGTACCACATGGCCAGGATGCCCAGGCAGGCCGTCCCCACGGCGAAGAAATAGACGTTCACCGGCCTGGTGACGTCCAGGCTGGACAGCCCCAGGTTGAGCGGGGGGGTGGTCCAGCCCATGATGCCGTCCTCGCCGCCGGTAACCTCGCGGAACTTGGAGCACAGCACGAACATGAGCTGGCCAAAGGCCAGGGTGAGCATGGTGAAGGCCGTGGCCCGCACCCTGACCAACAGCGGGCTGAGCACCAGCCCCACCAAGGCGGCCGCCAAGCCGCTGAGCAGCACGGCCACCAAAAGGGGCACGCCCTGCATGTGGGTTAGTATCAGGGCGGCGCTATAGGCCCCCACCCCGAAATAAAGGGCGTGGCCGAAAGAGAGCAGCCCGGTGTAGGTCAGGAGCAGGTTTAGGCTGACGGCGAAAAGCGCCTCAATGGCAAAGCGCACCATCAAGTTGGTGTGCACGGTGCCAAAGACGAAGGGAAAGGCCAACAAGGCCGCCAGGGCGCCCGCCAGCCAGGGCAGGTGGCGTTTCATTCTCGCTCTCCGAACAGGCCGGTCGGTTTGAAGGCCAGCACCAGGGCCATGAAGGTGAACATCAGCACCGGTGATAGTTTGGGTATGAATTGGATGCCGTAGGCGTTGAGTTCACCCAGGAACAAGGCCGCCACCAGCGCGCCGAACAGGCTGCCGAAGCCTCCCACCACCACCACCACGAAGGCGTCCATGCCCATCTGGTCGCCCAGGCCGGGGAAGACCGTCAGGATGGGCGCGGCGGCCACGCCGGCCACCCCGGCCATCCAGGTGCCCAGGCCGAAGACCAGCATGAACACCAACTGGGTGTTCACGCCCAGGGCGCTGACCATGCCGGGGTCGGAGACGGCGGCCCGCACGATGGTTCCCAGGCGCGTCTTATAGAGCACCAAGGACAGCAGCAGAAGCACCGCCAGGGAAAGGAAGATGATATACAGCCGGTAGATCGGATACTCCAGGCCCGCGATGTTCACCAGGCCCGCCAGGGCGCCGGGCACCATGACCTGTAGGCCTTCGGTGCCCCAGGTCAGCTTCACGGCCTCGGCCAGCACCAGCGAGACCCCCAGGGTCAAGAGCAGCTCGGCGATATGTCCCATGCCCGAGGCCTGGGCCCGCCGCAGCATGAAGCGCTCCACCAGAATGCCCAGCAGGGCCACCCCCAAGGGGGCGATGAGCATGGCCAGCCAGTAGCTGCCCGTGACGTTTAGCACGGTCACGCAAAGGTAGGCCGAGAGCATGAAAAAAGAGGCGTGGGCGATGTTGAGGATGCCCATCATGCCGAAGATCAGGGTAAGTCCCGAGGCCACCAGAAACAGGAGCATGCCGTAGGCCAACCCGTGAATTCCCTGGGCCAGGTACATCTGTGTTTCAGGGCTCATGCCGATTCTCCAGGGGGTGCCTGACCCTCCGGCTTAAGTTCTCGCCGTCCGTACCCCCGCGCGGTCTGGCGGAGGGACGGACGGCGAGGCGCTGGAGGTCGTCAGCCGCCGGCTACTTGCAGCGGCTGGAATCCTTGGGTTGGGGCAAGGTCACGAACTCGGCGGCGATGGTGATGATCTTGTCCATGTAGGCGCAGTCCTTGTACCACTTATTGGGAGACACGAACTCGCTGACATAGGCGTCGCGCTCCACCCGGTGGTCGCAGGCCCGCATGGTCAGCTTCTGGCCGATCAGGCCGGTCCACTCGTCGCCTTCCCAGACCTTGATGACCTTTTCCGGGTCGGTGCTGCCGGCCCGCTCCATCACGTCCAGGAGCCAGTAAAGAGACTCGGTATAGGCGCCGGTGGTGGAGCCCAGCCACTCATAGAGGGGGGTGTTGTAGGGGGCTGCCCAGGTCTTCCAGGCCTCGTGCCACTTGGCCTGGACGCCGTCCTGGGCGTTGACCAGGAGTTCGCTGGCGAAGACCAGCCCCTTGGAGCCCTCCACGCCCACCGCCACCAGGGCGTTGATGTCGTCCAGGAAGATGCCGGCCACGGGCAGGTTGATGCCCATCTGCCGCGATTGCTTGATCAGGTTGGAGGAGTCCGGCATCCAGTCGCCGGTGAAGATGACCTCGGCGCCGGAGGCCTTGACCTTGGTCAGATAGGGGGCGAAGTCCTTGTTGAACAGGGGATGGAAGTCCTCGCCCACGATCTGGGCGTCGGGCACGTACTTCTTGAGGCCGGCCTTGAAGGACTCGGCCAGCTCGTGGCCGAAGACGTAATCCTGGTTGAGGATGTAGAACTTGCGCTCCTTGCGGCTGGCGTAGTACTTGCCCAGGGTCATGCCCACCGAGTAGGTGGTCCAGATGTGCTGGAAGGTGTAGGGGGTGAAGGTCTTGCCTTCCATCAGGTTGTCGGACAGGGAGTTGGAGTTGAGGTGCAGCTTCTTGTATTTGTCGGCCTCGGCCTGGATGATGGCCGTGAGGTGGCTGCCCGAGGTGCCCCACAGCACGTCCACCTTGTCTTGCAGACAGAGCTTCTCCACCGCCTGCTTGGTGTTGGCCGGCTTGCCCATGGTGTCGCCCTTGATCAGGGCGATCTTCTTTTTCTTGCCGTCGATGGTGATGCCGCCGCGCCGGTTGACGTCGGTGGCCACCCAGGTTACGGTGGCCCAGTAGATTTGCCCCACCGCCGCCGCGTCGCCGCTGAAGGGCGCCAGCACGCCGATCTTGATCACGTCGCCAGAGGGATTCTCGAACTTGGTGGGGTCGAAGCCGGTCATGTCCGCCACCGCGCCGGGGTTGAAGCCGTGCGCGGCGCCGGCGGCCTGGGCCGGCCCCGTGGCCAGCGTGACGCCCAGCAGCGCGACAGCGCTAAGTCCCCAGCAAAAAGCCCGTCGTAAAACTCGCATAATCGCCTCCCCGTTAGAAAAGCACATCCCTTGTCTAAGGCGGCCTGATCGCCGAGGACTGCCGCCCTCCCCAGGCGCAGTCGCGGGCGGCCGCGTTTCCACTAGTAGGGTGTTGAAAAAGTCCGTCCCCGGACTTTTTCAGATCGAGTCAGCCGAAATTAATTGGGCTGACTCTCCCTAAAAATTTGGCTCCAAAGAGCCGGGGCTTTGGGGCGGGCCATCCTTGGCCCGCCAGCGGGCTGTTTTCAAGCGCCCGCTAAAGTGAGCCCAGGCCCTTGATGAAAAATTCCACGGTGGCGTCGATGACCTTTTCCCTGTCCAACTCCCGGGTGGTCCAACCCTTGAGGGGCAGAAAGCCGAAGATGAAGACCAGCAGGCTGGCGATCACCAGCAGGCGTTCCTTATCCACCTCCCGCCCCAGGGCCTGCTGGATCAAGACCGCCCAGCCCTGGATCCAGTGGAGATCGGCGGACATGATCTCTTGCTTGGTCGCGTCGTCCAGAAAGCGCGTCTCCTGGTAGGCCAGGGAGATGATGTCGGGCCGAAAGGTCCAGGCGTGGTTGATGGTGGTGCGCATGTGACGCTGAAGGGCGTCCAAATTATCGATCTCTTCGTTGGGAGGGAGGCCGGCGCGCACCTCCGAACTCTCCCCCATCATCTCCTTGAAGAACTGGCGAAGAATGTCGTCCTTGTTCTGGACGTAGTCGTAGAGGCTGCCCGGGTTGACGCCCGATTCCTCGCAGATGTCCTGGATGGTGGTGACCGCGAAGCCTTTCTTGGTGAAGAGCTTGCGGGCCGCGTCCAGGATCTGGATGCGGCGCCTCTTGACCAGGTCTTTGTTCTTGATCTGCCTATACCGCCGGATTCCGAGCCCGTCCTCGTGTTGCTCGTCGGTGGTGGGCGTGGTCTTTTCAGACACTTTGGCATCCTCTCCGCAGGGCCCTGGCGGCCAGGCTGGGTGGCCGGTGCAAGCCCCTGCCGGCCTTGGCCGGCGCGGCTGGCCGGCGTCGGCAACTGCTCGGGATCAATCAAATTGCTTTTGGTCGCGCATGCCTGCCCATGGATGGCAGGGAATGCCGCGATCTGCCAGCCATATTTGATTTGGCTGACGGTCATCAGCAAAATAGCAATTTGGCTGTTGCCCTGTCAAGCCGGTTCATGGGGTTGGGGCCAAAAATTGCACAATTCCAGGGCGGTCGCCGGGCTGTAATGGATAAATTGTGGAGAATCGAGCGCTTGCCCGCCAGGCGCCAGGAATGGCGGGCAAGCAGCTTGACAGGAGCGAGGGGTGGTTGCTACTCTGCTGACGAGCATCAGCCAAATTAAATTATGCAGACAGGCATGGGCCAGGACGCCCACTGGGAATCGGTAGATAACTGCCGCACAATAAATATGTTGGCGCTATCGCCCGGCGGGACGGCGGCGGGCCGCCAGCCCCGCAAAGGATAAAGGCATGAGCAAGCATAGTGTTTCCATCGTGCGCTATGAGGAACCCTTGGCCTCGGTGCGCCGGGCCGTGGAGCTTTGCGGCGGCCTGGATCGCCTGGCCGCCGGCGCCAAGGTCTTCATCAAGCCCAACATCGTCTTTTGGAGCAGCAAGGTCCCCTTCCCCAAATGGGGCGTCATCACCACCAGCCGGGTGATCGAGGACATGGTGGTGCTGCTCAAGGAGCGGGGCGTGGAGGATATCACCATCGGCGAGGGCATGGTGGTGAGCCGGCCCGATGACAAACAGACCCCCCAGCACGCCTTCGAGACCCTGGGCTACAATCGGCTCAAGGCCCGCTACGGGGTCAAGGTCATCGACACCTTCCAGCGGCCCTTCGAGGAAGTGGACCTGGGCGATGGCGTGGTGCTTAACTTCAACCGCGACATCCTGCACAGCGACCTGGTGGTGGATGTGCCGGTGATGAAGACCCACGCCCAGACGGTGGTGAGCCTGGCCATCAAGAACCTCAAGGGCATGATCGACATCAAGTCGCGCAAGCGCTGCCACAGCGCCGACCCCCAGAGGGACCTGCACTTCTGGATCGCGCGCCTGGCCGACAAGATGCCGCCCATCCTGGCGGTGCTGGACGGCATCTTCACCTCGGAGTACGGGCCGGCCTTCGACGGGGTTATTCACCGCAGCAACATCCTGGTCGCCTCCTGGGACGCGCTGGCCGCCGACCTGGTGGGCAGCCGCCTCTTGGGCCATGACCCGGCCCAGGTGCCCTATCTGGCCCACGCCGCCCGCCGCCGCGGCCGCCCCCTGGACCTCTCCGACGTGGAGGTGGTGGGCGAGCCCATCGAAGACTTGGCCAAGCCCCACCAATGGAGCTTCCCCTACAACGAGGCCGGCACCCTGCCCCTGCCCATGGCAAAGCGGGGCATGAGCGGGCTCAGCTACTACAAGTACGATTCCAGCCTGTGCACCTACTGTTCCAGCGTCAACGGCGCGGTGATCCAGGCCGTGGCCTCGGCCTGGCGCGGCCAGCCCTGGGATGACGTGGAGGTTCTCACCGGCAAGAAGATGCAGCCCCGCCCCGGGGCCAAGAAGACCATCCTGCTGGGCAAGTGCATGTCCCAGGCCCACAAGGACAACCCCGCCATCAAGGAGAAGATCGCCATCAAGGGCTGCCCCCCTCAGCCGGAGCAGATCATCAAGGCCCTGCACCAGGCGGGCATCATGGCCGACCCGGAGCTATTGGCCAACCTGGAGGCGATGCCAGGCAACTTCCTCAAGCGCTACAAGGACAAGCCCGAGTTCGACGAGAACCTCTTTCGCGTGAGCTAGACCGGAGGGTTCACGGCCGGGCGGGGGCCAGGTCCCGGGAGCAGGTCCACGTGAGGGGTGATCCCTGGGCCGTCACCGGCGGCCGGCAGGGTCGGTTGGGGGGGTGAGCGACGAGCGGCCGTGGAGAGTGTCTCCACGGCCGCTTGTCGCTTGCGTGCCGGGGCGCTACTGCATGAAGGCCCCGCCGTCGACGTTGATGGTCTGGCCGTTGACGAATGAGGCGTCGTCGGAGGCCAGGAAAAGGATGACGCTGGCGATCTCCTCGGGCTGGCCCAGGCGCGCCATGGGCACGGCGTAATTCTTGAACAGCTCCAGCTTGGCCTGGGGCACCGTGGCCAGCATCTCGGTCTCCACGAAGCCCGGGGCCACGCAGTTGACGCGCACCCCCCGGCCGCCCAGCTCCCTGGCGGCCGCGCGGGTGAGCCCCACCACCCCGGCCTTGCTGGCGGCGTAGTTGAACTGGCCCACCGCTCCGTAGCGGCTGACCGAGGAGAGGTTGATAATGGCTCCGCCACCCTGCTCGCGCATGGGGATCATGCAGGCCTGCAGGCAGTTGAAGGCCCCCTTCAGGTTAACCTCGATCACCTGGTCCCACTGCTCCTCGCTCAGCTTGTGACCGATGGCATCGCGGATGATGCCCGCGTTGTTGACCAGGATGTCCAGCTTGCCCAGCTCGGCGATGGCGCGCCCCACCAGGTCCTGGACAAAGGCGCGGTCGCTGACGCTGCCCACCAAGGCCAGGCAGCGGCGGCCCAGACCGCGCACCTGGGCGGCCACCTCCTCCAGGCGCTGGCTATTCAGGTCGCACAGGGCCAGGTCCGCGCCCTCGGCGGCCAAACGCCGCGCGGCGGCCGCGCCGATGCCTTGGGCCGCGCCCGTGATGATGGCCACCTTGTCCTTTAATCGCATCTTACCCAGCCTTCAGGGGGCGGCCCGCCACCCGTGCAACGGGCAGCAAGGCCGCTGACCCGGTCAAGATTTTAGTAGTCCTCGCGCTCGATGACCGTGGCCACGCCCTGGCCGCCGCCCACGCAGGCGTTGGCCACGCCCCAGCGGCCGTCCTTGGCCTGTAGGATGCGGGCCAGGGTGCCCACCAGGCGGTTGCCGGTGGCGCCCAGGGGATGGCCGATGGCCAGGCCGCCGCCCATGACGTTGACCTTGTCGGGGTCCAGGCCCAGCTCCTTGATGCAGTTCAGGGCCACGATGGCGAATGCCTCGTTGATCTCCCAGAAGTCCACCTCGCTGGGCTTCAGGCCGATCCTGTCCAGGGCCTTCAAGCTGGCGGGCACGGGGCCATGGCCCATGATGGTGGGGTCCACGCCGGCGAAGCCGATGGAGCGGATGGTGGCCAGGGGCTTGACGCCCTTGGCCTTGGCCTTGTCCTTGGACATCAGGATCATGCCGGTGCCGGCGGCGTTGAGCGGTGAGCTGACGCCGGCGGTGATGACGCCATCCTTGCGGAAGGCGGGCCTGAGCTTGGCCAGGTCCTCCATGGTGGTCTCGCCGCGCACGGCCTGGTCCTTGTCCACCAGCATGGTGCTGCCGTCGGCCTGGGGGGCCTCCACGGGCAGGATCTCGTCCTTGAAGAAGCCGTCAGCCTGGGCTGAAGCCGCCAACTGGTGGGAGCGCACCGCCCAGGCATCCATGTCCTGCTTGGTCAGGCCGGTGCGGGCAAACAGCTTCTCGGCCGTGAGCCCCATGTTGGTGGAGGTCATCATGTCCCAGTGCTTGTACTTTTCGTTGAGGAACAGGGACAGGTTGTAGGCGGCCAGGCCGCGGTCCTTGGTGGTGCCGCCCATGGGCACCCGGGTCATGTGCTCCATGCCGCCGACCATCACCGTGTCGGCGAAGCCCTGGGCGATCTCCATGTAGGCGATCTGGATGCCGGCCATGGCCGAGCCGCACTGCTGGTCCACGAACTTGGCGGAGATGGTCTCGGGCAGGTTGGCCAGGAAGATGGGGGTGCGGCCGCCGTAGGTCCACTGCTCGCCCACGCCGGTGGCGCAGCCCACGATGAAGTCTTCCACGTCCTCGGGGGCGATGCCCGTGCGCTTGATCAGCTCGGGCAGCACCATGGCCAACAGCTCATCGGCGCGATAGCCGTGCAGCCAGTCGCGGCCGGGGTCATTGGGGCGGCAACGGGACTGGGCCGTGCGCAGGTAACCAGCGATAACCACTTCTTGCATGACGATGCTCCTTAATGCGGTTCAATCATTCTCAGTTGAAGGCGGCGCCTGCGGGTCGTCCCCAGGCTGGGCCGGCCCACCGGGGGACAGCCGGCCCTGGCGGGAGGGCCAGCGGTCCCAGCGCGGCCGCGTCGCGCCCGCCGCCGGGGCCTCGAGGCCCAGACCGGTCATGACCAGGTCCATGATGGGATCCACCAGGTCCACCAGGTTGTGCTTGCGGTCGGAGAGTAGCCAATTGGTGGCGGCGTGATCAACGGCGCCCATCAGCACCGAACGGATGACATAGGGGTCCAGGTCGGCGCGGAACTCCCCGCCCGCGATCCCCTCCTCGATTATCTGGGTGATCTCCTTGAAGCCCGCGCGGATGACGCGATAGCCCTCGGTCTGGCGGAAGTTGAGGTTGCCCTTGAGGATGAGCAGGTTGATCACCGCGTAGTCGGGGTATTCCTGCCAGGTGTGCAGGTAAAGGTAGACGATGGCCCGCAGGCGCATTCCCGCCCCGCGTATGAGCTGGAGGTGGAAGCGGTTCTGCTCGCGCATCTTGGCCGTGAAGGCCTCGGGGATGCTGAAGAGCAGGCCCTCCTTGGAGGAGAAGTATTCGTAGATGGTGCCTTCCGAGACTTTGGCTTCCTTGGCGATCTCGGAGACCGTGGACTCGTGATAGCCGTTGTTGGCGAACACCCTCTCGGCGGCCTTGAGTATCTGCTCCTCGCGAGCCTTGATCTTGCTTTGACTGCTCATGAAGGATGCTCCCGGTTGCGGGTTTAGTCGGCAAAGAGCCGCGCGTCCAACCGCGCGGTCAGTCCGTCGCTCTCGCCCAGGCGCTGGGACAGGCCGCTGGCCTTGCACAGCTCGTAGTGGAAGAAGTAGCGCATGGTGGCCAGCTTGCCCTGATAGAAGGCCTGGTCCGACTCACCCGCGCCGCCGGCCAGGGCCTGGGCGGCCACCAGGCCCTGTTTGAGCCACTGCCAGGCCACGGCCACCAGGCCAAATAGCTCCAGGTAGAGGGTGGCGTCGCAGAGGAACAGCGCCACGTCGCCGCTGGCCGCCAGCTGCAGCTTGGCCTGGGTGGCCGCCAGCAACTGATCCAGGGCGGCTTGCAGGCGCCGGCCATACTCCGCCAGCTCCGGCATCCGGGCGGCGGCCTCTGTGTCCCGCGCCAATTCCTCGGCGAAGAGCTTCAGGCCCCGGCCGCCCTGCATGCTCACCTTGCGCCCCAAGAGGTCCATGCCCTGGATGCCGGTGGTACCCTCGTGAATGGGGTGGATGCGCACGTCGCGGAAATACTGCTCCGAGGGGAACTCGTCGGTGTAGCCATAGCCGCCCAGGATCTGCAAACCGGCGCTGGTGGAGAGGATGCCCATCTCCGAGGGGAAGGTCTTGGCCACCGGGGTCAAGAGCTCCAGCAGCAGGTTGGCCTGGTCCCTCTCCTCCCCCTGGCCATGACCGGCCAGGTCGGCGTACTTGGCGCACTGGAACAACAGCGCCAGGGAGCCCTCCACCACCGCGCGCTGGAACAAGAGCATGCGCTTGACGTCGGCGTGCTCGATGATGGGCACCTGGGGCCGGCTGGGGTCCTTGGCGGCGACGGGCCGTCCCTGGGGCCGCTCCTGGGCGTATTGCAGCGAGGCGTAGTAGGCGCCCGAGGCCACGGCCGTGGCCTGCTTGCCCACGCTGATGCGCGCCTCGTTCATCATCTGGAACATGTAGGCCAGGCCCTTGTGGGGCTCGCCCACCAGCCAGCCGTGGCAGTCGCCGGCCTCGCCCATGGCCAGTTGCACGATGGGGCAGCCCCGGTAGCCCAGCTTGTGGAAGAGCCCGGCGGTGTTCAGGTCGTTGGGCACGAGCTGGTCGCCCTGGGGCCGCAGCTTGGGCACCACGAAGAGGCTGATGCCCTTGACCCCGGCGGGGGCGCCCTTGATGCGCGCCAGCATCAGGTGCACCACGTTCTCCACCGCGTCGTGGTCGCCGGCGCTGATGAAGACCTTCTGGCCGCTGATCAGGTAGTGCCCCTGGTCGGTGGGGGTGGCGGTCACGGCCACGTCGGAGAGCGAGCTGCCGGCCTGGGGCTCGGTCAGGGCCATGGTGCCCTGCCAGCGGCCGGCCAGCATGTTGGGCACATAGGTCTCTTGCAGCTTCTCATCACCAAAGGAGAGGATGAGGTGGGCCGCGCCGGTGGTGAGCCCCAGGAAGGCCGAGGCCGAGAAGTTGGCCGCGGCGAAGGCGTAGAGACAGGCGGTGTTGACCATCACCGGCAACTGCATGCCCTGGTGCTCGTAGGAGAAAGTGGCCGAGAGCCAGCCACCCTCGCCGCACTGCTCTAGGAGCTGACGCACCACCGGGCGCACCCGCACCTGGCCCTCCACCAGCTCCGGCGGGTTCTGGTCCAGGTCGCGCAAGGCCGGGAAGAGCAACTGGTCCGAGATGCGCAGGGCCGTGCCCAGCATCATGTCGAAGCTCTCGCGGTCGTGATCGGCGAAGAAGGGCAGCTCGCAGAGCCGCTGGGCCTGCCCCACCTCATACAGGAGGAACTTCAGGTTGCGTTCGCTTAAGAACTTGTTAGCCATGTCTTCACTCCCCTAGCATGGGTAGAAAGTCTGGCCTTGTTGGGCCATGGTCTTGATGAGCCCCGCCGGGGCGAAGCGGGGGCCGTACTTTTGCTCCAGCTCCAGCAGCTTGGCGTAAACATTGGCCAGGCCCCACTGGTCGGCGTGGCGCAGCACGCCGCCGCGGTAGGGCGGGAAGCCGGTGCCGGTGATCATGGCCAGGTCCATGTCCCCCGGCCGGTCGCAGATGCCCTCCTCCATCATCAAGGCCGCCTCGTTGATGGCGTTGCCCAGCATCAGGTCCAGGATCTCCTGCTGGCTGGCCTGGCGCGGGGCCACGTTGTGGGCCTGGAGGTATTGGGCCACCACCTCCTTGATCCGAGGGTTGGGCACCGGCTGGGCGCCGCTGTAGTCGAAGTAGCCGCGGCCGGTCTTGCGGCCGTAGTCGCCCACCTGGTAGATGGCCTCGGTGAGCGGGTGGACCTCATAGCGCTTGCCCAGACGGCGGGCGAAGGTGACGGCCACGTGGTAGTTGATGTCGATGCCCGTGAGGTCGGACAGGGCCGCCGGGCCCATGGGCAGGCCGAACGCCAGCATGGCCTGCTCGATGGCCTCGCCGCTGACGCCGTCGGCCAACAGGAAGGCCGAGCCGGCCATGAGGGCGCCCAACTGGCGGGAGACATAGAAGCCCGGGCCATCATTGACCACCACCGGCACCTTCTTGATGGCCCGGCCAAAGGCCACGCTGCTAGCCAACGTCTGGTCAGAGGTTTTCTGCGCGCAGATGATCTCCAAGAGGGGCATGCGCTCGGCCGGGTTGAAGAAGTGCAGGCCGATCATGCGGGCGGGTTCGGCCAGTATCTCGGCCATCTCGGTGATGGGCAGGGCCGAGGTGTTGGTGCCAAATATCACCTCGGGCCGGCAGATGCCCTCCAGCTTTTTCCAGATGTCCTGCTTGACCCGCATGTCCTCCAGGACGGCCTCGATCACCAGGTCCACCTCGCCCAGGTCCTCCAGCTTGGTGGTGGTGACGAGCTTGCCGGTCAGCAGCGCCTCCAGTTGCTGGGGCTTTAGTTTGCCGGTCTTGAGCTGGTAGGCGAAGGTCTTCTTGATGGCCTCCACGGCCTTTTGCAGGGCCTGGTCGTTGATCTCCCAGAGCACGGCCTGAAAGCCGCCCGCCAAGAGCAGGTGCACGATGCCCGAGCCCATCACGCCGCCGCCCAGCATTGCCACCTTCTGGACTTTGGCCGGCTCTATGCCCTTGATGCGGGGCAGACGGCCGGCGGCGCGCTGGTTGAGGAAGGTGCTGATCAGGTTCTTGGCCACCGGCGAGACCACGCAGTCGCCGAACAGATCGGCCTCGCGGGCGATGTCGGCCTGGAAGTCCATGGAGAGGCCCTTTTCCACGGCCTCCACGATCTTAAGCGGCGCGATGTAGCCCTTGCTCTTCTTGGCCACGCTGGCCTTGGCGAAACTTAGCAGGTCGGCCTTTTCCAGGACGCTGGGCAGGCGGTCGAAGCGCCGGCTGGCCATGCGGGTCTTGTAGGTGAACCAGCCGCTCTGGAACTGGGCCACCGCCGCCAGGGCCGCCTCCACCAGCTTGTCGGCCGGGGCCAGCTCGTCGATGAGCCCCAGGCTGAAGCCCTTCTCGGCCTTGATGAACGCGCCGGTGGTCATCAGGTCCAGGGCGTCGGGTAGGCCGATGAGCCGGGGCAGGCGCTGGGTGCCGGCGCTACCGGGGATCAACCCCAGCTTCACCTCGGGCAGGCCCAGGCTGATGCCGGGCACGGCCACGCGGTAGTGGCAGGCCATGGCCATCTCCAGGCCGCCGCCCAGGCAGTTGCCGTTGATGGCCGCGATCACCGGCTTGGGGCCTTGCTCCATGAGGTTGAACAGGCTGTGCACCCACATCAGGCGCTCCACGAAGCGCGCCTTGTCCTTCTCGGGCAGCATCTGGGTGACGTCGCCGCCGGCCACGAAGTTCTGTCCCGTGCCGGTGAGCACCAGGGCCTTGACCTGCTCCTCGGCCAGGGCCTGGCGCACGGCCTGGTCCAGCTCGCTCAGGAAGTCCGCCGACATCTGGTTGACCGGCGGATTGTCCATGCGCACCACGGCCACGCCGTCCTTGAGTTCCACCTTGACCGTCTTGAAGTCCATCTGCATGCCGCTATTTCCTTTCCCAAAACTTTCTAATAAGGGGCGTGGCTAGGAGCCTGCCGGGGTATTGTTTCGGCAGGCTCCCAGGCGGGCCATGGACGGCTTTTTCCCACACACACCTAGACGCCCACTTTTTGCTTGGCCACTTCCTCGTCCCGGAGCGTCTTGCGCAACAGCTTGCCCACCGCCGACTTGGGCAGCGACTCCCTGAACTCAATCTGTCGGGGGACCTTGTAGCCGGTCAGGCGCTCCCGGCAGAAATCGATGATCTCCTGGGCGGTGGCTTCCTCGCCCGGCCTTAGCACCACGAAGGCCTTGACCGTCTCGCCGCGGTAGGGGTCGGGCACGCCCAGGGCCACCGCCTGGGAGACCTTGGGATGCTGGAAGAGCACCTCGTCGATCTCGCGCGGGTAGATGTTGAAGCCGCCGGCGATGATCATGTCCTTCTTGCGGTCGACGATGAAGATGTAGCCGTCTTCATCCTTGATGGCCACGTCGCCGGTGTAGAGCCAGCCGTCCTTGAGCTGCTTGGCCGTCTCCTCGGGGTTGCGCCAATAGCCGCTCATGACATAGGGCGACTTGATGGCGATCTCGCCGGGGGTCCCGGTGGGCACCTCATGCTCGCCGGTCTCCATGTCCACCAGCTTCACGTCGGCCCCCACCAGGGGGATGCCGATGCTGCCGTGCTTTTTTAGGCCGATGAAGGGATTGGCGATGCCCAGGCTGGTGGTCTCGGTCATGCCCCAGCCCTCGGAGTAGAGGATGCCCAGGTCCTCCACCTGCTCGATCAACGACAAGGGCATGGGCCCCCCGCCGGTATTGAGCAGCTTGATCTTGCGGTCCAGCTCCATCTTACTTGCCCGGGGGTGGTTGACGATGGCATGGGCCAGGGTGGGCACCGCGGGGAAGTAGGTGATCTCCGGGATGCGCTCCAGGGTGTCCATGAACTGGTCGCTTTCAAACTTGGGCACCAGGATCATGGTGGCGCCGGTGTACACCGCGTACTGCAAGCAGCAAATCTGGCCAAAAACGTGGAACAGGGGCAGCACGGACATGACCGCGCGCCTTTCCACCGGAATCATGCTCAGCGTCCCCACGCCCCACAAGGCGCAGGCCGTGGTGGATGAGACGTAGTTGGCGTGGCTGAGCACCGCTCCCTTGGGAAAGCCGGTGGTGCCGCCGGTGAACATGATCACCGCCGGGTCCTGGCAGTGCACGGCCACCCGGGGCGGCCGCGCGGCCGGGGCGTCTTGCAGGAGCTGGGAGAAATGCAGCCAGCCCTCGGGCAGGTCGAGGCCGCGGGCGGTGCTGGGCGGCACGCCCTTGATGAAATCCTGCAAGGCGGTCACCACCACCAGGAAGGGCTCCACCGTCTCCAGCAGGGAGTGCACCAGGGGCATGGACAGGTCCAAGGTGATCATGGCCTTGGGGGTGGTGGTGTCCATGATGTGCTTCAGCTCGCTGGGGGTGTACTGGGGGTTGACGTTGACCACGATGGCCCCCAGGTGCAGCACGGCATAGTAGGCTAGAAGGTATTGGGGGCAGTTGGGCAGATGCAGGGCCACGCGGTCGCCCTTGACTATGCCCCGGGCGGCCAGGGCCGCGGCCAGGCGCAGCGAGGCCTGCCGCAGCTCGCTAAAGGTCATCAGGCTGCCGAAATAGTCGATGGCCGGCTTGTCCGGCACCAAGTTGGCCGCCACGCGCAGGAATTCCTGGATGGGCACCTGTGGGTAGCGCAGGGTGGTGGGGGTGCTGGTGTCATAGAGATCAGTCCAGGGTCTGTATCCCAAGGTTAGCCTCCTCCTACCGTCCGCCGCGACTTTCGGGGGTCTTCGGCGTGTCAGCGCTGATTAAAGATTATATCTAGCTGATATAGCTAATTAAATAACCATTGGCGTCTTGCCGCGCTATATGTTTGCCGCACGCCGGCAGATTAGGCAAAAGGCGGAGCCCTTGTCAAGGGCATTTCTAGCGTGTCTTGTTTTTAGCCTATTTTTTCATAGTAACGCTTTATTCTGTTCTGAGTTTATATAGTATCTCATCCATTTTCATCCGACATTGTAACTATCTATTAATGGGTAGTAGAATAATTGATCTGTGGCTCAGGTGCTATCCTTCTGTATGCGCCTCGCCCCCCGCCGCCACGGCTCGACAGGCATAACCCCAAGACAACCGTGAGATTGCGCATGCCCGTCCCAGGCCTGTGCGCCGCGGGCCTGGACCGGCGCCAGACCGAGGCCTTGGGATCCATCAGGCTTTATGAGGCCGGGGAATCTTGAGGCCGGGCTGGACATGCGGCCGTCTTGCATGCCTTTCGCCGGGGTTGATCTTGGCGGCAAGCAGGGGCCGGCGCGCGGCGGGAGCCCGGGGCGTGGCGTCACAAATTCATGGCAAGGCCCAGGAACGGCGGCGCGGCTGTTGCCCCGGGCCGGGGCCATGTTAACATGGTGCCATTCAACCCCTTGCCCAGCGGGAGCCGCCATGAGCGACGCCGAGACCAGCGCCCAGCCCGCCCCCACCTACGAAGAACTGCTGGCCGAGCGGAACAGCCTGCGCCGGGAGGCCGAAGTCCTGCGCGGAAGCGCCTTTTGCTACATCTACGGCCCCTTAAGCCGCATGGCCCGCCTGGAGGAAGAGCGCGATCAGCGCATCGCCCACCTCTTGGCCGCGGCCTCCTCGCCCCAGGTGAGCCTGGACGTGGTCATGGAGCTTCTTACCGAGAGCGCGCGCACCATCCATGACCAGACCGTGCACGCCATCCTCTACGAGATTCAGCCCATGACCGGCAAGACCCTGGGCTGGATCAAGGAGAACGAGGCTCTTCAGAGCCTGGACGACGTCTCGCTCAAGGAGGTGCTTTTCTGCAAGGTGGACAGCCGGGTCAGTTGCCTGGGCGGCAGCATGGACGAGGTGCCCGTGGACCAGCGCTACCTGTCGGTGAAGCAGGGCACCGTGGTGGCCGAGGCCTTCATGCGCCGCCAGCCGGTGGTCTCCATCCCCGAGGAGGGCATCAAGGACCGCCTGGAGGGCGCCCACTACGGCCACTACGACCGCTCCCGCTGGACCCACGTGGACCAGCGCGCCGCCTTCCCCCTGATCAATCCGCTCTCCAGCCAGGTGGAGTACGTGCTGGTCATCGACAAGGGCGGCGAGCCCTTGAGCAACTACGACATCCGCTACGTGCGCGACTACGTCAACCTGGCCTCCTTCGCCCTGGCCATCAAGAAAATCCTGGCCGACGACCGCGCCCTCCTGGACCATCTGCGCAAGGGCCTGCACGACCTGGGCAGCGCCATGCAGTCGGTGCAGCAACTGGGCGGGCTGATCCTGGACATGCTGGAGTTCGGCCAACTTCAGGCCGACAAGCTCAAGGAGTACCGCCAGCGCCTGGGTTGGCAGTTTGACCGCTTCGCGCGGCTTATCCAGCAGTTGCGCACCGGTAGCTTTCAGTATGACCTGGAGCCCCGCGAACTGGACGGCCTGGTGGCGCGCTTCGTGGCCAGTGTCAGCGACCAGGCCCTCTACGGCTCGCGGGTGCGGTTTAGCCTGGACCTGGGCGCTCCGGGCCAGATGGTGATGGTCGACGCCTTTGTCTTGCAGGCGGCGCTGGAAAACATGGCCAAGAACACCTTCGAGACCGACAAGCCGGCCACGGCCCGCATAACCACCAGCCGCCAGGGCGATTACGTCAAGCTGACCTATTTCGACGACTGCGGGGGCATGGACGAGCGCCTGTACTGGAGCGTCATCGAGCGCGGCAAGGCCCCTTCCACCAAGGCCCAGGGCTCCGGCCTGGGCATCCAGAGCATCCTGAACTCCCTGCGCGGCATGGGCTGCATCGTCGGCGCCGTCAACCGCCCGGGCCAGGGCTTCGGCTACGAGGCCCTGATCCCCCTGGCCGCGGCGGAGTAGGGGCGTCCCTCGACCCCGGGCCAAATAGTCGTAGGTATTCGCCATGCCTTGACATTTTTTTCTCGGCCCAAATTGACATGCGCCATCAGGTGTGCTAGGCTCTTGAAGCGTATATGTTGTGTATTTCAAGGGGTTAGCGCCCAGGAAGCCCGCAGCCGTGCTGGACCTAAAATTCGTACGCGAAAACTTCGACCTGGTGCGCCAGGCCTGCCAGGACCGCCACGCCAAGGTGGACCTGGAGGGCTTCGCGGCCCTGGACGACAAGCGCCGCCAAATCCTGCCCGAGTTGGAGGGCCTGCGCGCCCGGCGCAACGAGGTCAGCGCCCGGGTGGGCCAGGCCAAGAAGGCCGGCGGCGACATGAGCGCCATCTACGCCGAGATGAAGACCGTGGGCGGGCGCATCAAGGAGTTGGAGGAGGAGCTGAACGCCATCCAGGCCCAACTGGAGGCCCTCCTGCTCACCGTCCCCAACATCCCCCACCCCTCGGTGCCGGTGGGCGCCGACGAGAACGACAACCCCGTGGTCGCCACCTGGGGCCAGCCGCCGGCCCTTGACTTCGAGCCCCTGAACCACTGGGACATCGGCGAGGCCCTGGACATCATCGACTTCCAGCGGGCGGCCAAGATCACCGGCGCCCGCTTCGCGGTGCTTAAAGGGGCCGGCGCCCGCCTGGAGCGCGCCCTCACGGCCTTCATGCTGGATTTGCACACCACGGAGCACGGCTGCATCGAGATACTGCCGCCCTTCATGGTCAACAGCAGGGCCATGACCGGCACCGGCCAGCTTCCCAAATTCAGCGAGGACCTCTTCAAGCTGGAAGGCACCGACTACTGGCTCATCCCCACCGCCGAGGTGCCGGTGACCAACCTGCACATGGACGAGATACTGGCCGCCGAGGACCTGCCGCTGAAATACGTGGCCTACACCCCCTGCTTCCGCGCCGAGGCCGGCAGCCACGGCAAGGACGTGCGCGGGCTGATCCGCCAGCACCAGTTCGACAAGGTGGAGCTGGTGCGCTTCGTGCGCCCCGAGCACAGCTACCAGGCCCTGGAGGAGCTGACCGCCAACGCCGAGGAGGTGCTAAAACGCCTGGAGCTGCCCTACCGCAAGGTGCTTCTGTGCACCGGCGACATGGGCTTCTCCTCGGCCAAGACCTATGACCTGGAGGTCTGGCTGCCTGGCCAGCAAAAATACCGCGAGATAAGCTCCTGCTCCAACTTCGAGGACTTCCAGGCCCGGCGCATCAACGTGCGCTTCAAGGACAAGGGCCAGAAGGGCACCACCCTGGCCCATACCCTCAATGGCTCGGGCCTGGCCGTGGGACGCACCCTGGTGGCGGTGCTGGAGAACGGCCAGCAGGCCGACGGCTCGGTGCGCCTGCCCCGGGCCCTGGTGCCCTACCTGGGCGGCCTGGACGTCATCCGGCCCCCCCAGGGTCGCTAGGAGCTTGGGCGTCATGGCTGCCTCCGCGACCACCTTCCGCAGACCCGGTTTCTGGCTCCTGGCCGGCCTGGCCCTTCTGTGCCTGTTGGCCCTGCCCGTGCCCCTGGCCTCGCCCCCGGCCCAGGCCGCCGCGCCCGCCGCCGGCCTGGACAAGGCCCAGGTCCGGCAGTTCCTGGCCCCCCGGGTGGCCCAGGTGGTGGATGGCCGGCCCTTCACCCTGCAAACCCCCCGCCTGGGCGCCCTGACCGTGGAGAGCGCCATCTGGCCCTACATGCAGGAGCAGGCCGAGGACCTCCTGGATGGCCTGAAAAGCGCCCGCGCCGCCCTGGCCCTGATCGACGCCACCACCGGCCGGGTGCTGGTCATGGCCGGCGTGCGCCAGGGCCGCCTGGACCCCTCCGTGGCCCTGGACGGCTCGGCCCTGGCCGCCTCGCTCTACAAGATCGTCACCGCCGCCGCCGCCGTGGAGGAGACCGAGGCCAGCCCCATGAGCCGGGTCTATTTCACCGGCCGGCCCCACAGCCTCACCCCCCAGCAAGTCAAGATCGAGAAACCCCGCAAGTCCACCCCCGTCACCCTGCGCGAGAGCTTCGCCACCAGCAACAACCCCGTCTTCGCCAAGCTGGGGGTCTATCACGTGGGCGGCGAGCTGCTTCTGTGGTACGGCAAGGCCCTGGGCTTCGAGCATCACCTGCCCTTTGAGCTGCCCCTGGGCGTCAGTCGCCTGGGCGACGCCGACGACAAGCTGGCCGTGGCCGGCCTGGCGTCTGGCTACAACCGCGAAACCACCATCAGCCCGGTGCACGCCGCCTTGTTGGCCGGGGTCTTCGTCAACCACGGCCGGCTCATGGAGCCCTACGTGGTCAACCGGGTGAGCAACGCCGAGGGCCAGGTGCTCTACTCCGGCCGGCCCCGCTCCCTGGGGCGCATCGTCAGCGAGAACACCTGCCGCTCCATGCAGAAGATGTTCGAGGCCACCATCACCGAGGGCACCGCCCGCCGGGCCTTCGCCCGCCTGGGCCAGGACCAGGTGCTGCGCAACATCACCCTGGGCGGCAAGACCGGCACCATGGGCAACCCCGACCACACCGAGCTCTACGAATGGTTCGCCGGCTACGGCCGCGACGAGCGCAGCGGCCGCACCCTGGCCGTGGCCGCCGTGGTGGTGCACAACCGCACCCGCTTCGCCAACGCCAAGCAACTGGCCCGCCAGCTCCTGCGTCAGGCCTTCTCCACCCCCGCCACCCACGTGGTCAGCCAGCCTCACCCCGGCCAACCCCGCATGTAGTGGGGTGCCCCCCACGGGGCTTTACGGGTCGGTAGGCCGGGTGGCCTGTGCCGGCGCCGGCGGCTCCCGGTGGGGTGTTGTCTCTGAATTAAGCTTCAAGAAATGTTGCGATAGGCCCGTTGGGGTCGCCCGGCGCTGGCGGCGCCCATGCTGCCGTTGCTCTGGGGCTGGCTTGATCTGCGGGTAGGGGTGGACGAACCGGCGGCTAGAGGCAGGCGGGCGCGGCGGCTGGCTGGCAGCGGCGGGGCAGGGGGGCGCGCTCGGCGGCGCCGGCCAGGCGGCGGGGCTGGCAGTCGCCCTCCCGCAGGGCGCGCACCAGATCGGCCTGGCTGGCTATGGGCCGGTTGAAATAGGTGGCCACCCCGCCCAACTCGGCCAGGCTGTGGGCGTCGCTGCCGCCCACCAGGTCCAGCCCGTGCAGGGCGGACCACTGGCTGGCCAGGCGGTTGCCGCCCGTCGGGGTGCGGCCGTTGATGCCCTCCACCAGGCGCAAGAGGCCCTGGCCGCCCAGCTCCGGGGCCAGGCCCCGCCCCGGCCGGAAGGGATGGGCGGCCACGGCCACCCCCCCCAGCGCGTCCACCCGCTCCAGCAGGCTGAGGGCCCCCAGGTCCGGCGGCAGGGGCTCCAGGTCGCCGAAGACCAGGAAATCCCCCTGGCGGGTGGCATACTCCTGCCCCACCAGCAGCAGCAGGCCGTCGGCCTGCCGGCCCTCGCTCACCTGGCCCAGGGCCAGGCGACCGCCGTGGTCGGCCAGGCAGACGCCATCCAGGCCCCGGGCGCGGGCCTGGGCCAATATCTGGCGCAGGGGCAGCCGGCTACAGGGCGAGAGATGGCTGTGTACGTGCAGGTCAATGAGCATGTCCAAATATGTGGCCGGCCGACGGCCAGGTCAAATATTTAGTATGGATATTTCCATGGAATGGTCATAGGCTTTGCCGATAATGCTCTCCGGCGGCCGGGCTGGCCCCTGGGAGGGGCCGCCCGCCTGGTGTAAGCTATATACACCGATCACACCAGGCACATCTCTATTCGCGGAGCGGCGGACATGATCAAGCAATGGAAGTGCGCTTCTTGCGGCTACCTGCACGAGGGCAAACATCCCCCCGACACCTGCCCCCAGTGCGGCGCCTCGCTCTATCAGTTCATGCTCTACGCCCCCCTGGACCCGGAGTTGGAGGCCCACCTGGCCGCGGCCTTTGCCGGCGAGGCCCAGGCCCACGTGCGCAACCTGGCCTATGCCAAGAAGGCCGCCGAGGAGGGCTACCCGGAGGTGGCCCGGTTGTTCATGGCCGTGGCCGAGGCCGAGAAGGTGCACGCCGACGAGTACCTCAAGTACCTGGAAGGGGTGGTGGGCTCCACCGAGGAGAACCTGAGCCGGGCCTTTGAGAACGAGCTGAAGGCCAAGCAGGATATCTATCCCCGCCTGGTCAAGGAGGCCTTCCGCCTGGGGCGCGAGGACGTGGCCTGGAGCTTCATACGCGCCCGCGACGTGGAGGAGCGCCACGCCGGTCTTTACAAGGAGGCCTTGAGCGCCCTGGCCGGCGACCGCCAACTGACCTACCACGTCTGCCCGGTCTGCGGCTATGTCTTCGATCAGGAACCGCCCGACGAGTGCCCCGTCTGCCGCAGCCCTCGGGAGAAGTTCAAGGCCATCGTCTGAGCGGCAAACGTCCCTCCTCCGGGCGGCGGCCAGCAGCCTAAGCTGGTATCATCCCTGGCGATTCGTTAACGGTGGGTGCGCATTTTATATCCATGCCCCGGGTGCCGCGCATAATTTTTTTGCATCCCTGAAGCGCCCGCCGGCCGGCGCCCGCCGCCCCGCTGGCGGGTAACAAGCGGATTTGGCCGCATATCCCCTGGCGAGACCGCTATCGCCCCGTCCTGGCATGCCTGATGCTATCATTACAGCATCGGGGGAAGCCTCTAATGCCTTTCGCCAATACAGACATCAAAGGAGAGGGGATTATGAAAAAGATTCTGACCATCGCGGCGGCCCTGGCCTTGGCTGCTTCCTTGAGCCTGCCGGCCATGCCGGCGATGGCCGCTGGCCCGGAGCGCGTCAAGGCCCAGCACAGCCGCTTCACGCCCGAGCAGCGGGCGGAGTACAAGAAGGTCAAGGCCGAGTATCTCAACGAGACCCTGGCCCTGCGCCAGCAACTGGCCGCCAAGAAGGTGGAGCTGAAGACCCTCTTGCGCCAGCCCAGCCCCGACGCGGCCAAGATCAAGACCGTGGCCGACGAGAAGGTGGACCTCTGGTCCCAGGTGATGAAGAAGCGCAACGAGTATCTGGCCAAATACCCCCAGTACTTCGGCCATGACAGGCGCCACGACAAGCGCCACGACAAGGCCCGGGGCCACCAGGACCGGCGGATGAAGGGGCAGAAGGTCATCACCGACCAGCCCAGCTAACCCGCTGGCGGGGCCAGAAAACAGGGCCGGGGCCAGGGGGCCTCGGCCCTTGTTGTTGGCGGGGGGGGCGGCTTACTTGAGCGAGCGGCTCCAGGAGTCCGAGAGGTAGTCGCCGCTGGCGCGCCCCGAGGCCTGGGGGGTCAAGGCCAGCCAGCGCCCCGGCCGCCAGACCACCCACAGGGCCGGCAGCAGGAACAGGGCGTCGCGCAGGGCGCCCTCGTAGCCGGCCTGATGGGCCGCCGCCTCGCCGCCGCCGGGAAAACAGCCGCAGTCAAAGCCGGCGCCGGTGATGCCCGCGTAGAGCATCAGCGCGGTGAAGAACACCAACAGCCCCGAGGCCCACACCGCCGCCGCCCGGGTGCGCAGGCCCAGGACCAGCATCACCCCCACCAGTAATTCCAGCCAGGCCAGCACCACGCTGACGCCGGCCACCGCCCACAGGGGCAACAGGTCGTAGGTGGCCACCGACTTGGCGAAGTTGGCCGGGTCCCAGACTTTGTCGTAGGAGGCGAAGATAAAGACGCCGGCCACGAACAGGCGCGAGGCCAAGGAGATCAGCTCCAGCAGGCGCGGGTTCATGACTGGCTGCCCTTGCGTTTGAGTTCCTGGATATCGAAGCCCTGGCCGCGCAGGGTCTCCAGGCAACCCGTCAGCACGTAGACCTTCTCATAGCCCTGGCCGCGCAGGTATTGGGCCACGGTGGCCGCCGGGAAGCGCGAGGTGCTCTGGCCGTAGACCACCAGGGCCGGGGCCGGCCTGAGGCTGGGCTCCATGAAGCGGTAGAGCTTGTCGATATCGGCGGCGGGCAGCTTCAAGGCCCCGCGCAGGCGGGCCTGGCCGTAGTCGCCGGCGTCGCGGGCGTCCAGAAAGATGGCGCCTTGTTCCTTGAGTTCCTGGGCCTGGGCCGGGGCGATGGTCTGCCACAGGGGCTTGCGCACCTCGGGGGGCACAAAGCCGATGCCCTGGGGCATGAGCCAATTGAACAAAAGGCCGCCCAGGGCCGCGCACAGCAGCACCACTAGGCAGGTGGACCAAAGGGAGGAGGACCGCCGGGTTATGCTCAAAGGTTTCGCCTCGCTGGCTAGCAATTACCGCGCCCTAGTCTAGCCCTCCGGGGCCGCTGGCGCAAGCCGTTCAGGGCTCCTGCTGGGCGGCAAGCCTGGTTGCCGCACCAAAGCGCTGGGCGGATAATAAATATGAATAGGGGTTGTTGCGGAGCTTTTCGGCCTTTTCCACGTTGTACGAGACACAGGAAGCCACAAACGAAGCCGCAGAACTAACGAATAGGGCTTGAGGCTGTGCAAGACCTAATAATTGTGATGCCAGATAGGTTGGTCCACCAGAAAAAAGGCTAACCTTAAGGCCTTTTTCTACCACGAAGTTTATTAGACTACCGCGCAAACTATTTCTTAAGTCATTTAATGCCGGAGTCAACTCATTGATCAATATATCTTGTGCTCTTTGGCTGATTTCCTGAACATTGGCATCGCCATTTAGCTCTATTGAAGAGGCGAGCCTGCCAATCTCCGATCGAAGACGACCAAGTTCATCGCGGTGATTGTTCCTAAACTTTATTATCTTGTTTACTTGTGTATCAGGATCTAACCTAACACTTTCCAATATTAGCGTCGCCAAACAAGCTTCTGATACTTTTGGAACCATATGTCTCCTGTGTGACCGTTCGGGATGCCGGTAATGCATCTGCTGATAAATACCGCTAAACCTTATGCCAGCGTTCAAACGAAAAGTACCAGCCAACGCATCACTAGCAGCTAGGTCTGTCAGTAGGCTTATGCCCTTATGCTCGCAGAGATGGCATGCAAGCAACGTCATGTAATACATGCCGAATTTGGGCTCACTGAGTAGCCAACCCTGGCTTGTATCCTCCAGCATATCTCTAATCAAATAAGGGAGTTTATCAGGGTAAAGATAGGCTGTCTCAATCCGCTCTAATCTCGTATCGCTATCTGAATTTATCGCCGGTTCTGTAGGGCTTTGAAATAGGATTGTCAGAGCCTCTGGCGAGTTAAGGTAAGCTAGCATATCATTCGTGAGTTCTTCTATTTCACGCATTCCGGACTTGACTTGTAGGGGCGACAAAATTCCAGCATCATGGAAGGCGGCAGTGGTCGGATTTTTGTAGGGGGTTTTTTCTGACTTCGGGACAATGGTTTGAATCTCGTCCCAATACAGCATGGACGTTTTGAGCCATCCGCTGTCTTGGATGTCAATATATGGATAGTAAAGAGCCTTTGTGAAAGCCACGGTTCCCCCCTTTTTCAGGTATTTGCTATCTTTCCATTTCCTCATGCTCTTTGGCAAGTTTTTGAAGTTTTGCGAACAGCTCGCGCACCCCGGCCTCGTCCATGCCCAGGCGCTTCATCACCTCCCGCCAGGAGCGGGCGCCCTGTTGGGCCAGGCAGTTCTGGCTCATCAGCACCATCAGCCGGCCATGGGGGTTGACCAGGAGGGGATAGAGCCGGCAGTACAAAGGCCGGGCCTGCACCGGCAGCCGGCAGCCCTCATGGCCCAAAAAACAGCAGTCGCCGTTCTCCTCCAGACGCAGCCGCAGCCGCCGTCCCCGGGGCATGGTCCGCAGGAGCAGCGGTTGCAGGGAGCGCAGAAAGGCCAGGAAGCCGGGGCTGGCCTGGTCGGCCACCACGAACTGGTCCCGATCCAGGCCGCTGGCCGCCGACATGGCCGCGATCTCTCCCCAGGTCAGCCCGAACATGTACTCCACGCCGTCGCCGCCGGTGCGGCAGCAGCCGCCGCCGGCCTGGTGGCAGCGGGCGCAGATGGGGGCCTCGGTCTGGGGCGGGGCGTTCATACTCATGGGTAGGCATTGTAGCCCGCCCCGACCGGGCCCACAAGGGACCCCGGCCCTTAATATAGTGAAAAATAACGCAAAGCCTGGGCCGTTCCCGTCCCAAAAGTTACATTTTAGCTAAAAAGTAGCTTGCACCCCCCTCCGGCGCTGTGCTACAAATTTGCCAGCTGCGTATACTAATCCCGGTTACTTCGCGCCCCCCGCCAACCGCCGGGGCGGCACACCGCCGGGTGAAGTGAACAAGTTCTTGCCAGCCCTGCTCAATCTCGTTGTAACATTGACGCGGCCACCACGGGCTATTTAAGGTTTGCGGAGGGTAATCTGGGGCCATGTCATAAGGCCCTGAAAATCTTGTCCGGCAACTACAGTTAGTCACTAGGAGGGCGGCGTCATGTGGGATGATAAATTCGAAACCATGTCCACCGACGAAATGCAGGCCTTTCAGCTAAAGGCCTTGCAGGATACCGTGGCTTGGGTTTATGAGCGGGTCCCCTTTTACAAAAAGAAATTCGACGAGACCGGCCTGAAGGCCGGCGACATCAAGGCCGTGGAGGATCTGGGCAAGCTGCCCTTCACCGTCAAGACCGACCTGCGTGACAACTACCCCTTCGGCCTGTGCGCCGTGCCCATGAACCAGGTGGTGCGGGTGCACGCCTCCTCGGGCACCACCGGCAAGCCCATCACCGGCCCCTATACCAAGGAAGACTTGGCCCAGTGGTCCCAGTGCATGGCCCGCATCATGACCTCGGCCGGCATCACCAAGGACGACATCTTCCAGAACGCCTACGGCATGGGCCTGTTCACCGGCGGTCTGGGCTTCCACCAGGGGGCCGAGACCATCGGCTGCACGGTCATCCCGGCCAGTAGCGGCATGACCGAGCGCCAGATCACCCTGATGCGCGATTTCGGCACCACCTGCTTCGGCTGCACGCCCTCCTACGCCCTGACCATCGCCGAGAAGGCATCCGACCTGGGCGTGGACCTGCGCAAGCTGCCGGTGCGCGTGGGCTGCTTCGGGGCCGAGCCCTGGACCGTGGAGATGCGCAAGGAGATCGAGGAGCGCATGGGCATCAAGGCCCGCGAGGCCTACGGGCTCACCGAGCTGATGGGCCCCGGCGTGGCCTTTGACTGCGACATGCAGGACGGCTGGCTGCACGTCAACGAGGACCACGTGCTGGCCGAGATCATCGACCCGGTCACCGAGGAGGTCCTGCCCCTGGGTGAAAAGGGCGAGCTGGTCTTCACGGCCATCCAGCGCCGGGCCATGCCGGTGTTGCGCTACCGCACCCGCGACATCACCCAGCTCAAGCGCGAGAAGTGCGGCTGCGGGCGCACCCTGCTCAAGATGAAGAAGGTCTACGGCCGCTCCGACGACATGCTCATCATCAGCGGCGTCAACGTCTTCCCCAGCCAGATCGAGTCCATCCTGCTGGAGATGCCCGAGGTGGAGCCCCAGTACGTGCTGATCATCCGCAAGAAGGGCTATCTGGACGCGCTCTCCGTGGATGTGGAGGCCAAGCCGGAGGTCTACGACCTGGGCGAGGAGAAGCTCCGGGAGGTGGAGGGCAGGATCGAAACCCGCATCCGGGGCATCATCGGCATCGGCGTCAAGGTGCGCTGCGTGCCGCCCAAGAGCATCGAGCGGAGCGAGGGCAAGGCCAAGCGCGTCTTCGACGCCCGCAAGCTGTAAACGAAATCGCCTGAAAGGGCCAAGGCGCCCCGCTCCCGCCAAGGGGGCGGGGCGCCCCTCATTAGTTTCCGGCGAGCAGTTAGGATTTGAAACAGAATGTAATTTAGTGTAAATTATAGATATGTCAGACACTAGCCCACTATCAGGCTTATTGACTTTCCTTGCCGAGGAGCTTTTTAACTCCGTGGCTAGGGAATCGTTCTTATATGAAAAGCTGCACCAAAAAGGAATTTTATCCGAAGAAGAAATAACTGATATATCTAAGAAATCGATGAGTGATTTTGCTGAAGCAGGTGAGAGTGATTTGGCACATGCTATGGCTAGATTATCATTGAAATTAATGAATAAACTTATCGAGGCTGCGGGTAGAGAAGACCACAAGCAGATAAATAAATAAGGTCTTATGGTAACACGTATCGCCACAACTGATCAGCTAGAAGCGCTCATCGAAGGTATGTTAGACAGGCGTAATTCATCTGACCTAGGTGGCGGAGATGACGGCATGGAAGCGCGGGTAGCCAAGCTGGAAGCGGCAGTGGAGCATATTCAGGCCGACATCAGTGACCTGAAGGCCGACCTGCGCGGCTTCAAGGCCCAGACCCATACAGATTTGGAGTCCTTCCGCTCTCAGGCCCATGCCGACTTCGCGGCCCTGCGCGCCGATGCTCGTAGAGACGTACGTTGGCTTTTGGGTGCCTTCGCCTCGTCTGTGGTGTTGGTGCTTGGAGCATTGGCCAGCCTGGCCAAGGGACTTGGTTTGCTCAAGTTCTAAGCCCGCAGCTAATTAATTTCATTTCCCGACATCTTAATGCAACCAGCGCCCCGCTCCCGCCAAGGGGGCGGGGCGCTGCTTTATGCCCTAAGGGGCCGCCGACTCAGCCCCGCCCGCCCCCCAGGCGCATGTAGGCCACCTGGGCCACGGCCACCGGCTTGCCGTCGGCGTCGCTGATCTCCACGGCGCAGGGGCAAAGGCTGCGGCCGGGCTTGATGACCTTGGCCAGGGCCGTGGCATCGCTCAGGCAGGGGGCCAGGAAGCGGATGTTCATGTCCGTGGTGGTGATGACCTCGTCCAGGCCGGTGAGCGTGAGGATGGCGAACGCCGCCGCCGAGTCGGCCAGGGTCATCAGGATGCCGCCGTGCAGGGAGGCGAAGATGCCGTCCCACTGGGCCTGGCGGGGGATGCTCACCCGGCACCAGCCCGGTCCGAACTCCAGGTCGCGCATGCCCAGGGTGTTGAAGATGGGGATGCGGCTGATGCGCGCCAGGATATCCTCGGGCGGGTTCATGGTCATGGCCTCTTGCTGGTGGTTCAGGTGGTTTGCTCTTCGGCCGCGCCGGGTAGCAGCACCGAGAAGGTGGTGCCCTGGCCCACCCGGCTCTTGACCTCCACGCGCCCGCCGGCGGCGCTGACGATGCGGTCGCAGATGGACAGCCCCAGGCCGGTGCCTTGGCCCACGGGCTTGGTGGTGAAGAAGGGATCGAAGATCAGGGGCAGATTGGCCGCCGGGATGCCGGGGCCGCTGTCCTGGAAATCGATGCGCACCCAGCCCTGGTGCTGGCTGGTGGTGATGGTCAGGCGCCCGCCCTGCTCCATGGCCTGGGCGGCGTTCATCACCAGGTTGAGCACCACCTGCTGGAGCTGGTCGCGGTCCATGCGCACCGGCGGCAGGCCGCGGGCCAGGTCGCGCTTGATGTCCAGGTTGTGGTGGGCCAGGCGCTTGGAGGTGAAAAACATGTTCAGCACCGCCTCGATGGCCTGATTGACCGCCACGGCCTGGCCCAGGTAGGGGCTGGGGCGGGAGTAGTCCAGGAGGTCGCGGATGATGCGGTTGATGCGCTCGGCCTGGGAGGCGATGGCCCCGGCGAACTCCTTGCGCTCCTCGGCGCTCACCCCGTCCTTGGTCAAGAGCTGGGCATAGCCGCTGACCGCCGAGAGGGGGTTGCCGATCTCGTGGGCCACCCCGGCGGCCAGGATACCCACGCTGGCCAGCTTCTCGGCGTGCATGAGCTGGCGCTCCAGGGCTCGCCGGCGGGTGACGTCGCGCAGGATGGCCAGCACTTCGCCGCTCTGCTCCAGGGGCGTGGTGCTGACCAGGGTCAGGAAGGCCGGCCCCTGGCTGGCCTTCAGCTCCAGCTCCTCGGAGAGCCGCTGGCGCTGGCTTAGGATCAGGCGGGCGCGGGCCTGGTCGTTGAACAGCCCGGCCAGCTCGGCGCCGATCAGGGCCTGCTGGTCCAGGCCCAGGTCGGCGGCGGCCTGGTTGGCGTAGGTTATGCGCCCGTCGGGGCCGGCGATGAGGATCAGGTCGCTGGCGGTGTCCAAAAGGTGCTGCAAATATTCCCGGGCCTGATGGGCCTCCAGCTCGCTCGCCAACAGGCGCTCGTTTATCTCGCCCAGTTGGTCGATGAGGCGCACGTTGGCCATGGCCGCGGCGGCGTGGTCGCAGATGATGGTCAGGGTGCGGGTGTGCTCCTCGCCGAAGGCCTCGGGGGTGCGGCTGATCAGGAGCATGGCCCCCAGTATCTGCTGGCGCGAGACCAGGGGCAGCACCAAGAGCGAGCGGGCGTACTGGGGCAGGTCCGGCGCCCAGGGCCGTGGCAGGCCCTCCAAGAGGGCCGGCAGGATGAGGATGCGCCCCTGGGCCACCGCCGCGCCCACCGGCCCCACCCCCAGGGGCACGCACTGGCCCTGCTCGGGCCGGGGCAGGCTGCGCGGCGCATCCCAGTCGCGGTCGATCAGCGCCGCCGGGCACAGGGTGGTCATCTCGGGGTCGGTGAGCAAGAGGCACACGAAGTCGGCCGGCAGCTCGCCGATGACCACCTCCACCAGGCCGCAGACCAGGCCGGTGAGGTCCTGGGCCAGGCGCAGCACGTCGGAGACCCGCCGGATCAGGGAGAGTTCCTCCACCTTGGCGTCGAACTCGGCGTAGATGCGCGACAGGGTTTCCTTGTAGGTGGCCAGGGCCGCTTCCTGCTCCCGGGCCAGGGCCAGGAGTTCGGCGCGGTCCTTGCCCTCCAGGGCGTCCGGGCTCACGGCTAGCCCTGGGGCCGGGGGCGGTGGAGAGCGAGCGGCGCGGACCGGGATGGGGCCATGGGTTTTTATTCCCCTCTGGGCTAAAATGGACGTAGCACCATACTAGCCGAGGGTCGGCGGCGGTTCAAGGCCGATGGCCGCGCGGCTCACGCTCCATTGCCCGAAAGGACCAGGCATGTCCTCGCCGCCGGCCCAGCAAGTCACGCAACACTTTCAGTTGGCCTTGCGCCAGGCCCTGGCGCGCCGGGGCATGGCGCAGTTGACCCGGACCAGCGGGCTGAGCCCCCAACAAGTGGAGGCGGCCCTGGAGCCGGAGGCCGCGCCGGACCTGGCCACCCAGGCCGCCCTGGCGGCGGCGGCGGGCCATGAGTACGAGGACTTTTTGCGCCTGGGGCGGGGTCTGGCGGGGACCCAACCCCAGGCCTTGACCGATCACCGCGCCCCCAGGGCGGCCGGGGAGGCGGCGGAGCTGCTCTTGCACGTGGCCGCCTCTTTTCGCCTGGCCGAGGGCGAGGAGGACCTTTGCGATCGCATCAGCCAGGCCCTGGTGGGCCGCATGGGCTTTCAGCGGGCCTGGCTGATGCTCTTGCGGGGACGGAACTTGAGCCCCCGCTGCCTGCGCTGGCCCTCGGGGGATGAGGCCGGGCTGCGCGCGGCGCTCATGGCCCAGCCGCCCAGCCTGGAGGTCGATCCCATGGTTTTTGAGAGCTTCGCCCTGGGCCGGGCCTTGCCGGTGGTGGTGGGGCGAGAGGAGTTTTTTCCCCCGGCGGTGCAGGCCTTGCTGGGACTCGGCTGCGAGGTGGCCCTGGCCCCCCTGTTCAGCGACCGCGAATTCATGGGCGCCCTGGCCGTGGATAACGGGCGGGACGGTCTGTGCTGCGGGGCCGAGGAGGACTTGAGCATGCTGGAGGCCGTGGCCACCCTGGCCGGCATCCTGCTCAACAGCCAGCGCCTCTACACCGAGTTGGAACGCAAGAACCAGGAGTTGGACATCCACCTGCGCGAGCTGACCGTGGTCGGCGAGCTGACCCGCGTGCTGAACCAGGTCAAGGAGCCGGCGGAGATGGCCCGGCGCATGCTGCGCTTCCTGGCCCAGGTCCTGGACGCGGACGTCGGGTTCATGTTCCTGTATCGTTTCAAGAAAGGCGAGTTGCATTTGGTGGGCAACCATGGCCTGGACCCGGTCATGGAGCAGGGCTGGACAAGGTTGGCGGGCGTGCGCCCCGAGGTGATGGACCTGGGCCTGGCGCCAGGCGGCCAGGACCAAGACGGCCAGGCCCTGCGCCAGTTGTTGCCTGGTCTGGAGGGGCCGGCCCTGCTGAGGGTCATCTCCACCCGCCAGCGGGCCGTGGGCCTGTGGGGCTTGGGGCGCCGGGACGCCCAACGCCCCTTCCAAAGCGGCGAGGAACGGGTGCTGGCCACGGCCGACGAGCAGATGTCGGTGGCCCTGAACTCCATGCGCCTGCGCCTGGTGGCCTCCACCGATTATCTCACCGCCCTGTCCACCCGCGCCCATTTCATGGAGGCCTTGGAGCAGGAACTGCGCCTGGCCGGCTTCCTGGGCCAGCCCCTGGGCCTGCTGCTAATCGATGCCGACCTCTTCAAGAACATCAACGACACCTACGGCCATCAGGCCGGGGACCAGGTGCTCTCGGCCCTGGGGCAGGTGCTCAAGGCCAGCACCCGTACCGACGACACCTGCGCCCGCATCGGCGGCGAGGAGTTCGCGGTGATCCTGCCCCGCTCGGACCTGGAGGGCGCCCGCGCGGCGGCGGAGAAGATCCGCGCCCAGGTGGCCGGCAAGGCCATTCCCTACCGGGACCAGATGCTGACCATCACCGTGAGCCTGGGGGTGGCCATCCTGGAGCCCGGGCAGACGGCCACGCGGGAGGAGCTTCTGCGGCGGGCCGACCAGGCTCTGTACCGGGCCAAGCGCGGCGGCCGCGACCGGGTGGAGACCTATCAACCCGGGCGGGAGGAAGAGACCTGGGGCTCCCTGGGCTAGGCGTCGGGCCGGCTCAATCGGCGCGCAGGGCCTCCACGATGTCCAGGCGGGCGGCGCGCAGAGCCGGCAGCACCCCGCCCAACAGCCCCATGCCCAGGGCGAAACCCAGGGTTTGCAGTACGATGCCCGGCGAGAGGCTGAAGTTGAAGGCCAGCTCCGAGAAGGTGGCCCAGTTGGTGGTGGAGATGCGCACCAACTGCATGGCCGAGGCCCCGGCCAGACCGGCCAGCCCCCCCAAAAGCGACAAAAACAGCGACTCGGCCAAAAAGGCCAGCAGGATGTCGCGCCGGCGGAAGCCCAGGGCGCGCAGGGTGCCCACCTCCACGGTGCGGTTGGCCACAGCCGCGTACATGGTGATCATGGCCCCCAGCATGGCCCCCACGCTGAAGATTATGGTCAGGGCCAGCCCCAGGATGCGGATGAAGCGGGCCATGGCCTCCGACTGGTCCTCGTAGTATTTTTGCTCGCGCTTGACCTCCAGGGTCAGGCGGGGATCGTCCTCCAGGCGCTGGCGCAGGGGCTCATGGAGGCCGGGCTCGCGCAGGGTCATCAGCACCGAGGAATAGACGGTGCGCCGAAAGGCCTGGCGCAACTGGTCCAGGTCGCCCCACAGCTCGGAGTCGAAGCCGCTGCCCGCCGAGTCGATCACCCCCACCACCCGCCAGGGGCGCCGGGCAAAGGTCAGTTGGCCGCCCAGTCCGGCCCCCACGAAGCCGCCGGCGATGCCCTTGCCGGCCACGATCTCGTTGCTGCCCGGGCGGAACATGCGCCCGGAGATGAGCCGCACCTGGCGGCGCATGGCCAGCGACCGGGGGCTGGTGCCCCGCACCACCACGTTGCCCGCGCCGCCGCCGCCCTGCTTGGTCAGGCTGATGAGCACCACCAGCTCGCGTTGGGCCAGGGGCGCGCCATCCTTGTCCAGGGCGATCTCGGGCTGGGTCTCCACCACGGCGGCCTGATCGGCGCTGAGGATGGACTGCACCTCGGCCTGGGAGGAGCGCCTGAGGGCCAGGGCGTTGTCCGGCGAGCCGGTGGCCACCAGGGTGTCTTCCAGGCCCCGGGCCAGCATCAAGACCGCCGCGAAGACAAAGACCACCAGGGCCATGCCCCCGGCGGTGAGCGCCGTGGTCAGGCGCCGCACCCACAGGTTGCGCAGGCTGTAGGAGATGGGTATGGCCACCGTTGATGCCTTTACCCCCTCTCCCCCATTGGGGGAGAGGGAAGGGGTGATGAGGGGGATTGTTTCCCGGCACCCCTCACCCTGACCCTCTCCCCTGGCGGGGGAGAGGGGATAAGAATGTCTCGCTGGGCGCCGTGGCCTTTCCACGGGAGCCGCCTGCCCTCGCCAGGCCCACAACGCCTCCCGACCCGTATACGTCCAACCCGCGGCTCGCGGTTAGCCCACCCGCCGCAGGCCGCTGGCGATGGACATGGTCATCACCCTGACCATGGGCACCATGGCCGCCAGCACCCCCACCAACAGCGAGGCCAAGAGCCCCGTGGCGATGAGCCCCGGCGTGAAGGCCAGGTCGTGCAGGCCCCCCAGGGCGTGGCTGAAGGCCTGGCCCGAGGGAAAGCACAAGACCACCCCCAGGGCGCCGCCGGCCAGGGCCAGGAGCACCGACTCGCCCAGCACCAGGAGCCCGATGTGCCCGGCCCCGAAGCCCAGGGTCTTGAGCACCACGTACTCCACGGTGCGCTCGCGGGCGCTCATGGCCATGGTGTTGGCCAGCACGGTGAGTATCACCAGCACCACCACCACCGAGATCACCTCGATGGCCCCCAACAGGGCCTTGGTCATGGCCACGAAGCCCAGTTGAAAAGACTTCTCGGTCTCGGTGCGCGTCTCGGCCACCGAGTTCTTGAACTCCTTGTCCACCAGGCGGGCGATGTCCGCCGCCTGCTCGGCGTCCTTGATCAGCATGGTGAAGGAGCCCACGCGGTCGGCCCGGCCGGGCATGGTCTTTTTGAGGTACTCGTTGAGGTACTCGAAGTGGAAGAACATCAGGGCCTCGTCGGTGCCGGGCTTCTCGCCGCGATAGATGCCCCGGATGACGAAGGACCAGTCGCCGGGAAATATATTGCCCCTGAGCGGCAACTGGTCGCCCAGGCGCCAGCCGTATTTTTCCACCAAACGGCGCCCCACCACGCAGGCCCGGCGCTCGCGCTCAAAGGCCTGGCGCTGTTTCGGGCTCAGGATGAACTCGGGGTGCATGTCCAAAAAGCCCGGCCCCACCACGAAGCGGGGGAAGAAGTTGCGCTCGTCGATGTAGACCCCGCCGAACCAGGAGGAGTAGGTCACGGCGGACACGCCGGGTATCTGGCGCAGGGTGGGCAGATAGGACAGGGGCAGGCTGAAGGTGAGCGAGACGGCGTGGCGGGTGATGAGCCGGTTGTCGGAGGCGCTGTCCACCCCCCGGTACCAGGCCGCCACCACGCTGCGCAGGAGCATGAAGGCCAGGATGGCCACGGCCATGCCCAGGATGGTCAGAAAGGTGCGCAGCTTGTGCCGCCAGAGGTGGCGATGGATCAGGGACCAGAACATGGCTAGCCCTCGCCCAGCAGGGCGCCCTTGTCCAGGTTGAGCACCCGGCCGGCCTTGGCCGCGGCCCGGGGGTCGTGGGTGACCATGATGATGGTCTTGCCGAATTCGGCGTTGAGCCGGGTCAAGAGTTCCAGCACCTCCTCGGCCGAGACCTTGTCCAGATCGCCGGTGGGCTCGTCGGCGGCGATGAGGGTGGGGTCGGTGACCAAGGCGCGGGCGATGGCCACCCGCTGCTGCTGGCCGCCGGAGAGCTGGCTGGGGGTGTGGCTCTGGCGCTGCTTGAGCCCCACCAGGTCCAGGGCCAGGGCCACGTGCTCCCGCCGCTGCTGGCGGCTAAGGGGCGTGAGCAAGAGCGGCAGCTCTACGTTCTCAAAGGCGCTGAGCACCGGGATGAGGTTGTAGAACTGGAAGATGAAGCCCACGTGGCGCGCCCGCCAGGCCGCCAGGTCCACCTCGCCCAGGCCGGCGATCTCGGTGCCGGCCACATGCAGGCTCCCCTGGTCGGCGCGGTCCAGGCCGGCCACGATGTTGAGCAGGGTGGTCTTGCCCGAGCCCGAGGGACCCATCAGGGCCAGAAACTGCCCCTGGGGCACGCTGAGCGAGATGTCCTCCAGCACCGGGATAACCTGGTCGCCCCGGCGGTAAGACTTGCACAGGCCTTTGATGATTACGATATCCTGGGGCAAGGCGCTCACGGCGCGGCCACCTTGACCTTGTCGCCGGGCTTCAGGCCGGGGGCCGGGTCCAGCACCACGCGGTCGCCCTCCTGGAGCCCCTCCAGCACTTGCAGGCTATCGCCCAGGGCCGGGCCGGTCTTGATGGTCGTCAGGTCCAGGCGCTCGCCCAAGAGGCGCCAGGCCAGGGTCTGGTCCCCCTGCTTGACCAGGGCCTGGGCGGGCAGGCTCAGGCGGGGCTCCAGCTCCTGGGAGGTGAGCGGGCGGCTGAGGAAGCTGACCTTGGCGCTCATCTCGGGCAGCACCCGGGGGTCCAGTTGCTGGAACTTGACCTTGACGATGATGGTGCCCTTGCTGCGGTCGGCGGTGGGCAGGATCACGTGCACCGAGCCCAACAGCGGCGTGTCGGGCAGGGCGTCCAGGCTGATCTGGCAGGGCTGGTCCACCCGCACCTTGCCGATGTTGGACTCGGTGACGTCGGCCTCCACCATCAGGGAGTCCATGTCGGCCAGGGTGGCCACGGCGGCCTTGGCGCTGGTGGCCCCGCCGAAGGGCGCCACCACCTCGCCCACGTCGGCGTCCTTGGTCAGCACCACGGCGTCGAAGGGCGCGCGGATGTAGGTGTAGTCCAGGGAGGCCTGCATCTGGCGTGCCAGGGCCATGGCCACATCCACCTGGCGGCGGGCCGAGTTGACCCCGGCGCGGGCCTTCAAAAGCCGGGCCTGGGCCACGTCGAAGTCGGCCTTGGGCGAAACCTTGCGCGCCAGCAGGGCCTGTATGCGCGCGAAATTGAGCTGGGCGTCGCCCAGCTCGGCCAGGTTGCGCTCCACCTCGGCCCTGGCGGCGGCCACCCGGCTCTGGGCCTCGTCGCGGGCGGCGGTGAGGTCGTCGTTCTCCAGGCGGGCCAGCACCTGGCCCTGCTTGACCGTCTGGCCGGCCTCCACGCCCATGTAGGCCAGGCGGCCGGTGCCCTTTGAGGAGACGGCGGCCTTGCGCTGGGCCACCACGTAGCCGGTGGCCCCCAGCACCGCCAGGCTCATGCCCGGGGACAGGCGGCTGACCGTGGCCACCTTGACCTCCCGGGCCGGGCGCAGGTAGCCGCCGCGCCAACCAGCCACCCCGGCGGCCAGGGCCAAGAGCGCGGCCAGGGCCGCCCACAGCAGCCAGCGCCGGCGGCGCCGGCCGGGAACGGGGCCAGCGCCCCAGGCCTGGCGGTCGATGCGCAGGCGCCCCAGGTCTGTTTGGGTGTCTTGCTTTTCCATGGCCCCAGTATGTGAAGCTGGCCCGCGCCTGTCAATCAACAGATGGGTAGCCCGGGGGCCGGGCGGGGCCGGGCGAGCCCCGCCGGGGGGAAAACCCTGCCGTCCGCCGGTGGTGCCATGTTATCATGGCTGGTGCATGCCGGGAGCAAGGGGCTGGCCCGGCAACGGCGTGGCCAGCGGCCACGGGCAAGGGAGGGGGTCCTTGGCGGCTGATCTGGACAAGGTGAGCATCCTGGCCCGGCGGGAGATCGAGGCCCG
>JAZDIQ010000036.1:0-185748 GCA_043804825.1 Pseudomonadota bacterium
TTGACAGAACCGCGTGTTGCCGATATATTTCCCAGATCGACGCGGGGTGGAGCAGTCCGGTAGCTCGTCGGGCTCATAACCCGAAGGTCACAGGTTCAAATCCTGTCCCCGCTACCAGAATAAAAACAGGGCCTTGGGAGCAATCCTGAGGCCCTGATTCTTTCGCTATACCGTTTGCTCCCCACAATATTCCCCACAGGATGGCCCTATTGATGCCTAGACGCCAGGCGAAGCTAGCGAAAAACGCTCATGGCAATTTGCAAACCAACCATCCCAAATTAGGCGTCCGCTAGCCTCATCGTCAATTATTTGGCTATATTGCCCGATAGCCGGGCTAGGATTAGTGCCGGGTTCCGAAGGTACGGATATCTAACTTGGCCAATTCTGTCCTGATGTTACGGACCAGTTGAGCCGCGACCTTGCGATTCTGGGCCGGGTTACTAATGTCTAGTCCCTGGGCCGAAACCTGGATATCACCGAAGTTGAGGTTAACCGTTCCGGAATCTACCGAACCCCCTCGCCGGAAGTTCTCCACGGCCTTTGGGCCGCCCACCCGCTCCACGTCGGAGCGGCTGAAGACCGGCTCGCCGGTCTGCAACACGGCCAGGAACTCGTCGGCCCTGAGGCCCGAGTGCAGGTGGATGATGTTGCTGGCGTCGCCCGCCCAGCCGCCGTGGTGGTGCTGCTCGGCCGACAGACCGCCGCCCTCGCCCTCGCTGGTGTAGCGGGTATGGACCTCTATATCCAGATACTTAGGGATAGCATCCAGCGCGGTTTTGACGTTGTATCCCTCGGTGGCGGCTGATTGCAAGGCCAGCACAAACTGATTCTGCAACATGGCCGAGAGTGTCTCGGCGCTGATCTGGTTGCTGTCCCACTGGCCGATCAGCTCCGAGAGCTTTTGCTTGAGCGCCTCGGTGGCATCCCTGGGCAGCCCCATCGACTCGGCCAGGCCGGCCATGCGCTCGCCCACGGTCTGCACCGCCCCGCCGACCGAGTACATGCCCTCCTGGCCGATGCGCACGAATTCGGCGATCTTGGGGCCGATCAGGTCCGAGGCCTGGGATATCTGGGCATAGGCCCCGCTCATGGAATTGAGCGCGGCGGTGCTGATGCCGGTCTGTTGCTCCACTTCTTGCAGCTCGGCCATGTCGTTCATCAGGGCCTTGGCAAGCTCCTTGTTGCCGGCCCGGGCCGCCGCCTGCATCTGACGCTCCAGGCCAGCCATGCCCTGGGTGAGCAGGTCCACATGGTGGGTGGTGAGCCCGGCCCGCTCGCCGATGGCCTTCATGTAATCGGACTCTTCTTTGATGTCTTTCAGCGTGCGCTGGCTAAAAAAGCCCCCTGCCTTCACGTCACCATCAGAGCCGATGACTTGCCCCAACCCCGAGGTCATGCGGCCCACGGCGCCAATAATGTTTTGGGTTTCCCACCGGGCGTACTCCCGAGTGGATTTCATCTCGCTTTCCTGGGCCGAGGAGTAGATGGTCATGGCCGCGACGGCGGCGGCGGCGACCGGACCAGCCCATGCGATCGCGGGCATGGCGGCCATGCTGCCGTAGGCGGCGGTGCTCCCGAGGGTAGCAGTGGCCGCTCCAGACGCGCCAACCCCGACCCCTGCGTTGGCAGTTACAGTTCCGGCAATCCCTGCGGCCTCCAGGCCGGCGGAGGCTCCCTGTGCGGCAGCGGCCACCCCTGTAAAGCCTGCCTCCATGTCGCTCACAAAGGCCGCAATATCACCGGCGTTGACCATGATATCGCTGGAGCCAGCAAAGTAGGTCGAAGTGTCGGCGATGCCAAACCCGCTGGTGGCCTTGCCGAGGCCCAGGGCGTCGGCGATGACCCCGCCCAGACCGCCACCTAGTCCGTTGCCTGTGGCTAGGCCATAGCCAGTGTTCGCAACCTTGGCGCCGCTGACGAGAGTGCTCAGGACGCCCAAGAAGCCACCTCCACCCCCCCCGCCCCCGCCGCCGCTGAGCAGGTTGCCGATGCTGACTCCAGGCTTGTCAGTGAAGAGGCTGGCCAGGTTGGAGAGCGTCCAGATGCTGACGATCTGGGCGATGACCTGGGCAAAGACGCTGACCATCGCGTTGCACATCAGCTCCCAGGCATCGCCCAGGCTCTTGATCTCGCCCTTGAGCCCTCGGCCGATTACATCCGCGAAACTGTTCTGGATGCCCTGCAACGTGTTCTTGGTGGCATCCTCAACCAGCTTGTCGGTGTCTTGCCAGGCCAGGAGCATCTTGTCCAGGGCACTGGCGTTGATCTCTTGCAGCTTGGCCTGGGCCAGGGCGAACTTCTGCTCGCGGGTGTAGTCGGTCTTTTCAAGCTCCAGGACGTACTTCTCGTACTCGAGGGCCTTCAGGGTGTTGCTGTCGTGGTTGGCCTTGGCCAGCTCCATTTCAAAGCCGATCTGCTTGGACCGGGCCTCCTGGGCCAGCTTCACCGTCTGTTCGGTCTTCCACTTCTCTATCAAGACGGCCTTTTGGGCGTATTCCTCCTCGCTGATGCCATCGTCATACTGGAGCTGCATCAGGTCGCGGTAGAACTGGTTGTAATCGGCGCCCAGCTTGAGCAGCTTGGCCTCGTGGGCGTTGGTGGAACCGGCCAGAATGGTCTGCTCGTCCTTGGCCCAGTCGGCGTCGGCCTTTTTCTTGTCGTCGGCCCACCTCTGGTGGGTCTCGGCGATGGCCACGGCGTGATCCTGCTCGGCCTTCAATAGCTCGGTGTCGCGCTGCTTGGCCGCGGCCGCCTCGCTCATGCCGCGCTTGAGGTTCTGCTCATAGTTGAACTGGGCCATGAACTGCTCGCGCTCATAGCGGCTCATGGTGGCCGTGGCGGCCTCGGCGTTCACCTTGTCGGCCATGTCCTGCTGCTTGCGGCCCCACTCGGCCCTGACCTTGAAGACCGCCGCCTCGTGCTCCTGCTGGGCGTTGTGGTCCCAGGTGTTGAGATCGATCTTGCGCTGCTTCTCCAACTCCAGCAGGGCCAGGGACTTGTCCAGGCTGTCGCGCTGGGCCTCGATGCGCAGTTTGAAGACCTTCTGGTCGCTCTCGGCCATGAGCTTGAACTGGCGTTCCAGGTCGTCGTAGGCCGCCGCCGGGCGCTTGGAGCTGGGGGCCAGATAATCGCCCAGGGTGGTGTCGGTGGGCTCGTCCTTGATCTTGCCCTTGATCTGACCGTACTGAATTTCAATTTTTTTGCTGGGCATGTTGTCAGCGATGTATTTTGATCTAGCCTGCCCACGCCGGAACCAAGCGTCTACGCTGGATCCCCAGCCATCGTCTTCTTCCAGGGAGGCCAGCCCCTTTTTGTCGAATTCCCTCCCCAATTCGTCGCCCATGTTTTTGACCGCGCTGGCGCCCTTCCAATCACGGAACCTCTCGGGATCCAACTCGTGCAGCTGATTAAGCAGTTCCTTGGCCGCCAAACTCACGGCAGCTATGCCCGCCAGCAGTAACCGACCCTTGGCACCAAAGAAAACAGCCCCGACCAGACCCACCTCTTTAAGTAGGTCAGGAGTGGCGTTCCATCCATCCAGGACTGAGCCAAATACGGTTTTGATAGCCGGAGAAACAGTGCCGATCTGATCGGATATAGTTCTGCCAAGCCGCATGAAACTGTCGGCGATTTCCTCTATCTTGCGTTTGACATCTTCGGAACCTAGTGCATCGGTAAGGCTTTTAGCAAACTCCGTGGCCGCCTGCACAGCCACGCTCAAGGCCGGCGTGAAGGCGGTGCCAAAGGTGGTCTTGAGGTCCTCGACATAGCGCTCGAAGCTCTTGATCTGCTTGCCGGCCGTGGTCATGCTGGCTTCGTAGACCCCGGCGATGTTGCGCCCCTCGGCCAGCACGGCGTTCATGCGCGCCGTGGCCTTCTGGCTCTCGGTGAGGTTGGCGGCGCTGATGCCCAGGGCCTTGGCCAGCTTTTGGTAGGAGTCCTCGAACTGCACGTTGATGCCGATGGTGCGCAGGATCTCGATCTCGCCGGAACGAATGCCCAGCACCAGGCGCTGATAGGCCTCGGAGGAGTTGATCCCGCCGATCACCGCCGCGTCCTGGGCCACGCGGGCTAGTTGGGTGGCCTTGGACAGGTCCAAGTTGGCCTGCACCAGGCGTGTGACCGACTGCATGGACTCGTTCATACTGATGCCCATGCCGCGCACGGCCAGGGCCTGATCCATGATCTTGCCCGCGCTGTAGCCGGCGTTGTCGCCCACCACGCGCAGCACCACGCCCAGGGTCTCGTAACGGGCCCCCAGCATGACGGCGTCCTGAAACTGCTGGGCGATCTTCCACAGCCCGAAAGCCCCAGCCACGCGCATGGCCGCCGTCTCCAACTCGGAGAGCTTGCCCACGTTGCGCTCGTGCTGTTCCTGGAGGCGCTTGCCGGCCTGCTGCCAGGCGTCGGCGTCCTTGCCTGCCTGCTGCATGGCCCGGCCGGACTTGTCCACCCCGCCGGTGAAACCGGTGATGGCGGCGGTGCCTCTGCTGGCATCGACCTCCAGGGCTATTTGAAGCAGTTCGGCCAAGAGATAATTTTGTCCTATCGTCTGTCGATTAGGGGGCTGCCCACAGGGGCAGCCCCCTCGAAAGCATGCCGATTGCGGCCTAAGTGGTGGGCACGCCGTTCAGCACGGCAAAGCGCGTCTCGGTGCTGATGTTGAAGCCAATCCTGGTCTCGGCCAGGAAGGTGGTCTGGTTGTGGCTGAAGCCGGGCTCCGCCCAGGGATTGACCTTGACGGCCAGGCCCTGGCGAAGCCCCACAAAGGCGCTGTTCCTGAAGTCTCCGGCGATAAGCCTGGTTTCGTTCTGGTTGGGGCCCAGGTTGGTGAGCACGTTGCCGTCGCGGTGGAAGGGCTCACCCCACAAGGTGGGCGTGGCGCCGGGCTCCCTGGGAGTGGCGTAGATGTACTTGCCCGTGTTGTCCTTGATCTTGAGCATGTTCTTCTCGGCCAACGGGTGCCCGATAACGGGTATCTCCTGCGCCCTGGGGGCATACACGCGCGGCCCGAAGATTAGGTCCACCACGTCGTCAAAGTCGAAGTCAGCGCCGGCTTGGAAAACGTTGGTGGTTAACCGATTGGCCAGACCGGTGATGGGATCGAGGGCGGTGCCCGCCCCCTCCAGTGTGGCCAAATCGAAGGCCGCTCCCAGGCACTCGGCAAACAGCTCACGCAAGATGGCATCGACGCCAGGATCGCTGTCATCCAACAGCTGGTTGCTCACGGTAACCTTGGTGGCCAGCACATGCACCGTCAGCGCCAATTGACCGAAGGTGGCGCTACTCGGAGGCTTGAAGCCAGTCGCCTGGCTAAAGCCGCTGGGATTGGTGGTGTCCATGTCGTCCTGGGTCTCGGGAACCCAGTAGGCTGTGGGGCCGCCGGTGATGGTGGGGAACACGATCTGCCGGCCGCTCATGGGAACCTCGCGGCAGAGGTCCCTGATGGCCGAGAAGTAGGACATCAGGTTAAGAACTTCGCCGCTCTGCTGAGTGGGCACCAGGTAGCCGCCCTCGGTGGTCCCGCTGCCGTAGAGGGACTTGATTGCCACGCGCACCAGGTCATCCCTGGACTTCAAATGCTTGGGCTCTTGCCCCATGTTGAAACGGCGCACGTCGCCCAGGAACTTGCTGAAGGTCAGCTTCTCCCCGGCGGCCCCGATCTCCTCTGGACAACCGACCGTAACGGCCTTGCTGGGCAGCGCCTTCAGCAGGGGGGCCAGGTGCTTGTCCACCGTGCCGCGCATGGCCTTCATGATCTCCGGATTGCTCTGGGTGAAATCATCGGCAAGGCTTTCAACAAGGGCCTGAATCGCTTTTTGGTTCATCAGATTGCCTCTATGAAATAGCCCAATGGGCGTTGATTGTCTGCACCAGGTCTGGTCTCTCGTTTTCGGCCACTCAGCATCAAGCTGGGGGGTTGGGGTGTCTGCCAAAAAATCCTGGGTAAAGGGTTTGCTGCCATCCTCGGTTGGCCCTGAGGCTATAGAGAGCCCAGGGGCAGGGGTTATGTTTCTATGCCAGCGTCCTGCTTGCGGGCCTGTCGCAAAATCCGGTAAACATGCACCAGGCTCACGCCATGCCTTTCGGCCAGCTCTTCCGGGTTCACGCTACTGGCGTGCCCTTTCAAGATGGCCGCTTTGCGCTTGGTGCTTTCGATGGCCTTGATGGTGGGGAACTTTGCCCGGCGGCCTGCCATACCACGGCCAATCTTCTCGGCAGTGGCCTCACAACCGACAATCGCGGCGATCTCCGCCAGCACGCCGGGCAATGTGGAGACCAACGGCATTTTAGAAGGCCTTGCCGGGAGCATCGGCGCCGAAACCGAAGGCCTTTTTCATCTCGGGCACAAGATCGGGTAGGCAAATAGCCGTGTGGGCCTGGTGCCTGTAGCGGTCAGGGTTCAAACCCACTTCACCCCAGGCGGCGGCCTTGGCCTCGGACCATGCCTGGAGCATGTCACCAACGGTCAGGAGCTTCATCCGCAGCTCACCCTGTAGGCCGTTCATGTATTCAGCAATGGCCTCGGAAGTGGCCCTGGCCAGATGGGCGCTGGCCTCTTGTTCGGCCTTCCTGGCTTGGGGCAGGAGCCGGCTTTCAAGGTCCTTGTTCCATCCGCGTAGGCTGCCCAAAAGGGCTTCGGCCTCGATCAACTCAGCTTCCAACTGATCAACCGCCTGCCCATTGCCGAGCATTACCAGGCGGCGCTCCTCAAGCTCGGCCTGCCTGTTTTCCTGGCGGGCAATACGCTCACGGTAGGATTCTCCCTGGCTACGCAGATTGACCAGCGCGCCGCTTTCGGCTGCCAAGGCATTGCGGGCGGCCACGACTCTCTGATCAGCGCTAAGGGCTGATAGCAGCCCCTGGACTACTTCATTCGCGGTGTTGATCTTGGCCATATTGACTCCCCAGTCTTGGGAGCCCCGGCGCCGCCGGTGATAATAGACGCGCGGCGAGAACAGGGCGGTTAAACACGTTATTAGCCTAGCAAACAGGCAAAAAACGTGTGTCCGGCGGTGTCCGCTTTTGTCGCTTAAAATGCAGGGACGTGATATTTTTGAGGCTATTCTTCTTCGGGAGGGCTGGTGGATTGTAGGAAGGCCACCAGGTTTTGGCGGAAGATGCACCGGCGGCGGCCGCGTATCCACAGCTCGCCAAAATCGCCCGCGTTCATGTAGCGCTGCACTGTCCGGGGAGAGACGCCCAGCATTTCGGCCACCTCGGTAGGCCGGAAAAGGAGCTTCTTCGGGGGCAGATCAGCCGATGCGCTCAACTTCTGGCCCTTCGATTGGTGGGAACATAATATGGGTCTTGGAGCATCTTGATAAGCTCCGTTGCGTCGTTTTTGGTGAGCATGCGAGTGCTCGGGACCTTGTTGCCTGATTCGTCCTTGCGTACCGCCTTTGGAAAAAACTTTTTGAGCCAAGCGTCCAGGATGGTGCGGTCATCGCCGAAGCGCTCCCTAACCAAGGCCCAAATCATGCGGTTTTGTTCTGGCGTGCGAAGGTTCTTGGCCCTTAGTTGGCTGGCTAGTTGATCGCGGCGCCCCTTCAAGGCCCCGGCCACCTTGCCCCAAAACCCGGGGTCAACGGGTGGCCAATCCGGGGAGGCCATCTTTCGGCACAGGCCTTCCAACCAACTGGCCAAGACGCGAATGTCTTCTTTACCCAGGCGTTGCTGGGCTCTGTTCACCTCGGCCACCAGATCGGCTATAAAGCCCGCTTGCTCGGGAGTAGGCCAAACCACCAACTGGGGCCACAAATCACGCCAAATGGCAGTCTGGGGCGTTCCTGGGCCTTTGCCGGCCGGGCTCGCCGGTGTGGGCGGGACCTTCCGGCCTTTTAAGCGATCCAGGGGAAATCTTACAACCGTGCCCATTGATAAAACCTCGGTGCCTAGCCGGTGACCGCCACCGAGTGCTGCTGAAGGTCCTTGCTTTGGCAAAGCTCCAGTAAAATTTCTCCGTCTAGTTGATCCTCACGGGATAGGGGTAACAGGCGCGCCATTCTCTCCAGCAGCTCCACGTCCAGGCCGGCGGCCCGCAACCCGCGCTTGATCCGGATCATGGCCAAAGGGCTGTCCAGACAACCGGGAGAACGAAACCCAGCCCACTTGCTGAACAGCGCCCGCGCCTGGAACGGCAGAGGCCATAGCCAAGGTTCGGGCGGCAGGGGCGCTTCATGGGGCTGGGGCGCGGCGCCGTCAAAGCCACCAGGCGTGAGCGGTTTACGTGGCCTCTCGGGTTCGGCCAGGTTGGCGCACAGATTGCGCAGGGCCGCGTTGACCAGGGCACCGGGAGCCTCCAGGGTGGCCTGGTAGCATTTCATGTCCCGGTCTGTCTGCCCAAGGTCCCGCAAACAGGTAGCCAGCTCCTGCTCTATCAACTCCGACAGGGCTAGCCAGTCGGGACGCGCCACAAAAAACAGGCCGTAAAGATACTCTTCCAACCGGGAGGCGAAATCTATCGCCTCCCTGCTGGCGCCAACCTGGCTTTCCACGCCCATAAGCAATCGCTCATAGGCTTCTTGTGAGCGCATTCCGCGCCAGTCGGCTTCCCCACTAAGCGGGCGCCGGGCCTGGCACAGGTTGAAGAACAATCCACCATTCAAGGCGGATTCAGGCCCCCTGAGAAGGTCGGCCACGTGGGCCAGGTCCTTGATGTCCACGCCAGCGCCCCGCAATCTGGCTTCCGCCTCCGGTAGCCAAGCCTCCGGCTCGTAGCTTCCGGGATTGTTTGCCTTGCGCCAATAGCTGCGCAACACCATATCCGTCAACGGCTCCAGAGGCAGATGGAGTATCGCGGACATTTACCTTTCCCCTTCCGTCGGTTGCTTTTTCTGGTATTTCATGCCAAGGCGTCGGCTTTTAAAACATGGGGCACAAAAATCTAGGACTCTCCCTTGCCAGGTGACCGCGCGCTCTCGCTCGCCGCAAACCGGGCACCACCGGCCAGACACTTTTTTCCCCATGATTTGGGCGGCGGCCTCCCTCACCTTTGCCCCCGCCTGGGGGCACTCCCAACAGATGGTGAGCGCGGGTTCATCCGATAAACACAGGCTCAGAGCCTGCCGCACATTGCAGCCCCGCCGCGTGAGACGGGCATGCAAGCGCGGGCATTCCACTTCCAGCCTGGGCGCGGCTAAGACTTCAGCGGCCAAGGCTCTTGCTCCCACCAGCCGCCGCCAGTTCCTTGGCCTGGGACTTTTTGTGCCAGCGAAAGGGCGGGGGGCTGTCCCGGTGCGGCGCGCCCTTGGCCACCGCGTAACGGCCGGGCCGCACCTGCACCAGCAGGCCGGCCGCCAGCATGGCCGCCACGTATGTTCGGGCGCTGCGCTGAATCACGCCGGCCACTCGGGCCAGGTCCGCCGTGCCGAATGCGCCATGCCGGCTCAACTGATGGACGCCGCGCCAAAGCACGTCGGCCGCCGTGCCCTTGCGTCCCCGCGTCTCGGGAACCAGCACCAGTACATACTCCCGGCCTTCCGGCTTCAGCTCGCCCTTGGCCTCCAGTCGCTCCACCAGCTGGGATATTTCCCGCGTGGCCTGGGCGGCCTTGTCGGCGGCACGCTCGTAGATCAGCGACAGCGACGCCCGGCCGCCTTGCTCTCGGAAGAGCGCCCGCACGTCCTCAAGCGTGAACAGCGCCGCCATCACTTCACCCGCCGCAGACCGCCGGCCAGGCGTAGCTTGCGGCCGGCCACTTCCTTCTCCACCGTGCCGATCCAGCCAGGCTGCACCTGGCTGTTGCTGTTGGTTAAGGCCAACCGCTCCAGGCGCACCAGGTACAAAATGGTCTGGCGAAGGTTGCCCGACGTGGCCCGGACCAGCAGCTCGGCCGCCTCTTGCCCCAAGCTCAAGCCAGCCAGTTCCTTGGCCAGCTTCTGGACTTCCGCTGGCGTTATGCCTTTGAATTCGTGATGGATCAGGCAGCGGTCCCAAAATAGCGGGTACTGGCTTAGCGTGCGCGCCAAGGATTCCATGCCCACCAGCAGGATCGGCGCGTGCGACAGGTCATGCAGGTCCCGGATGGTATCCAGGAGTGCCGGCGTGCTGGGCGGCCGGGAGCCCTGCATCAGGTAGTCGGCTTCATCCACGATCAGCAGGGAGCCCGTTCCCAGCCTGGCCCTTTCGGAAAGCAGCTCCGCCGCGCGCGTGAGGTTATCCGAGGCCGACCAGGCCGGCTGCCCACCCAGGGCCGCGATGATGTTGCGCAGCATGGAGCTGGGCGTCCACACCCGCGCGGCCGACAGGTAGGCCGCTCCCGTGCGGGTGGCCAGCACGTCGGTGGCGAAGGTCTTTCCCCGCCCTGGCGGTCCATACACCAACCCCAGGCGCGGGCTGGGAGGATCGGTTTCCACCATCGTCTTGACCGTGGCCAGGAGCCCCGCATAGTTGGCCGTTTCCACGAATTGCAGCTTCATCGCTTCCCTCAGCTTGTTGCCGTTCGGAGAGGCCCTGTGGTGGCCTGGTCAACCAATGACTGTATATGCCAGCGCCAATAATCAGGGCTCATGCCCTGGTAGTCCGAGCCCAGTTCAAACTCGTCGGCCTTGGCCAGGTCTCTGTTGGTGACAGCAAGGTCCAGGGCCTGCCGGGCGCGCGTCCATTCCCAATAACTTTTGAGGCTGTCGAAATAGGCCGGGCGGGTGTGAAACTCGGAGAGGCCGCCTTGATGGTCTGGGAATGAAGGGTATTCCGGCAGGCCCGCTGCCTCGGCCGCCAGCGCTTCGGCTTCTTCCTTGACGCCCGGAATATCCCTTTCGTCAACAGGACAAAGCTTCACTGGGGCGGCCTCCGCTACTTCCCGGGCCACGGCCGCCCGGTGCAAAGCCACCAGGTCTAGGGACTCAGCAGCCGCCTTGGCTTCCTGCCGCCGCAGCTTGCGGACGTGGTTGAAAGCCCGCCGCTCCTCGCTTATCTGCTGGGGCGTGAGCCCCAATTGGCCCACGTCCCGGGCCAGGCACAGGAAGTGGCCTTCCTCCAGGTATACGCTCAGCACCCCGGCGTCTTCCGGGTTTTCCCGGACCAACACCTTGGCCGAGCCGTCCAACTCGCCAAGCTCCCGAGCGTAGTAATAGCCGCCGCGATGCCTGATGCGGCCCTGGCGTACACCCCTTATTTCGGGTGGATTCAGCAGAAGTTGGAGTTGTTCGTCTGGCACCGTGACGCGCCGCCAGCCTGCTGGGTTGCCGCGCTCCAAGGGAGTCTGGCCGGTTTCGGAATGTTCACGGCTTTCATAGGCCTCTATCCAGGAATCCAAGTGCTGCTGAATTTCCTGCCGTGACATTTTGGGCAGAACGATTTCTCTACGGTTGCCAACTTTATTGGAGATGTAGCCCGGCAGGTGGGCAAGGCAATCGCCTTGGATGGTGGCGAAAAAGCGCTCTATGTGCGGCTTTAATTCCGGTGAATAGCCGGGAATATCCGGAACCTCCACGCCCAGCACTCCGCAGAATGATTGCACGGCGTTGGAGCGGTAGTCCTTGCCAAGGTCCATGACGATGGTTTCGGGGATGCCCAAGCGGCGAACCGCCTTGCGCAACAGCAGGTTGATGGCGTAACCGCCGCCCTTTTCCTCCAGGAGCACCACCGGGCGCCGGGAGTAGACGTCAATCGCCGCGATCATGGTGAAGCGCTTGCCGTCCTTGGCCACCAGCTCTATGACCTTGTGGTTGCGCCGGCCCAGGATATCGGCCCGGGTGCTGTCGGTCTCCCAGCGCTGGTTGGGCCGGATCAGGCCGGCGTCCGCCCGCCCCAGGCTGAACTGGAACCGGCGCTTGGCCTGGGATGGCTGGTGGATGGACAGGAGCTGCTCTTGATGCTGGTGGCGGTAAATGGCCACAACCCGGCGCATCGTGGAAGCGCTCGGCATGGGCCAGTCATGTTTGTCCCCTTTCATAAGGCGGCGGATCGCGGCGGCCGAAAGGGTGGGGTTGCTCAGCAGACAGTGGCGCACGAAGTCCATCAGACCCGGCGTGGCGGGCGTGTAGGCGCTTCGCCGCTGGCGGCGCTGGTCAACCAGGCCCTCCAGACCGTGTTCCTTGAGCTGCTGGCGCCAGCCGTAGACCGTGCGCTCGCTCACCTTGCCCAGGGTCATGTACAGGTCCGGGAAGAGGCGCTCCCGGTTGTATTGCTCCAGGGCATCGCGTAGGGCCTTTAATTTTGCTGAGCCATTCAACCAATATTCAGGTTTTTGGGCGAAGTCATCCAAGGCCAGGATCAGTTGGAGCTTGGCCCAGGCCAAGGGGCGGTCCTTGGGTGCGATCCGGTTGAGGTCCGCCAAAAACCCTTGGCGGCTTTCTGGGTCTTCCTGGGGTAGCGGCGCGCGGCCTTCGTACACAGCTGCCCAGTACCGGTCCTGAAGCTCCTGGGGCATGCTGGCAATGCGGACCTTGGTCTCTCGGCCCTTGGAACCGATGCCTTGGCGGGTCTCCCAGCATTGCCTGGAACATAGGCTCTTCAACGTTTCATAATTTATGGCCAGCGCGCCAGCCAACTCGGCCCGGGGAATCCAAAAGTCCATCTCAGCCCTGCCCCCGTCCGGAGTCTTCCAACGTGGCCAGGGCCAGGCGACGCTTGCGGGCCGCCGCCCGGCTTTGAACCAGGCCTTCGCCCAGACTCTGCAACAGCCTTTCCCGCGCCCCGGCCAGGGAAAGCCCCAGGGGCTTAACTATTTCTTCTATGGGAGCCGTGGTCCCCAGCACCACGCAGAGCATGGGCAGCAGGAAGGAGTTGGGCACGTGGCCGGGATGGGACAGGCTCGCCCAGCTATCCAACATGGAGCCCGTGATCCTCCTGGCCGGCGTGCCGCTCTGGCGGATCAGGTCGTTCATTTTGTCGGCCAACTGCTGGCGGCTAAGGCCACTGGCCTTCATGGCCTGGGCCAGGGCGGCCTTGAGCGGCCCCCGGCAATCCAGCCGCGCCGGGTCCGGCTTCTCCGCCGGCCCATCGGCCCCCGTTCGGAAAAATTCAAGTTGGTCTACCGGACCGGGCATGACAGATGCCTCCGGTTAAAGTGATATTCAAGTCTGACGAGTAGGAACCCGGCTTGGCGGGGCTGAAGGGGCGCGGCCGGGGCCGCGTCTTGGGGATTAACCTGGCGTGGCCTGAAATGGTTAAATATCGGGCCTGGACTCCGATGGCCTATGGCGGCACTATGGAGATAACCAGGTGTGCCCATGATTGTTAATCGCGGCCGTTTTGTGCTATGGGTTGGTTGGTGAACAGGTGGGCGTCCCTGGGAAAGACCTCGGCTGGCGGTTTGCCCAATATTTCGGCGATTCTAATCATGATCTTGCGCGAGGTATACCTGCCAGCCACGACACAGCTGACCTGTGCGGTTGCGGCCCCGACTTCCTTGCCCACACGCGTAAGGGTATAATCCTTAGCCAGAAGGTAGCCCTTTATTTGGTTTTTGGTCATGCTCACCCCTTTTTACCCTGGTAACCGTTAAAAGGTTACTAAGGATGATATGGTAAACTTTTAAAGCTAGTCAAGAAAAAAATATCAGTGCCTAACTTAGCTAAATTATTTGGTATTAATTTGAAACGGCTAAGGTCAGCAGCCGGATTACGACAGGAAGACCTCGCCATGCTGGTTTGGCCTGATCGAGACGCCAAGGTCGGCAAGATTCAAATCAGCAAATATGAGAGGGGCGTGCAATACCCTCGGGAGGATATTCAATCGCGGTTGACTAAGGCTTTAGGGGTTTCTGTTCTTGATTTTTTTGTGGGCTCTGATTCATTACATTTAACATTATCTGGCATCCAAGTTGGGGATAATATCAAAGAACTACGCGCAGATTTATCAATTGAAGAATTGGCTTCACGTTCTCATATTCCAGTAGAGAATATGCGGGAATATGAAAGAGGCTCGATTATCCCATCACGTAATATATTACAACGCATTGCCAATGCATTAGGGGTAGATATATCTTATTTTACAATTAGTTACAGTAATAAAGTTGCTTGCGGAATAGACCTTCAAAAAGGGGTTGAAATTATAAGTGATGGCGGGGCTGAAGAGATAGATATTATCAAGGAAATATCTAGCAATATTCATCGTGAATACAATAAACCGCAAGGTAAAATCGGTGACATTAATGATTTTTATTCATACTTTAATACTAGATTGATGCAAATAGCTCAAGGCACCATGCATATAGCTTCTGAACTTCAAAAAGAGTTGAAGAAATTAAAAAAGGAGAACAAGTTTCTAAAGGAGTTGCTCGAACAGCATGGTATTGGCTATGAGCCACCTAAGAGGCCATCCAAGCCTTCCAACTGATTTGCAATTGGATTGAGTCGGAAGCGTGTGCTGTTCTGGTGTGGAGGGTTCAGGGGAAAAACCTTCGCAGCGCCATTTTATTGACGATAGTGCATGTAGTGGGCTGCACCTTAGCTATACATTTGAATTTTACTTTAATCGTGCTGATATTACACGAAAAATTGCCTGCACCTTAGTGCACCGTAGGTCCCCAAAGACGCGCGTATTTCACCTTGCATTTTCGCTCATGCTAATTTGCAAATTTATTGCTTATCATTTTGTAATTGTTCGTTATTTATAATTTGGTGGGGTTTTGGGGGTTCGGGGTCTGCCATGCCCGGCGCCCCAATTTTTGGTGCCCAATTGCAAGGCCCGTTTTTTACCACTTAGCCGGCCCCAAAATTTCCTAAGTGGTTCATCTTTATTGAAGTTGGGTTCAAGCCCGTTCAGAAAAAACCCAATTATTCCTTTGCAATATCATATGATCAGTAAGGCCAGGGCTGTCCTTGATGCGTTCGGTGGCGATCTAGGTGCCAGTTAGTAGTAGAAGTTGACCGGGTCCAGGCAACTGGATACCCGATGCTGGACAAACCGACTCCGTCCCGTGGGTTGGCTGGAGCGAAGCGCAACCAACATCTTCGTCCTGGCCGGCCGAGCGAAACAAAGATGTTGGCTTGCGGGGCATGCCCACCTCAACCCAACCGACACCAGTCCCCAGAGGCAGGCAAGCCGCCGCCCTGCCCTGTGCATTACCCAACATGCCACACCGGGAGCCGCCAGCCCTGGCCGGGACAGCATCGCCACCGATCCGTTATGCCCGCCCAGGCACTGGGCTTAAACCTGCTGGTCCTTGAACAGCTTGTAGCGGATGGAGTCGCCCAGGGCCTGGTAGGAGGCCTCCAGCACGTCGAACGACACCCCCACGGTGCCCCAACTGGAGACGCCGTCGCTGGACTCGATCAAGACCCGCACCCGCGCGCCGGTGCCGTCGGCGCCACTGAGCACGCGCACCTTGTAATCCACCAGGCGCACCTCGTTCAGGCGCGGGAAGAAGCGGGCCAGGGCCTTTCTGATGGCGCGGTCCAAGGCGTTGACCGGCCCGTGGCCGGTGGCCGCCGTGTGCTCCTCCAGGCCGCCCACGCGCACCCGCACCGTGGCCTCGGCCTGGGGCAGCTCGCCCTCGGAGTCCTTGGCGGCCATGACCTTGAAGGCCACCAACTCGAAGTAGCGCTGGCGCTTGCCCATGGCCTTGTTCATCAAAAGCTCGAAGCTGGCCTCGGCGCCCTCGTACTGGAAGCCCTCGTTCTCGCGGGCCTTGAGCTCGGCCAGGATGGACTTGACCTCCGGATCGTCGGCGGAGAGGTCCAGGCCCCATTCCTTGGCCTTGTTGAGGATGGCCGCCCGGCCCGACAGGTCGCTGACCAGAAAGCGGCGCACGTTGCCCACGGCCTCGGGGTCCAGGTGCTCGTAGAGGCGGGGGTCTTTTTCCACGGCGCTGATGTGCAGGCCGCCCTTGTGGGAAAAAGCGCTCTTGCCCACGTAGGGTGCGTAGCGGTTGGGCGGCAGATTGGCCAGCTCGTAGACCAGGCGGGCCGTCTCGGTCAGGCGCTTGAGGCGCTGGGGCTCCAGGCAGGCGTAGCCCATCTTGAGTTGCAGATTGGGCACCACGGTGCACAGGTTGGCGTTGCCGCAGCGCTCGCCGAAGCCGCCCAGGGTGCCCTGCACCTGGCGGGCGCCGGCCTCCACGGCGGCCAGGCAGTTGGCCACGGCCAGGCCGGCGTCGTTGTGGGTGTGGATGCCCACGGTCAGGCCGGGGTGGGCCTCTTTCACTTGGCGGGTGGCCAGGGCCACGTGCTCGGGCAGGGAGCCGCCGTTGGTGTCGCAGAGCACCAGGACCTCGGCCCCCCCTCGGGCGGCCGCGGCCAACACGGCCAGAGCGTACTCGGGGTCCTCCTTGAAACCGTCGAAAAAGTGCTCGGCGTCGAAAAAAACCCGCCGGCCCTTCTGGCGCATGAAGGCCACCGAGTCGGCGGCCATCGCCAGGTTGCGCTCCGGCTCCACCTGCAACTGGGCGCGCACGTGATGCAGGGAGGACTTGCCCACCAGGGTGACGATCTCGGTGCCTGCGCTCAAGAGTTCGGCCAGGTTGGCGTCGTTCTCCGGCGTGTGGCTAGGGTGGTGGGTGGAACCGAAGGCCGCCACCTGGATGCTTTTGAGCCCCAGGCCGGGCAGGGCGGCGAAGAACTCGCGGTCGCGGGGGTTGGAGCCCGGCCAGCCGCCTTCCAGGTAGGTGAGCCCCAGGCGGTCCAACTGGCGGGCCACCCGCAGTTTGTCCTCCACCGACAGCGACAGCCCCTCGGCCTGGGTGCCGTCGCGCAGGGTGGTGTCGTAGGTCTCGACTTCTCGCGGAGCCTGCGTGCCCATGGTCGGCCTCTCCTTTCGGCCCCCGCCCGGCGGGGACAAAAAAATAGAGATCCCGCCCCCTATCTAGGGGGGGACCTGGCCGGACACGCAGGGCTAGACGGCTGCGCGCCGGCCCTGGGTTAAATTCGAATTAGGGTGCTGATGAAACCAAAGGCCGCGACCACCGGCTGGGCCGGCTGCGGCTGAGCGAGGGCGCCAGGGGCGCTATGGATGCTCGAGGGAGCCATAAAAATTAATATACCTGGTCCGGGACCCCTTGTCACCTGGCTTGTGCAAAGGGTCCCGTGACGGCCTAGGTGTGTGTCGGAGAAAGCCATCTCCGGGGTCCCCAAGCAAACTAAGTTTGCTTGGGGTGGATGCACGGCTTTCTCCTCTTGGCGCTTGCCAAAAGAAAATTTTGGCAAGCTCACGAAATTGGGCCAAATTATCATTTGGCCCAATTTCGGGCGGGCCGTCCCTGGCCCGCTTTAGGAGCCTGCCGAAGGATTACTCCGACAGGCTCCTAGGCCTCGGAAACATCCTCGGAGGCGGGCTCGTTCTGCTCGGCCAGGCCGAAGACGTCGTGCAGGGCGCGCACGGCCAGCTCGGTGTATTTCTCCTCGATGACGCAGGATATCTTGATCTCGCTGGTGTTGATCATCTGGATGTTGATGCCCTCGCGGGCCAGGGTTTCAAACATCTTGGTGGCCACGCCGGAATGATTGCGCATGCCGATGCCGATGACCGAGACCTTGGCGATGTCGGTGTCGCCGCGCACGGCCCGGGCGCCGATCTCGCCGGCCACCCGCTGCACCAGTTCCATGGCCCGCTTGTAGTCGGTCTTGGGCACCGTGAAGGTCAGGTCGGTGATGCCGTCGGCGCTGGTGTTCTGGATGATCACGTCCACCACGATGCCGGCCTGGCTGATGGGCGTGAACAGCTTGCTGGCCACGCCGGGCTGGTCGGGCACGCCGCGCACCTTTATGCGGGCCTCGTTCTTGTTGTAGGCCACGCCGCTGACCATGAGCTTTTCGTCGATATGGTCCTCGGGGATAACCATGGTACCCTCCCGATCGGTGAAGGTGGAGCGCACGTGCACGCGCACGCCGAACTTGGCGGCCAGGGCCACCGAGCGGATGTCCAGCACCTTGGCCCCCAGGGAGGCCATCTCCAGCATCTCCTCATAGGAGACCTGGGCCAGCTTGCGGGCCTTGGGCTCCACGTTGGGGTCGGTGGTGAAGACGCCCTCCACGTCGGTGTAAATCTCGCAGACCTCGGCGTGCAGGGCCGCGGCCAGTGCCACGGCGGTGGTGTCACTGCCGCCCCGGCCCAGGGTGGTGATGTCACCGGTGTCCTCGTCCACGCCCTGGAAACCGGCCACCACCACCAGGCGCCCCTTGTCCAGAAGCTCGTGGATGCGCCGGGTCTCCACGAAGTTGATGCGCGCCCGGCCGAACATGCGGTCGGTGAGGATGGCGGCCTGGAAGCCCATCAACGAGCGGGCCGGCATGCCCATCTCGCGGGCGGCCATGCAGAACAGGGCCACCGATTGCTGCTCGCCGGTGGTCAAGAGCACGTCCAGCTCGCGGGGGTCGGGGTCGGGGGATATCTCGCCGGCCTGGGCGATGAGCGCGTTGGTCACCCCGGCCATGGCCGAGAGCACCACCACCAGCTGGTGGCCCTCGTCCACCCGGGCCTTGACCTTCCTGGCCACGTTCTTGATGCGCTCGATGTCGCCCACCGAGGTGCCGCCGTATTTTTGCACGATGAGAGCCATGACCGCGTCCCTTGCTAAGTATTGACCATGGCCCGCAGGCGCTGGATCAGCCCCGCCGGCCCGCTCACCGCCGCCCGGCGCTGCTGCTCGCCCTGGTGGGCCAGCTCCACCCGGATGGCGGTGTCCGGCCACGCCTGGGGGGCGCGCTCGGGCCACTCCACGGCCAGCACCGCGCCGGCCGCCTCATCCACCAGCTCCAGGTCCAGGGCCTGGGCCGGGTCCAGGCGGTAGAGGTCGGCGTGATAAAACTCCAGCCGCCCGGGGTAGATGTTGAGCAGGGTGAAGGTGGGGCTGGTGATGACGTAGGCCTCGTCAACGCCCAGCCCTCGGGCCAGTCCCTTGGCCAGGGAGGTCTTGCCGGCGCCCAGCTCACCCATCAGGAGCACCACGTCCCCGGCCTCCAGAAGCCCCCCCAGGGCGCGCCCCAGGGCCTGGGTATCAGCCTCGCCCGATAGCACCAGCCCCAGCCTGGCCTGCTGACCTTGCTCCCCCGAATCGCCTTTTACCATGGGCGGCCCAGCGCGGCAAGACCCTGGCTCACGCCTGCTCCTCCTGGTCCTCCGCCGCCTCGGGCGCCTCCAGGGAGGCGAAGGCCCGGGGCAGGTAGCCCAACAACTCCTCGGCGGCCAGGCCCCGCCGGCCATAGTCGGCCTGGGCCAGTTCCGCCGCCAGGCCGTGGGCGAACACCCCGCCCAGGGCCGCCGACAAAGCCCCCACGCCCTGGGCCAAGAGTCCGCCGATCAGCCCGGCCAGCACGTCGCCGCTGCCGCCGCTGCCCAACAGCACGTTGCCCGTGGGATTGATCCAGGCCCGCCCTCCCGGCTCGGCGATGACCGTGCGCGCGCCCTTCAAGACCGCCACGGCCCCGCTTTGCGCCGCCAGGGCGCGGGCCGCCGCCAGGCGGTCGGCCTGCACCGCCGCCGGCGTGCCGCCCAACAGGCGCGCCGCCTCGCCGGGATGGGGAGTGATGACGGCCTGGCTGGAAGCGATGACCCCGGCCTTGAGCCCCGTGCCCAGGGCGAACAGGCCGTCGGCGTCGATGACCAAAGGCAAGCTCAAGCCGGCGCAGAGCCGGCGGGCCAGCTCCAGGCTCTCTTCCTCGCGCCCCAGGCCCGGCCCCAGCACCAGGGCCTGGCGGGCGGCCCCCAGCTCCATCAGCGTATCCAGGGCCGCCAGCGCCATGCCGCCCTGGCTGGTCTGGGGCAGGGGTTGGCTCATGGCCGCCGTGAGCTTGATCTCGGCCACCAGGTTGAGCCCCTGGGGCAGGGCCGCCGTGACCAGGCCGGCCCCGGCCTTGACGCCGCCCAGGGCGGCCAGGCAGGGCGCACCGGACTTGCCCGGCGACCCGCCCACCACCAGGAGGTGCCCGAAGGTGCCCTTGTGCCCGCCGGCCGGGCGCGCCGGCAAGAGCCAGCCCACGGTGTGGGGGTCCAAGAGGCTGGCCTGGCAGCCCAGGCCCTCCACCACCTTGGGGGGGATGCCGATGTCCACCAGGTGCAACTGGCCCACATACTCGCCGGCGTCGCAGGCCAGGCCGGTCTTGATCAGACCAAAGGTGGCGGTGAAATCGGCGCGCACCGCCAGGCCCAGGGGCTGGCCGGTGTCGGCCGAGAGCCCGCTGGGGATGTCCACGGCCAGCACCGGCTGGCCCAGGGTGTTCAGGAGGTCGATGGCCAGGGCCTGCACCCCGCTCACCGGCGCGTTGAGCCCGGTGCCCAGGATGGCGTCGAGGTAGGCGTCGTGGCCGGCCATGGCCCCCTGCTGGCGGGCGAAGGCCTGCTCGTCGGGCACCTCCACCACCTCCACCCCGCAGGCCAAGGCCACCTTGAGGTTGGTGGCCGCGTCGCCCTTGAGGTCCGCCCGCCGGGCCAAGAGATAGGCCGTGCACAAGGCCCCCCGGCCAGCCAGGATGCGCAAAATGGCCAGGCCGTCGCCGCCGTTGTTGCCCCGGCCGCAGATGGCCGCCAGGTCCATTTCCTCCAGCGAGCCCAGGGCCTGGCTCAGCACCCGGGCGGCGCCCTGGGCGGCGTTTTCCATGAGCACGATGCCGGGCAGGCCGATCTCCTCGATGGTGCGGCGGTCGGCCTGGCGCATCTCTTGGGCCGTGGCCAGGATCATGGCATCCCCCTTTGGCTTGGCGTTGCCGGTTGGCGAGCAAACAATTTGACGGCGGTCCAGCTAGCCTTCCAGGACCACCACCGCGGCGGCGTAGTCTCCGTCGTCGCTCAGACTCAAAAGGCAGGCCACCACCCCCTGCTCGGCGGCCCACTGGCGGGCGCGGCCGTGCAGCAAAAGGCCGGGCTTGCCCAGGCTGTCGCTGATCACCTCGATCTCGGTCCAGCCCAGGCCCCGCATGCCCAGCCCCGTGGCCTTGGCAAAGGCCTCCTTGGCCGCGAAACGCAGGGCCAGGGCCTGGGCCGGCCGGGGCCTTTGCAGGCAGGCGGCGATCTCGGCCGGGGTGAAGCAGCGCTCCAGAAAACGCTGGCCGAAGCGTTGCCAGGCCTGATGCACCCGCGAAACCCGCGCCAGGTCCAGACCCAGGCCGCGAATCATGGCCCGGCCGCCTACAGCCGCCGGCGGGGGGCCTCGGGGCCCCTGGGCGGCGCCGATTGCCGCACCAGGGCCAGCATCTCACTAACCGCCTGCTCCATGCCCACGAACAAGGCCCTGGCCACGATGGAGTGGCCGATGGAGTACTCCTCGATCTCGGGCAGGGCCAACAAGGGTGGCACGTTGCGCAGGTTGAGCCCGTGGCCGGCGGCCACCTTGATGTTCAGACGGGCGGCCAGACGGGCCGAGTCCTCGATGGCGTCCAGATGCTTCTTTAGTCCGGCCTCGTCGCTGGCGTTGGCGTAGGCGCCGGTGTGCAGCTCCACCACCTGGGCGCCGGCCAGGTGGGCGGCCTTGATCTGCTCGGGGTGGGGGTCGATGAACAGGCTGACCTGGATGCCCGCGCCGTTCAGGCGGCTCACGGCCTGCTTGACCGCCTCCAGGTTGCCCTTGACCTCCAGGCCGCCCTCGGTGGTCAACTCCTGGCGGCGCTCGGGCACCAGGGTGCACAGATCCGGCCCCAAGGTGCTGGCGATGCCCAGCATCTCCTCGGTGGCGGCCATCTCCATGTTCAGCCGGCCCTTGACCACCTGCCTGAGCACCTTGAGGTCGCGGTCCTGAATGTGGCGGCGGTCCTCGCGCAGGTGCACGATGATGCCGTCGGCCCCGGCCTTCTCGGCCAGCACGGCGGCCCACACCGGGTCGGGTTCGTCGATACCGCGCGCCTGGCGCAGGGTGGCCACGTGGTCCACGTTGACGGATAGACGGGCCACGGTCTGCTCCTTGGCTATGGATTGAATCCGATTGACGGAGGCCATCATCATCCCGGGGGAATGGCCCGCGGCCGATGATGTTTCTTCATGTAGAGGCGGGGTGTATCCCCGCCCTTTTCTGCTCAACGAAGACAGGCGGGGATAAACCCCGCCCCTACATTAATGCCAAGATAAAGAATACAGGAAGGTCGCGGGTCTTTTCAACCGGCGCTTTGGGTTAGCAGGCGCTCGGTAAGCTCCTCCATGGCCCGGGCTTGGCTCTCGTCGGCCAGGTGGTCGTGGCCCAGCAGATGCAGGATGCCGTGGATGATCAGGCGCACCAAGTGCTCCTCCGGCTCCAGGCCGTTGTCCTGGGCCTCCCGCCAGGCGGTATCCACGCTGACCACCACGTCGCCCAACAGGCCCGGGGTCAGCCCGGCGAAGTCGCCCTCGGCCATGGGAAAGGCCAGCACGTTGGTGGGGCCAACGCGCCCCAGGTAGTCCTGGTTCAAGACCGCGATGCCCGGGTCATCGCTGAGCACCACCGACAGCTCGGTCTCTTCAGCGCAGTCCAAGGCGTCTAAGACCCGCCGCGTCCGGGCCTCCAGGGCCTTGAGGTCTAGGGGCCGGCTTGCCTGCCGGTTGCTTATCGCTATCTCCATGGCGCTTCCTGGACTTGTCATCGCCCTGGGGGTATTCCACGCGCTGGTGGAAGATGCCGCAGAGGATGTTGTTGAAGATCTTGGCGATCTTGTGCAGGTCCTTGAGGGTCAGCTCGCAGTCGGCCAGTTGCCCCTCGGCGAATATCTTGTTGATCTGTTGCTGCACCAGCCCCTGCAGGCGGGCCGGGGTGGGGTTGTCCAGGGAGCGGCTGGCCGCCTCCACGGTGTCGGCCAGCATCACCAGGCCGGCCTCGCGGGTCTGGGGCCGGGGGCCGGGGTAGCGGAAGGCCTCGGGGTCGGGATCGGGCTGGCCCAAGGCCCGGCGGGCCTCGCAGGACTTGCTGTAGAAGAACGGTATGAGCCGGGTGCCGTGGTGCTGGCCGATGATGTCGATGATGGGCCGGCCCAGGCGGTGGCGGCTGGCCATCTCCACGCCCTCCTTGACGTGGCTGATCAGTATCAGGGCGCTCATGGAGGGGGCCAGCTTCTCGTGGCGGTTGGGGCCGGTCTGCTGGTTCTCCACGAAGTAGGGGCTTTTTTTGATCTTGCCCAGGTCGTGGTACAGGGCCGCCACCTTGGCCAGCAGGTAGTCGGCGCCGATCTCCCTGCCAGCCGCCTCCACCAGGCTGCCCACCACCAGGCTGTGGTGATAGGTGCCCGGAGCCTGGAGCATCAGCTCCTGCAAGGCCGGATGGTCCAGGCTGGCCAGCTCCATCAGGCGGATGCGGGTGGTGTAGTTCAAGGCCCTCTCCATGAGGGGGGCCAGGCCCGCGGCCAGCACCCCGCCCAACAGCCCGCCCAGGCCCACGGCCAGCACCGCGAAGCAAAAGCCCATTGACCACAGCCAGCCCTGCCACATGGCCAGGCCCACCACCACCAATAGCCCGGGCAGGGAGCCCTTGAGGCCGGCCTTGATCAGGCCGAAGAGGGTGTTGCCCTGGCTGGCGTAATGGGCGGCCGCCACGCCGCTGACCACGAAGAAGACCATCAGACCGGCCGGCTCCGGCCAGGCCAGGGCGCCCAGGAGGCCGCCGGCCAGGGCCAGGAGCATGGCCGCCTGGGGGCCCAGCAACAGGGCGGCCACGATGGGTCCGGCGCTCAGGGGGGCGGCGAAGGCCAGGGCCTGCACGCTACTGCCGCTGAAGCCCTCCAGGAGGGCGCTGGCAAAGACCTCCCAGCCCCGGCTGAGCCAGACGGCCATGACAATCATGGTCAGGCTGAGGACCAGGTCCTTGGCCCCACCGCGACCCGAGGCCCGGGCCACCTCCTTGAACCAGGCGGAAAAGAGCACCCGCAACAGCGCGGCCGTCAGCACCGTGGCCCCCAGCACCTGGGGCAGGGACGGTAGGCGCCAGGGATGGGGGATGATGGCCCCGGCCAATAGGAGACCCAGGGCGCTGGCCAAAAGCCACTCGGCCCCCCGGCGTCCGCCGGCCAGGCGTTTGAGCCAGGCGTAGGCCTCCAGCACGCGCCCCGGCAGGTCGCGGTAGCGCCGCGCTCGCCCCCCCGCCGGGGGCGGCACCGCCGCCAACTTGACGGGTTCCGGCTGGCTCATCGTGTGGTTCCTTCCCGCTCGTAGGCCTTGATGATCTCGCGCACCAGGCGGTGGCGCACCACGTCGCGCTCGCCGAACTCCACGAAGGCGATGCCGGCGATGCCCTGCAGAAGCCTACGGGCCTCCACCAGGCCCGAGCGGGTGCCGCCGGGCAGGTCCACCTGGGTGACGTCGCCGGTGATCACCGCCCGGGAGTCGAAGCCCAGGCGGGTGAGGAACATCTTCATCTGTTCGCTGGTGGCGTTCTGGGCCTCGTCCAGGATCACGAAGGAGGAATTGAGGGTGCGGCCGCGCATGAAGGCCAGGGGCGCCACCTCGATGACCCCCTTGCCCATGAGTCGGCCGGCCTTGTCGAAGTCCATCATGTCGTGCAGGGCGTCGTAGAGGGGGCGCAGGTAGGGGTTGACCTTCTCGGCCAGATCGCCGGGCAGATAGCCAAGCTTCTCGCCGGCCTCCACCGCCGGCCGGGCCAGCACGATGCGGTCCACGTGCCCCTTGATCAGGCTGTCCACGGCCATGGCCATGGCCAGGTAGGTCTTGCCGGTGCCGGCCGGGCCGATGCCGAAGACGATGTCGTGGCGGCGGATGGCCTCCAGGTAGGCCTTCTGGACCAAGGTCTTGGGGCTGATGATGCGCTTCTTGCCGGTGATGTAGACCTGATCCAGGAAGATGTCCTTGAGCACCGCCGCGGGGTCGGCCGAGAGGATGCGCACCGCGAAGTCCACGTCCATGTCGTAGACCGGGTAGCCCTGGCGGATCAGCTCGTAGAGCTGGCCCAGCACCAGGCTGGCCAGGCCGGTCTGCTCGGCGCTGCCCTGAAGCCAGACCTGGCCGCCGCGGGAGTGGGCCGCCACGCCCACGGCCTCGGCCAGGAGCTTGAGGTGGGCGTCGCGGCTGCCCAGGAGGGCCTTGGCCGCCTCGGGGTCGTCGAAGTGGAGTTGCAGCTCTGAATCCGGCGCCATGCCCCTACTCCCCCAGCACCTGGATCACCACCCGCCGCCGGCGGGGACGGTTGTCCAGGTCCAAGACCACGATCTGCTGCCATTGCCCCAACAGGGGGCGGCCATCCTCGATGGGCACCGACAGCGAGGGTCCCAGGAGCGCGGCGCGCACGTGGGCATAACCATTGCCGTCGCCCCAGCGGGCGTTGTGGGCGTAGGTTCCCTCGCGGGGAGCCAGACGCTCCAGGGCCTGGCGCAGGTCCTCCAGGACTCCGGATTCGTGCTCGATGGTGGTGACGGCGGCAGTGGAGCCCGGGGCATGCACCGTGAGCAGTCCCTGCCGCACCCCGCTCTGGCTGACGGCGGCCAGCGCCTGGGAGGTGACGTCGTGGATATCCGTGCCGGAGCCGCCAGGCAGCTCCAGGTGCGCAAAGTGGCAGGCCATGGGCGACATATGGCTAACTAATACCACACCGCCCCGTGGCAAAACAAGGGGGGGCCTCCAGGGTCGCCCTTGAGTAGACCCAAGTATAATTCCCTGTTCTCAATGAACAAAACACCTGGCGTTTCCTGGGGTTCCCTTGACAGCCGACCCCCAGGCGTGTTAAGGCTGACAGTGATATGGAAACCGGAGTCAACATACTGGACCTGGCGCTGCTTGCCCTTCTGGGCTTTTTTGTCATCAGGGGGCTGGTGCGTGGTTTCGTCAGGGAAATCCTTGGCTTGCTGGGTGCGGTGGCCGCGTTGTTCCTGGGGGTGGCCGCCTATCAGCCCTTGGCCGGCTTCCTGCGCCGGGTCAGCGCCATCCCCGCCGGCTGGTGGGACGGCGTGGCCTTCGCCATCTTGTTGGCCCTGGTCTTCGGATTCTTCGTCTACCTGGCCGCCAAGGTGGCGCGACTGATCCATGCCGGGCCTTTCTCCAGCCTGGACCGCCTGCTGGGGGCCGGGGTGGGCCTGGCCAAGGGCGTGTTGATCTCCTATCTGCTGCTCAACATCATGCTGATGGTCCTGCCCCTGGGCATGCTCTCCCAGCCGGGGGGCGATTCCGGCAACCTGGTGTCCCAGTCCCTGGTGGCCCCCCGGGTGATCCAGGCCGGGCGCTTCCTCTTGGACCTGCTGCCCCCGGACTGGACCCGCGACATGCAGGCCAAGGCCGGCCTGATCAAGCCCAAGGGCGCGGAACCGCGCAGATGACCCACCCCAACTCCCGTGGCCAAGCCGGCCAGGCCCTGGCCCGGCTCATGGACCTGGTGCGCCGCCTGCGCGCCCCGGACGGCTGCCCCTGGGACCGCCAGCAGAGCGCGGCCTCCGTGGCCGCCTACCTGCTGGAGGAGGCCTACGAGGCCGTGGAGGCCGTGGAAGGCGGCGACCCCGACCAGGCCCGGGGCGAGTTGGGCGACCTGGCCTTTCACCTGGTCTTTTTGGCCGAGCTTTACGCCCAGGCCGGCCAGTTCGGCCTCAGCCAGGTCTTCGAGGACGTGGAGTCCAAGATGATCCGCCGCCACCCCCACGTCTTCGGCCGAAAAACCCTGGCCGACGCCGAGGCCGTGCGCCGGCAGTGGGGGCAGATCAAGGAGCAGGAGCGTGGCGGCCAGGCCGGCGGGCTCCTGGAGAGCCTGCCCCGGGCCATTCCCTCCCTGGCGCGTTCCCAGCGCCTGGGGCAAAGGGCGGCGCGGGTGGGGTTCGACTGGCGCGACGCCCCGGCGGTGTGGCCCAAGGTGGAGGAGGAACTGGCCGAGCTGGCCGCCGCGCCCGATGACCAGGCCGCCCAGGAGGAGCTGGGGGACGTGCTGTTCAGCCTGGCCCAGTGGGGCCGCCACCGGGGCATCAACGCCGAGGCGGCGCTCAGGGGGGCCAACCAGCGCTTCGAGAGCCGTTTTAAGACCATGGAGGCCCTGGCCAGGGATCGCGGCCAGGATCTGGCGGGGCTGGGGCCTCGGGAGCTGGACGACCTGTGGAACCAGGCCAAGGCCCTGGAACAAGGACCATAACCAGCATCGCCACCCGGCGGACCCCGGCCGGCCGGCCGAGGGTTGCATGCTCACAAGTACTTGATTCTACAATTCGTTGCACATCAAATGCACAACGCGCGCCGGGATTGAATTCCCTTGACATTGCGCGCGGCCCAGGGCTATAACCCCACCCTATAGGGTTAGGCAAGCGAGAGATATTCATTTCGCTTTTTCGTGTTATCGGGGAGGAGGAAATCACTACCATGAAGAAAAGCTTTATTGCCATTGTGGCCCTGGTGGCCTTCGTGGCGCTGGCCTTGCTGGGCGGCGCCGCCTGGGCGGCCAAAACCAAGTCCGGCGAGGTCAAGGACGAGTTTGCCATCGACAACACCAAGACCTTCGGCAAGCTGACCAAGTCTCCGGTGCAGTTTCACCACACCAAGCACAACGTGGACTACAAGATCAAGTGCGACCGCTGCCACCACGTGTTCAAGGACAAGAAGAACACCTGGAAGGAAGGCGACAAGGTCCAAAAGTGCGCCGAGTGCCACAAGTCGCCCAAGCAGAACGAAGGCGAGATGCTGAGCCTCTACAACGCCATGCACAAGGACTGCCGCGACTGCCACAAGGAGCAGAAGAAGGGCCCCACCAAGTGCGACGAGTGCCACCCCAAGAAGTAGCACCGCTTGGAGCCTGACGGTTCTCTCCGGGGCCGGCCCGCCAGGGTCGGCCCCGGGTCTTTGGGGAGCATCCCTCAGGCCCCCAGACCCTGGCCCGCCGCTGGACCGGCCGGCCCACAAAAAATATCCGCCGCGGAATCGGGGGGATTCCGCGGCGGACCTTGGATTCGGGAGCGGGCTGGCTAGACTTCGGTGATCGTGATGGCGTCGTTCTCGCACACCTCGACACAGCTCTCGCAGCCCAGGCACTCCTCCGCGTTCACGGGGACTGCCTTGCCATCTTGCATTTCATACACGTCGACCGGGCAAACTTCCACGCATTCCTCGTCGCCGACGCATTTGTCAGCATCAACCGTGACCTGGAACATAAGCTGTCCTCCTTCCGATTGGCGAAAAAACCGGGCTAAACCCGAGGTTCAGCTGGTTCGACCCACGTTTCTGGCCGCTATGGCGCCCATCTGAAAAAAGCGCCGGGACAACTCCGCGTTGACCGCGGCCCACTCTTGTCCCATATCGCCCAGCAAGCGCGCCTTGTCAATAGCCTGATCGTCATCCAGGCCCTCCAGGGTCTGCTGGGCCAGGAACAAGGCCCAGTCGCTGGCGGCCTGTTGGCCCATCTGGGCCAAGGCCTTGGCCAGGCTGGAAAGCGCCTCGGCCCTGGCCACGTTTTCGCCGATGGAAGCGGCGATGTCAACCCCTTTGCGCACATCAAAGGCGATCCAGGCCAGGGCCAGGTTTTTTTGGGTGCCCGTCGCCCTAAGCTCCCCGGCCAAGGCCGAGGCCTGGGCGTAAAGCTCCCGCCTCCCCTGCTCTCCCAGCGGCGCGCTCACGGCCGCCAGTCTGGCCAGCACCCGCATGCGGCTCAGTGGATCGGCCATGCGCCGGGCCTGGGCCAGGGCCGCGTTCAGGTCCCTGGCTGCCTCGGCCAGCACCATAGCAGCCTCGGCCTCGCCACGCAACAGGTTCTCGCCAGGCCCCAGGGCGTTCAGCAGCTCGCGGGCCAGATCGGGGTCGGGGCCGGCCAGGTCCTGCACCAAAAGGCAGATGGCGCGCTGGCGCTCGTAATCCAGGGACATGGTCTGGGCGGCGTCCCAGGCCTCGTGCAGGGCCCGCCGGCCGGCCACGGGGTCCAGGCCCAGGAGGGTCAGGCCGGCCCTACGGCAGGCCAGGAAACGGGCGCCATCCAGGGGTTCGGCGCGCTGGGCCAGGCGCCAGCCCGATTCGGCGTCCACGCGCACCAGGAGCGCGGCCACCTGGCCTTGCAGCAAGGCCCGGGCGCGGGGCTGGGGCAGGTTGCCGGCGGTCTGAAAGGCCTCCTGGAAAAGACTCAGCCCCAGGGCGGGGTCGGACTCGAAGCTGGCCAGGGCCGCGCGGGCCAGATCCAGGGCGCGGTTGGCGGTGTGGGGGATTTCCCGCGCCGCCTGGGCCGCCTGGGTCCAGATGTGGGGGCCGCCATCCAGCACGGCCAGCTCCCGCCAGACCCAGGCCCGCCACAGGGGGTCCCCCAGATCGGCGGCCAGGGCCTGGGCCGCCTTGGGGTCGCGGCGGGCCAGCACCAGGACCAGGCCGCCCAGGTCCTGGTCGCGGGCCTGGGCGTCGCCATTCTGCCGAGCCAGGGCCAGGCCCTGCTCCAGGGCCTGGGCGGCCACCCGGGGGGCCAGGGCCTGGGCGCCCTCGGCCACCACCCTAAGCGGCCAGGCCCGACGGCCCAGGTCGTCCAGGCGGGCGGCCAGGGCCAGCTCCTCCTGGCGCCGGCCGGGCCGGGAGCCCTCGGGGTCCTGGCGCAGGCGCATGCCCAGCACCGCCGCCCGGGGATCGGCCAGGCCGCGGGCCTGTTCCCAGGCCTCCTCGTACAGGCCTCGGGCCATCTCCGGCGCGCCGGGCGCCGCCTTGGCCGCCAGGCCGCACAGGGCCAGGGCGCGCTCCCGCCGTCCCTCCAACCCGGCCGCCAGCTCCCTGGCCTGCTCCCAGGTCGAGTCCCGCTCATCCAGGGACGCGGCCGGCTTTTCCGGCGGCTGAGAGCAGCCCGAGGCCAGGAGGCCCCAGCCGACCAACCCCAGCAGACAGATCAGCGGCCAGACCAGCCGGCCCAACCGGCCAGGATGGCCCCCATGACGCCGCATTGCCCGCGTCCTCATGGCAGCCGCCCGGCCTTGACCTGGGCGAAGGCCTGCTCACCGGGCTCCCGGGGCAGGCCCCGGCGATAGCCCACCAGCCAGGACAGGGCCAAGAGCAGCCCGCCCAGGCCCAATATCCCCCACCACAGCCGCTCCCGGCCCCGCTGGGCTCGGGCCAGCATGGGCGCCAGGACCTGCTCCTGAACCTGGCGGCGCAACCCCGCCAGGCGCGCGGCCGTCTGCTGGCCGTCCTCCAGGGGCTGGGCCAGAGTCTGGCGCAGGCTGGCCTGGGCCGCCAGCAGGCCCTGGCGCCAGGGCGGCACGTAATAGCCCCGGCGGGCCAGGGCGGGCAGGCGGGCGCCCAGGCCGTGCAAGAGGCTCTCGGTGGCCCACAACTCCTCCAGCATGGCCTGGCGCCCCGGACAGGGCACCAGCCGGGCCTGCTCCAGGGGACCCTCCCAGGCAAGTTGCCCCAGCACCCGCGAGGGGTCGCTCAGATGGCACTGCCGGCAGTGGCCGCCCTGACCAGCCCACAGCGGACCGGCCGTTAGCGCCCAGGCCAGGGCCGTAAACAGGGCCAGCCAGGGCGACACCCGCCCCGTCCGGCCTCCCTGGCGACCCGGCGTCGGCCTCATGTTGCCACCCGCCAGGCCCCCCACAGGGTCAGGCCCAGGAGCAGCGCCAAGGTCAGCAGCAGTATCCTGACGAAGCCGGGGCGCTGACGCGGGGGCAGGCGCGGACCCCGATCCCAGAAGGGCAGGCCCGCCAGGGCCAAGAGCGCCGCCAGGCCCGGCAACAGACCCCAGCCCCCTGGCAGCAGGCTGGCCAGGCCCAGAAGGGGCAGCCAATACCAGGCCGGCCCGGCGGCGCCGGCCAGGGGCGGTCCCTGGACGGGCAGGGGCGGGTCCTGGAACCAACTCGGGGTCAGCACGCACAACCCCACCAACAGGATCAGGAGCCCTGTCACGGCCAGGGCCATGTCGGCCAGGCCATGGGGCAGCAGGGGCTCCAGGGGGCCGTCGTGGCGGGGGTCGTAGCGTTTCATATGGCCCTCACAGCGGCTCGGCCAGACCCAGGCGGCGCACCATGGCCAGGTGGACCCACAGTGCCAGGAGCATGAGCCAGGGCAGGCCCAGGTGCAGGGCATAGACCAAACCCAGGCTCTCCAAGCTGGGGGCCGCCAGTCCCAGACTATGGCACAGGGCGGCCAGCCCCTGCCAGGCGGCCCGGGTGCCGGGCAACAGCCCGCCGGAGACCAGCATCAACAGGCTGCCCAGCCACAGGGTCAGGCCGCTGAGCCAGTAAAACTCGCGGGGCTCCTTGTAGGCCCCCCGCCACAACACCTTGAGCATATGCAGGCTCACGGTCAGCAGCAAGAGGTTTCCGGCCACGGCGTGCAGCCGGCGCAAGGCCCAGCCCCCCCACACCCGGGATTCCAGGTGCATCAGGCTGGCCAGGGCCTGGTCGGGCTCGGGGCGGTAGTACAGCAGCAGCGCCAGGCCGCTCAAGAGCTGCAAAACCAGGAGCACCAGGCTCAATCCCCCCAGGCAGCGGTGGAAATACTGGGGCCAGGCCGTGAGCGCCGGCACCTGGCGCTCACGGTAGCGCTGGCCCAGGCCCTCGCCGGGGCTCAGCCGGCGGCGGAACCAGTCCAGCAGCCCCGGCCAGGCCCCTCTGCTCCGCCCCGCCGGCGGCCTAGTCACGGTCGGCCTCGCCCGGGGGCAGGCCCAGGTAGGCGTGGCAGGGACGGCAGGCCTGGGAGGGCTGGTGGCAGACCCGGCACTGGGCCAGGCTCAGGGAGGATGGCGACTGGTTCAGGAGCTGCATGTGGTGGTCCTGCCACCACTGGAGCGGCTGGTGAAACTCCGGCCGCAAGGCCCCGGGCCGGGCCTGGGCCTGGGGCGGCGGGGCCGGCGGCGCGCAGCCGGCGCCCAGCAGCCCCAGGGCCGCCATGACCAGTGCGGCCCAGACCAGCCAGCCCATGGCCGGCCCCGCCCCGCCCCGGCGACCCCGGCCCCTCACGAGGCGTCCTCGGAGGGCGAGGCCGGGTACAGGGCCTGCCCCAGAAGCTCGTGCACGCCGTGCACCGACAGCACCAGGCCGAAGTGGGCCAGTCCCTCGCCCAGTTGGTCCTGGCAGGTGGCGCACATGCTGGCCACGGCGTTGCAGCCCTGGGCCTTTTGGGCCTGGGCCAGGCAGCGCGCCCGGGGCATGAACCCGGCCAGGCGCAACTGGTACAGCTCCGGGGCGTGCAGCCCCCCGCCGGCCCCGCAGCACAGGGTCCAGGGGCCGCTCACCGGCCGGGGCATCTCCAACAGGCCGGGGCAGGCCGCCGCCAGGAGTTGGCGGGGCTCGCTGAGCAATCCGCCGGCGCGCACGGCCTGGCAGGGGTCATGGTAGGTCGGCTTGAGGCCCTGGTTGGCCTCCGGGTGCAGGCGTCCGCTCAAGGCCCCCTCGGCCAAGAGGCCGGCGCTGAGCTGGCAGATGTGCAGCGGCTCGTGGGCCTTCAGGTATTTCTCCTTGGACCAGGCCCCGGCCAGGGTCTGACCCAGGTTGCGCAGGATGGCCCAGCCCTGGCCGCTCTCGCCCACCACGATGTGGCGGGGCTTGAGCAGGCGGGCGGCCTGCAACACCCGCCGGCTGAGCAAGCCCAGGTGCCGGTAGCTGACCCACATGCCGGGGTTGCTGGCCTGGTTGATAAAGGTGCTGGTGGTCCAGGAGATGCCGGCGGCGTGGAAGAGCTTGGCGTAGCCCTTGTAGGTGTCGGCCTGGGCGAAAGGCTCCTGGGGCGAGGGGATCAAGAGCACGTCGGCCCCCTGCTCGTCCACCGGGCAGGCGATGTCCTGGCCGGTTTCGCGCCTGAGTTGGGCCTCCAGGGCCTGGTGCCGGGCCACCCAGGAGGCCGGCGAGACCTGTTGGGCGTTGCCCGCGCGGTGCAAGTTGAGCACCTCCCGGGCGGCCAATTCCGGCACCTGGCCCAGCTCGGCCAGGATGTGGCGGCAGACCTGGGTGACTTCGGAGGTGTCGATGCCCAGAGGGCAGAACATGGCGCAGCGGCGACAGAGATTGCACTGCCAGAAATAGGTCCGCCATAGATTCAGCAGGTTTTCGTCCAGGATATCCCTGGGTTTTCCCCAACGGCCTCCCCAGCGCGCCCGGGGTGAAAAGTAGTGCTGATACACCCGGCGGGCTAGGCCGGCGCGCCCCAGGGGGGTGTTGAGCGCGTCGCCGGTGCCCAGGTAGAAGTGGCAGGACTCCAGGCAGGCCCCGCAGGCCAGGCAGGCCTCCATGGCCTGGCGGAAACCCCGCTGGCGCTCCAGGGCCTGACCGAAGGCGGCCAGGAAACGCTGCCGCCAGTCCTGGGGCAGGGAGCCTGGCAGGCCCAGGGCCAGCAGGTCCTCGGCCGGGGCCGGTGGGCAGACCTGGTCCGCGGCTGGCGCGGAGGCGCCCAGGGGGCGGGGCTCAGAGGTCATCTTCGGCCCCTGGTCCCGGCCAATCGCGCTGGCCGGTGAGGCTGGCGGCCCGCTGACGGGCGCCCATGACCTGGTGCACGCCGGCCCCGGCCCAGCGGCGCTTGAGCCAGGCGCGGTAGCTGGTCGGCACCCACCATGGCGGCTGTCCCGGGGCTGCTTCGTCCTCGGCCAACTCGGCGCCCCGGGCCTGGGCATCCCAGGGGTTGGCCCACAGGCGGGCCCGGGGGCTGTCGGCCTGGGTAAGGCCGGGGCTGGCCAAAAGCCCGGCCCCGTGCAAGAGCTTGCCCCAGGGCGCGTAGAGCAACAGGACCATGCCCAGCAAAAAATGCAGCCAGAACAGCCCCGGCGGCGGCGGCGGGCCGGGGCTCAGATACGCCAGCCCCAGGGTCAGGGCCTTGATCTGCACCAGGGAGGGCCGGGCCAGGCTGTCCATGGCCAGGCCGCTGAGGCTGATGCCCAACAGCAGCCCCGGGGCCAGATAGTCCTCCCATCGCGAGAGCCGGCGCAACACCGGCTGGGCCAGGCGACGCATCAGCAGGAGCAGCAGGAGCAGGGGCAGGAGATGGCCGGCCAGGCGGCCGGGGGTGTGCAGGGCCATGAGCCAGGCCGGCACGGGCTGCACCACTAGACGCAGGTGATGCACGAAGGTAAGAAACAGGCAGGCGTGCAGCAGCCAGACCAAGAGCCACCAGGCCAGGCGGCCCGTCCCCGCCGGCCGGCCCCGCCACAAGGCCGGCAGGGCCAGGGCCTGCCAGGCCAGCCGGCCGGCCACCCCGGCCAGCCCCGAGGGGGCGGGGGTAAGGGGCGCGCGCCAGGGCAGCGGCGTGGCCACCCCGCGCCACAGCCGCCAGGCACAGCCCCCCAGGCACAGCGCCAGCGCGGCATAGGGCAAGATGCAAAAGAGCAAGAGCCCCAAGGCTTGCATGCCTCCTCTTGCTGGGCCGGCCGGGCCGCCCAAGCGCAGGCCCCGGGGCTACAGGCCCAGGCTGGCCAGCAGGTCGGGGTGCACCGGGTAACCCAGAGCCTTGGCCCGCGCGGCCTGCTCCCGGGCTTCGTCCACTTGCTCCAAGGCCAGGAGCGCCAGGGCCAGATTATTGCAGGCCATGGCGAAATCTTGGTTGATCTCCAGGGCCTTGCGGCTGGCTTCCACCGATTCCTCGAACTTTTCCTGCCTGAGCAGGAGGCTGCCCAGGTTGGTCCAGGCATCGGCCAGGCGGGGGTCCATCTCCAGGGCGCGGCGCAGCTCGCGCTCGGCCTGGTCCTGGCGGTCCAATTGCAGATAGGCCACGGCCAGGTTGGCCCGCACCAGGGGCACATCCCATACCGACAGGGCCGAGGTGAAGCTTTTCAGGGCCTCGCCGGCATCGCCGCGCGAAAGATGGATGCCGCCGATGTTCACCAGGCTCTGCATGTGCTTGGGAGAGTCGGCCAGCACCTGGCGGAACTGCTCCAGGGCCTCGTCCAGGCGGCCCTCGTGGGCCAGGGCCACCCCCAGGTTGTAGCGCACGTGCCAGGCCCCGGGTTCGGCGGCCAGGTACTGACTCAGGCGGTCGATTAGCCCCTCGCGCAGCAGATCGTCTTCGGGGATGCCGCTGGTAGTTTCTATCTTGGACATGTGCTCAAGCCTTGGCCCGGCCGCCGGGGCGGCCTGGCAGCCATTTGGTGTTGTAATTACGGACCCTAACGCCCTGAGACCCTGTTGGCCTCCGGCCTGGGGCAATTAAGGCCCCTTCACCTGGGACCGGCACCCCGGTTCCAGGTGAAGGGGCCTTTGCAGCCGAAAACGCCCTAAAAAAAGACGTCGCGGACTAGTCCTCGCCCTCGGGGGCCTTGGAGCCGGGCAGGGCGAAGTAGGTCGTGGAACCGCTGGACCAGTAGGCCAGGGTGCCATCGTTGATCATCTCGGTGGTGACCGGCTTGATGTCCTTCTTCTTGATGCTCTCGTCCAACTTCTGGACTTCCTTGAGCAGGTCGTTCATCATCATGCGTTTTTGTTTCTTTTCCAAGACCTGCAACACCATAGCTCTGACGTCTGACATATCCTCTAACCTCCTTGGCTTGGCGTACTTTTCACAAAAATAGCAGAACCACCATATCCTTGGCCTACCACCCTGTCAAGAACCTTCTGCCCTGGCCAGGGCGGCGGAGACCAGGCCAGGCGCCCATTGGGGCAAGCCCAGGGCGTGCACGTGGTGGTAGGTGCCCAGCACGTTCCAGCGGCGCAGTCCCTCGCCCTGGCCCAGGATGCCCTGGCCCCTCAGCACCTGAAAGGCGAAGTCGTAAGAAGCGCCCTCCCGGGCCTGGGGCCGGGAGTAATGGAATTCATGGGCTTTGAACTCCAGGCCCACCGGCAGGAAGGGGTTGGGCGCGGTCACTTGGCACAGAGTGTAGCCGTGCCCCTGCGGGCGGGCTTGCATGGCGAAATCAATGGGGAAAACCCCGGCCATGGGGAAGCTGCCCCCCTGGACCAGCAGATTTTGCCCCAGGTACATCAAACCGCCGCACTCGGCGTAGATGGGCAGCCCCCCCTCGGCGGCCCGCAACAAGGACTGGCGGAAGGACTGGTTGTCGGCCAGGCGCGCCGCGTGGGTTTCGGGGAAGCCGCCGCCGATATACAAGGCCCCGATGCCGGCGGGCAGCTGGGCGTCATCGAGCGCCGAGCAGAAGACAAGTCGCGCCCCGAAATTCTGCAAGGCCTCAAGGTTTTCGGGATAATAGAAACCAAAGGCCGCGTCGCGCAGCACGCCGATCACCGCCCGGCCGGCCGCCACCGGCTGGGGCGGAAAGAGCCCCTGGGGCGGGTCCAGCCGGGGCAGGGGCGCCGCGGCGTTCATCAGCCGCAAGAGGGCCTCCACGTCCACGTGCTGGGCCACGCTGCCCGCCGCCAGGGCCAGAGAGGCCGCCACCTGCTGGTGCTCCTGGGGCGGCACCAAGCCCATGTGGCGCTCGGGCATGGCCAGCTTGAGCCGGGGCACCGCCCCCAGCACGGGGATGCCGGTGGCCTCCTCGATGGCCCGACGGATGATGCCTTCCTGGCGGGCGTTGGCCACCGGGTTGAGCACCACCCCAGCCAGGTTGAGCTCCGGGTCGAAGCGCTGGCAGCCCAGCACCACCGCCGCCACGGTGCGGCTGGCCATGGAGCAGTCCACCACCAGCACCACCGGCGCCTTTAGCCATTTGGCCAACTCGGCCGTGGACTGGCTGCCGGCGGCGTCCATGCCGTCGAAAAGACCCCGGTTGCCCTCCACCACCACGGCGTCGAACCCGCCGCCAAAATGCCCCAAGGAGGCCAGCACCTGCTGGCGCCCCAACATGAAGGGGTCCAGGTTGTGGCAGGGGGTGCCGGCGGCCTCGCCGTGCCAAAAGGGATCGATGTAGTCCGGTCCCTTCTTGAAGGGCTTCACCGACAGACCGCGATTCTTGAGCGCCTGGATCAGGCCCAGGGTCAGGGTGGTCTTGCCCGAGCCCCCGCGCAGGGCGGCCACCACCAGGCGCGGCAGGGCGAGCGTGGTCACAACAGCCCCTTGCGGCGTAGCTCCGCCTCGACGATCTGGCGGGCCTTGGCCCCGGTGGCCTTGTCCGGGGCCTGGATGTTGCAAGCGAAAACGTAGGACTTTTCACCCCGGGCCAGGTGCCCCACGAACCAGCCCAGGGGGGTCTTGCCCGCCACCACGTCGGTGCCGGTCTTGCCGCTCAAGGTGCGCTGGGGGCTCTGATCCAACACCAACATGCCGCGCACCGTGGCCATGTTCTCGGGCTTGCAGGGCAAGGCGTCGGTGTAGAGCTTGCGCAAAAACTCCACCTGCTCGTCGGCCGAGATGGCCAGGCTGCTGCCCAGCCAGAAGCGGGTGATGCCGCCGGAGATGTCCTGGTTGCCGTAGTCCAGGGCCTGGAGGTAGTGGACCATGCGCTCGGGCCCCACGGCGTCGGCCAGAGCCTGGAAATACCACACCACCGAGTTTTCAATGGCCGTCCGCAGGGTGTGGTTCTGGTTGTGCGCGGGCCAGGGGCGCTCCTGGCCGTCCCAAATGAGCAGGTGATCAGGTCCGGAGACCACCCCCGTCTCCAGGCCGATCAGGGCGTTGGGTATCTTGAAGGTGGACAGGGGCGACAGGCGCTTGGCCGCCTGGGCGGGCTTGAAGCGCTCCACCGGGCCACCCGGCAACTCCATGATGACCATGGTGCCCTGATAGCCCTCGAAAAGGTCGCTCAGGTTCTCCTTGTTGCGGTCATGGAAATAAGTGTAGCCGGCCAGGGCCACGAAAAAGGCCAGCAGCAAAAATTGCTGGTTGTTCTTGAGCAGGGTCTTCTTGGTGGCCACGGCCGCATCCGCGTTGAGGGTTGGGCGCTGCCGGTTCCGGCGGCCGCGCCGCCGGAACCGGCTGATTAAAATGCGCTACCCGGGACCGACGGCCCCGGGTAGCGGTTGCATGCCGGATCGGAGCTACCGATCCCGACGGGGTCCTACCACTTGAACTGAGTGGAGGTCCGCCAGGTGGTGGCCGCGAAGCGGTAGTCGTCGATGTGGTGGTGGGTGAACTCCAGTCCGGTCTTCTCGAAGAAGCGCTCCCAGCCGATACGCTCGGCCCATTCGCCCAGACGCTCGTAACGGTTGGCGCCGGACATGTAGGCTTCCACGATCTGCTTGATCAGATTGACCGTGGTGGGCCAACGGGGGGGCTCGTTGGGGATGAAGGGCACGGCCAACTTGGAGAACTTGGGCATGGACTTGGAGTTGCTCACCTTGCCGCCCACCCACAGGGCGATGCCGTCGCCGTCGGCGTCGGCCAGCGGCATGGCGGGGCACATGGTGTAGCAGTTGCCGCAGAACATGCAGCGGTCGGCGTTCACCGTAACGCTCTTGAAGTCATCCACCTTGGCCGGCTTGATGGCGGCGGTGGGGCAAGAGGCGATGGTGGTGGGGATCTCGCACATCTTGTCCAGGTGGGTGTGCTCGATAACCGGGGGTTTGCGGTGCACGCCCAGGATGGCGATGTCGGAGCAGTGCACGGCGCCGCACATGTTGAGGCAGCAGGCCAGCGAAATGCGGACCTGGGCCGGCATCTTGTGGGAGCCGAAGTACTCGAACAGCTCGTCCATGGTGGCCTTGACGACGCCGGAGGCATCGATGGCCGGGGTGTGGCAGTGCACCCACCCCTGGGTATGGACGATGTTGGTGATGCTGGCGCCGGTGCCGCCGATGGGCAGGGTGCCGTTGGCCTGGATGGCCTTCTTCAGGGGCTCCAACTTGGCCTGGTCCACCACCAGGAACTCCACGTTGTTGCGCGTGGTGAACCGGAAGTGGCCGTCGCAGAACTGATCGGCCAGCTTGCAGATGTCTTCCAACTGCATGGTGGTCATCAGGCGAGTGGCGCCGCAGCGCACGCTCCAAAGCTTGGCGCCGGTCTCGGATACATGCAGGAGCACTCCGGGCTCCAGGATATCATGGTACAACCACTTGCCGAAGTTGTCCTTGATGATCTGGGGCCAGAAGAGATCGTATTTAGGCGGTCCGATATCAGTAAGTCTCTCTGCCATGGATTGAATCCTCCTTTTCCCAGACTAGCGAGCGTGACGCTTGCGGTAGTCTTCGATCTTACGGTCGAAGCCGCCGGGGACTTCGTCTTCCTTGTAGAAGACGTAGGGGTTGGAACGGGGCTCCTTGACCATGCGGGGATCGGGCTCCAGTTCCACGGCCTCCAGGAAGGCGCCCAGGCCCAGACGCTGGATGGTCTCACCGATGCGCTCGCGGTTCTTGCCGTTCTCGTCCCACCACTCCCACATCTTCTCGACGAATTCCTTGAACTCCTCGTAGGGAGCTTCCATCTTGATGAAGGGGATGACGACCGAGCCCATCTGGGCGCCGTCGAGGATGGGGGCCTTGGCGCCCACCAGGATGCTGGCGCCGGTGTCCGTGCCCGGACGCAGGGCGCGCGGCATCAGGTTGATGCAGTGCATGCAGCGGGTGCACTCTTTGTTGTTGATGGACAGGGTCTTGCCATCCCAGGCCATGCACTGGGTGGGGCAAAGGTCGCAGACGTCCTTCTGGATGTCCAGCTTGCAGTCCTGGCCATGGGCGCCACCGTTGGCGGCGTACTCGCCAGCGGCGTAGGCGCTGACGGCGGCCGCGTCCACGCGGATGTCGTCACGCCAGGTACCGATGATGGCGCAGTCGGAGCGGGCCAGGGAGGCCACGCAGCAGTTGGGGCAGCCATCTACCTTGAACTTGAACTTGTAGGGCCAGGCCGGGCGGTGCAGCTCGTCCTGGAAGGACTGGGTCAGGTCGTAGCAGATGTCCTCGGTGTGGATGCAGGCGAACTCGCAGCGGCTCTTGCCCAGGCAGGCCGCCGGGGTGCGCAGGGCCGAACCGGAACCGCCCAGGTCCCAGCCTTCGGCGGTCAGCTCGGCGAAGATGGGCTCCAACTCGTCGGTGAAGGCGCCCAGCATGATGATGTCGCCGGTGGAACCGTGCATGTTGAGCATGCCCGAGCCGCGGCGATTCCAGATGTCCATGATCTTGCGAATGCCTTCGCTCGTGTAGTACTTGGCCGCCGGCTGATTGACGCGCACGGTGTGGAAGTGCTCGACACCGGGGAAGAGGTCCGGGACGTCGGAGTAACGGCCGATGACGCCGCCACCATATCCGAGCACGCCCACGATGCCGCCATGCTTCCAGTGGCCCTCCTTCTCTTTGTAGGAGAGCTCGAGCTGGCCCAAAAGGTCGGCGCAAGCATCTTTACCGGTCTCAGCCATACGCTTGATGTCGGTAACGAAGCTAGGCCAAGGTCCCTTTTCCAGCTCGTCCAGCATCGGAGTTTGATGCTTTTTCGCCATGGAATAGTACCTCCGCTAAGTGTTGCTAGGGGACAAACGTTTCTTTAGTGGTGACGGCCCAACCTTGGGTCGGGGGTAAATCGGCATCGCTCCCTGAACGGAGGCGCAAGCCCCTCCCCGCGCTTCTCCACCCATGGCGTAAATGGTCGCCGCGCCGTGGGCGGCACTAGCCCGTAGAGGCTAAAATGCCGTGATTCCTATAGGGAACAGACAAGCCCCCATGTTCACAATGTTCGTGATTATAGGAACCACCATTTGCCATGTCAACAAAAAACATTCGCCCTCTATTGCCCTAATCCCTTTGAATGGTTAACATCCACCCGTTGGACCCACGCGGGATTGCACAATGATCGCGGAACAAGACCCTAGCATTATCCATAGCTATAATAGGCTTTTGCGGCGCATCGAAGCCCAGGGCGTCGCCCCTTGGATCGAGGGCAAGGTCAAGGGGCCAGACCGCGAGGGCCTGATCTTCTTGTGCAAATTTGGCTTTTTCACCGGAATTTTGACCAAGGCCGAGATCGGGGGGATGCTGGGCCTGGACCGCCAGGAACTCAAGTCCCTGGTGCGCGCCTGGTACGACGACCACCGAGCCAAGGGCTGCGGCACCTGCTAAGGCCCCCCGGGCGCGCCCACGCCCGGGGAACCGGCGTTAATCGCCTAATATTTTTAGTAGTATAATCTAACGCGCGAACCTGTCCATGGTCTGCATCAAAGCCTGGCCCACGGCCGGCGGCGTGGCCTTGCCGCCTTGCAGCACCTCGCGCGCCTTCAGCTTGTGGCCGTAGAAATGGCCCGTGGTCTTGGCGTCAAAGTCGATGCCGCCGCCCTCCAGGGAAAGCCCGGCGAACAGGCCCTTGGTGCGCGAATAGGAATAGGCGTCGGCATAGCCGCTGGCCCCCGAGATGCTGGCCTCGCCGCGCCGGCCCACCGGACCCACGGCCACGCCCACGTCGGCGCCGAAGCGTATCTTGTTCTTAAGAAGCCCGTCCAGGCCTCGCTGCTTCATGATCACCAACACCACGTCAGCGGCCTGGGCGCCGATCTGCAGGCCAAAGCTGGCCCCGGCCATGGTGAAGAAGGCCGGCGGACCCCAGGAGCCGTCGCCCCGGCGGGCCATGACCACGCCCGTGCCGTATTGGCCGCCCACCAGGAAGCCCGCCTTGACCATGTCCGGAAAGATGGCCACCGCCTTGGCCTTTTTGAGCAGATCATGGGGAATGGAAGAGTCCTCCGAGGCCATGACCTCTTCCATGACCACCTGGGCCGCCTTGACCTTGGTGGTAGCCTCGGCTTTGCTATCGGCCAGGGCCGTCGCCAAGGTCCACAAGACCAGCAACACGGCCACGCCACCTCTGAGGCATATACGTCTAAGCATCGCCATCCTCCTGACTATCCGGTGAGGGTGATCCCAGGGCCGCCTCCAGGCGGGCTATCTCTTGCCCCACTTGCTCCGCCAGGGTGGCCTGCCCCAACTCGCTGAAGGCCCGCCGGGCCTGGCCCAGATTTTTCAACGCCACTCCGGTGCGGCCGGTCTGGGCCTGCATGGCGCCGGCGCCCAGCAGGGCCAGGGCCACCCGTTGCAGGTCGCCCAGGGCCTGGGCGCCGCGCCCCATCTCCAGATAGGCGTCCAAGGCCTCTTCATGGCGGCCCAGGTGACGATACAAGGGGGCCACGTACTGGCGCAGCAACACCAGGGCCACCTGGTCGTCGCCCTGTTCCACCAGGGCCAGGGCCTGCTCCAGGGCCTCTATGGCCCGGGCCTGGTCATCGCCGGCGGTCAGGGCCTGGGCCAGACCCTCCAGGGCCGTCACCTGGCCGGGGATGTCCCCGGCCCCTTGAAACACCTCCAGAGCCTCGCGGTACTTGGCCGCCGATTCACCCGGCCGGCCCTGCGAAAGCTCCATCTGGCCCTGGCGCAGGCTGACGTGGGCGCGCCCCGGCTGGTTATCCAGCTTGCGGCAGTAGTAATAGGCCTCTTCCAGGGGCTCGGCGGCCAACTCGGCCTTGCCACGCTCCAGATAGGCCACCGCCACCAGCAAGAGGGCATTGGCCACGCCCTCCTCGCTGTCCAGCTCGCGCATGCTGTCCAGCGTGTCCAGGGCCTCGTTCAGATCGATCTTCAACTGCCTGCCTCCCGAGCCCCCGGCCCCGCCGGCCGCACACGTGGGCCTGTCTTAATTTATGTTAACACACCGTTCCGACAAAGCTAGTCGCGGCGCCAGATCAGGGCTGGGCCGGACTGACGCTGATCAACACCCGGCGGCGTCGGGGTCCGTCGAACTCCAGAAAAAATATACCCTGCCAGGTGCCCAGGGCCAGGCGACCGCCAACGATGGGCACCTGCACGCTGGAGCCGGTCAAGATGGATTTGACGTGGGCGGCGGAGTTGCCCTCGGCGTGGCGATAGCCACCTTGCCAAGGCACCAGCCTCTCCAGCGCCATGAGCACGTCGGCCATGACGTCGGGGTCGGCGGCCTCGTTGATGGCCACACCGGCGGTGGTGTGGGGCACATAAACCCCGCACCAGCCCTCCTCCACCCCGGCGTCGACCAGCGCCTTTTGCACCTGGGACGTGATATCCAGGGCTTGAGCGCGGCTGTGGGTGTTTATTTCCAGGTTCCGCACCATGCTACTCCAGGCCTTTTCCGCACAAACGATTGACATGCCGGGGCTCTGGCTCCAGACTTGGGGCAATCATAGCAGAGCTTAGGAGCAGAAATGAAGCTAGCCGACGACCTCTACGTATACCCTTGGACCCAGACCACGGCCAACAACTGCAACACCTATCTGGCCGGCGGGGCGGTGCCGGTCTTGATCGACCCTGGTCACACCCGCCTCTTCGCCCACGTGCAGCAGGGCCTGGGCCAGGACGGCATCCAGCAGATGCCTCGTCTGGTGGTGCTCACCCACTGCCACCCCGATCACCTGGAGGCCGCCCTCCCCTTGCAGAAGGCCGGCCTGCGTCTGGCCATGCACAGCCGCGAGGTGACCTTCCTGGAGGAGGAAGGCCGCCAGATGGCCGCCTCCATGGGGCTTAACCTGCCAGAGATGCAGGTTGATATCCTTTTGGAAGAGGGCGATTTGCAGGTCGGCGAGGAGGTTTTCCAGGTGCTGCTCACCCCCGGCCATTGTCCGGGGCACCTATGCCTCTACTGGCCCCGGCACAAGGCCCTTTTCGCCGGCGACCTCATCTTCGCCCAGGGCGTGGGCCGGGTGGACTTCCCCGGCGGCGATGGCGCCCTGCTCAAGCAGTCCATCCAGCGCATGGCCGAGTTGGACCTGGAGTGGCTGCTGCCCGGCCACGGCCCCATGCTCAAGGGTGCCGAGAACATCAAACGCAACTTCGAGCTTATTGCCAAAACCTACTTCGGTTCCATTTGACAACCACGTTGCCGTGTGCGGGGGTGGCGCCAGGTTGGACCCGCCCCCCCTCGCCATCCACCACCACGTGGCCGGGAAACGAGAGCGGCGGTGCTGGGCTGGTCGCGGTGCCCCCTGGTGGTAAGTGGTTCTGGCCGGGGGCGTCGCCCGAGGGTTCAGGGCCATCCCGGTGGGCAGGCGCCCCTGGTCGGTGGTCCGCCACGGCCATGAGCAACGCCGCCGGCGTCGCGGTTCCAGCCCGCGCGATCCCAGCGAGTCAGCCAAGGGCCAGCGCGGGCGCAACCAACTCGAGACCATTGCAAGGGGCGTCCTGCCCCGTGCAATATTGGCTTGGCAAAAACGTGTTTTTGCCAAGCCAGCCAGATTGCTAGCCTTATCAGGCTAGCAATTTGGCTGGCCGTCCATGGCCCGCATCGGCCATTGCCCGGTTAAATTGTGTTTCACGGCGCTACTGCTTGTTCTTATAGACTATTATCGTGTTTCACCATGCAATGTCCTCAACTCCCTCCACCGCCTTGTGGCGGATTTGTGCGGGATCGCGCCGATCAAGCAGGTGGCCCGGCGCTTGGGGGTGGCTGGGATTTGGTCAAGGACCGGTTCAAGCCGCGCCTGAAGGCCAAGCCGCTCCGGCGCGGGCTCGCAGAGCCAAGCTATTTTGAATAGTTTGCCGAATTAATTTCGGCCAGTCCGAGTTGAAAAAGTCCACGGATGGACTTTTTCAACACCCTGTTAAGGGGCACGGCGGGAAAGTTCGCGGACCAGGCAAGTTGGAACGGGTTAGGCGTTTACGGTGGCTTTGCCTAACAACCCGCCCATACCTGAAGATTAAGGGCAGACGCAATCATTTTCGCGGTTGATTGGGCGACTATTTGCCAAATTTATCAGGCATAAAGGCCATGGCCAACACATAGGCAGCCTGCAAGGCCTCCGTGGGGCACAGAGGGAAGCACTCTTTACAATTCCAACATTCCTTGGCGGCCACTTCCGGGATAAAACTTATTTCCTTGCGGATTCCTCTATCCACGAAACCCACCGCGTTCTTTTTCTTAACCTCGTCGCAATACCTGACGCACAAACCACAATGAATGCAGAAGGAAGCTTCCTTTTCAAAACGGTTGCGGTCGGCCCCGTATTCCTTGGCCAGCTTTTCAATGTCAAAGGCGTCTGGAGCGTGGGCCATCAGAAGCTCTATGATCATCTTGCGGATGCGGTCGATTTTTTCGGAGCGCGTCTTGACGCTGATGCCGCCCGCCACCGGGAATACACAGGACACCACCAGCTTGGTCCAGCCCCGCTCTTCCACCTCCACGATGCACAGCCGGCATCCTCCGAAGGGCTCCAGCTTCTCGTGATGGCAGAGGGTGGGAATGCGGATGCCCACGCTGCGCGCCGCTTCCAGAAGGGTCGCCCCCTCCTCAGCCGTAACCTGGCGCCCGTCGATCTCTAGAGTTACCTGGCTCATTTCTTCTGGCTCTTTCTGACAATAACTCTTTGCTCATCCGGGATGGGCGCGGGAACCGGCTCACCGGAAATCTTTCTGACCGCCGCGAACTTGCTGGGACAAGCCTCGAAGCAGGTGCCGCACTTGGTGCACTTGTCCTGCATGATGATGTGAATCTTGTTCTTGCCGCCGTCGATGGCCTGGGCCGGGCACTTCTTGGCGCAGGTGCCGCAGGCCTGGCACTTGGCCGGGTCGATGTGAAAGGCGATCAACTCCTTGCAAGAAAGGGCCGGGCAGCGCTTCTCACGGATATGCGCCTCGTATTCGTCGCGGAAATATTGCAGCGTGCTGAGGAAGGGGTTGGGGGCGCTCTTGCCCAGAGCGCAGAGGGCGGCCTCCTTGGCGACCTCGGAGAGTTCCTCCAGGAGTTCTATGTCCCCCTCCTTGCCCTTGCCGGTGGTGATGTTGGTCAAGAGCTTGAGCATCTGGCGCAGGCCCTCGCGGCAGGGCACGCACTTGCCGCAGGACTCATCGGTGAGAAACTCGATGAAGTACCTGGACACGTCGACCATGCAGGTCTCTTCATCCATGATGATCATGCCGCCGGAACCCATCATGGAGCCGGCCTTGGTCAGCTCGTCGAAGCCCACCGGCAGGTCAAGGGCATCCTCGGGCAAGCAGCCGCCCGAGGGGCCGCCGGTCTGCACGGCCTTGAATTTCTTGCCGCCGGGGATGCCGCCGCCGATCTTGTAGATGATGTCCCGCAGGCTCATGCCCATGGGCACCTCCACCAGACCGGTGTTGGTGATCTTGCCCACCAGGGAGAATATCTTGGTGCCCTTGCTCTTTTCGGTGCCCAGACTGGTGAACCAGTCAGCGCCCTTATTGATGATGAGAGGCACGTTGGCCCAGGTTTCCACGTTGTTCAGAACGCTGGGCCTCTCCCACAATCCCTTGATGTTGGAGCGGATGTACTTGGGCCTGGGCTCGCCTACCCGGCCCTCGATGGCGGTCATCAGGGCCGTGGACTCGCCGCATACAAAGGCGCCGGCGCCCTGGTGCACGAAAATCTTGAAGTCGAACCCCGAGCCCAGGATGTTCTGGCCCACCAGGCCGAGTTCCTCGGCCATGCGGATGGCCAGCATGACGTTGCGCACGGCCAGGGGATACTCTTGCCGCACGTAGATGTAGCCCTCGTGCGCGCCGATGGCGTAGCCGCCCAGGATGAGGCCTTCCAGGATCGAGTGGGGGTTGCCCTCCAGCAAGGCGCGGTCCATGTAGGCGCCGGGGTCGCCCTCGTCGGCGTTGACGATGACGTACTTGATGGGCTCGGGAGCGGCCTTGGAGCCCTCCCATTTCCTGCCCGCGGGGAAACCGCCGCCGCCACGCCCGCGCAGGTTCGACTTTTTCACCTCCTCCAGCACCTCATCCGAGGTCATCTGGAAGAGAGCCTTGGCCAGGGCCGAATAGCCGCCGATGGCCAGGTAATCGTCGATGCTCTGGGGGTCGATGTTGTGGTTGGCGCCGAATACCTGGCGCACCTGGTGCTTATAAAAAGGTATCTTGGACTCGCTGATGATCTTTTCATTGGTGGCCGGATCAGAATACACCAGCCTATCGATTATCTTGTGCTCCTTGATGGTCTGCTCGATGATCTCGGGCACATCCTGGGGCTGGATCTGGAAGTAGCAAATATCCTCGGGATGTATGACGATGATCGGACCGCGCTCGCAGAAACCGTGGCAGCCGGTTCGGCGCACTTCGACCTGATCCTTCAGACCCTGCTTTTCAATCTCGGCCTGCAGGGCGATGGCGATCTCGCCGCTGCCGGTGGCGTGGCAGGCGGAACCGGAGCACAGGGTGATGCAGGGTTTGTTGGGGTCGCGCTGGGCCAGAATTTCCTGGCGGTACGCTTCCAGCTCGCTGACGGTGTTTATCCTGGGCATGAGTTTGTCCTACTCATATTTCTTCAGGGCAGCAATCGTTTCGACCGTGGTCATCTTGCCGTGGGTCTTGCCGTCTATCTCCATGACCGGCCCCAAGGCGCAGCATCCCAGGCAGTTGACCGTTTCCAGGCTGAACTTGAGATCCAAGTCGGTCTCCCCCGGCTTGATGCCGGTCAAATCCTGCACCGCGTCAAGGATGCGCGATGCCCCCCGCACGTGGCAGGCGGTCCCCATGCAGATGTGTATCTCGTGCTGGCCCTTGGGAACCAGGCTGAAGGCTTTATAAAAAGTGGCGATATGTTGAATGCGCGTCAGGGGCACTCGCAGTTTTTCGCTGATCCGCTGCAGGGCCTCCTTGGGCAGCCAATGATTTTGGCTTTGAATCTCCAGCAGCACTTGAATCAACGAACTGGCTTCGCCGTCGTGCTTGTCTATTATCCTATCGATCGTGTCGTTATCCACGCTTGCCGTCCTGATCGTCTAGTGCCGTCAATGGTTGCCCTTCATGGACAGGCTACGCCGCCATGAACCGTTTCTGCTCTACATCATATCTGACCAGTCCATGCATGGAGGAAGTGTTCATATATCTGGAGATGTCGGAGGGTTTCAGTGCCAATTTCTTGGCAAGCTCTCCCGTGGAAAGGGGGCCCTCGCTCAACAGTTGCATGATCTCAGTGATGACCAATTTGTCGACAACCAACTCTTCGAAGAGCCGTTCGGCCTCCGCGCCGTTGTAAAATTCCTGGTAGGCGGCAAGGGATTTTATAGGCATCCTTAGCCGCTCCCTCTCCACCAAGCGCAGGTAGGGGACAAGTTTTCTGGCTGCCGCGAGGCGGAAATCCAGAGATTCCTTGTCGATGCCCTCCGCCTCGCCCAAGGGGCCTATCTTGCGTATTTTATGATCGAATTCATTGATGGTTTGCGCGAGCAGAATTCCATCGCTGGCGTTCATGAAGCGAATCGCCAAACGGTCTGGATTAAGCCCGATGAACGACATGATCTTCTTGGCGAGGTATGAAACGGCCAAGGCGTCGTAATTACCCTGGGTGACGTAGTTGCACTCGTTAAGGCGGCAACCACCTATCAATACTCCGTCATGCCCATTGGCCAATGCCCGCAAAATGAACTCCAGGTCAACGCGACCTGTGCACATCACGCGAATCAGCCTAATATCACTTGCGTATTGTAGTCTGGAAACTCCAGCCATATCTGCGGCGCCGTAAGCTCACCAATGGCATACGAAGCCCAGAATCCTCGGCTTAAAGTTTATGGCTGCGCTCATGCCTTGCTTCCTTAACCAACTTAAAAACCGGGAACCACCATGCGACGGCGCGCCTAGGCCACGCCGACGGCCGCGTCTATCTGGCTCAGGATCACATCGTCCGTGAAATGCTTGAGATATATGGCTCCGGTGGGGCATTTCGTGTTGCACACACCGTCGCCCTTGCAAAGCACCGGGTTGACCCAGGCCTTCCTGCCCTTTTCGGTTTCGTGAAACTCTATGGCCCCGTAGGTGCAGGCGGTTATGCAGGCGCCGCAGGAGATGCAGTTGTCAACCTTGACGTCGCAGATCGCGCCCGAGGCCACCACCGTGTCCTTGGACAACAGTGTCAGCACGCGGCCGGCCGCGCCATAAGCCTGGTTGATGGTCTCGGGGATGTGCTTGGGATACTGGGCCATCCCGCACAGATACACGCCGTCGGTGGCGAATTCAACCGGGCGCAGCTTGGCGTGTGCCTCCTTGAAGAAGCCATCCGGGTTAAGGGTGACCTTGAACAATCCGGCAACCTCTTCGGTGCCCGGGGCCGGAATCACCGCCGCCGACAATACCAGCAGGTTGGCGTCGATTTCCAAGGTGTCGCCCAGGATGAGATCGTCCAGGCTCACCCGCAGAACTTCTTCCCCGCCTTCGTTGACCGCCTCCACCACCGGCTTGCTTTCCGGTTCGTATCTGATGAACTTGACGTTATTCTCGGAGGCTTGACGATAGTAATCCTCACGGAAGCCGTAGGTGCGCATGTCGCGGAACAGCACGTAGACGTCCGCGTCGGGGTTAAGTTCCTTCAGCTTCAGGGCATTTTTAATGGCGTGGCTGCAACAGACCCGGGAGCAGTAGTTTCGGTCCTCCTGCCGGCAGCCCACGCACTGGATCATCACCACGTTTTGGGCGCCCAGGACCGTTTCATCCTCACCGGCGATCTTTTCGCCAAGTTCCAGCTGGGTTAGCACCCGCGGATCCTGGCCGTACAGATATTCGGTGGGCTTGTATTCGGCGGCGCCGGTGGCGATGACGGCGGCGCCGTGCTCAATACGCGCCGGGCCCTTCTCGGACTGCACCGTGGTGACGAAGTTGCCCACATACCCCGCGACATCCTGGATCGCCGCCTGGTGGTAGACGTGGATCAAGGGATTCTGATAAACGGTTCGAACCAGGTCGGCCAGGTAGGCCCGCACATCCAAACCTTCCAGGGTGTGCGCGATTCTGTTGGCCACCCCGCCCAGACGGTCCTCCTTCTCCAGAAGGCAGACCTTGACTCCCTGCTTGGCGATGGAGAGCGCGCAGGTCATGCCGGCGATGCCGCCACCCACCACCAGGGCGGTCTTGTTCACCGGCAGGTCAAACTCCTGCAACGGAGCCAGCAGGCAGGAGCGCGCCACCGACATGCGCACAATGTCCTTGGCCTTGGCGGTGGCCTCATCCTTCTCCATGGAGTGCACCCACGAGTTGTGCTCGCGGATGTTGGCCATCTCGCAGTAGTACTGGTTGAGGCCAGCCTCCAGAAGCGTGTCGCGGAACAGCGGCTCAAGGGTCCGGGGTGAACACGCGGCGATGACGACTCGGTTCAGACCTTTTTCTTTAATCGTGTCGGATATCTGCATCGCGGAGTTGGTGGCGCAGGAGAAAAGCTGTTCTTGGGCGTGCACAACGTGGGGCAAGGATTTGGCGTACTCGACAACCGAGGGCACGTTGACCACGCTTCCGATGTTGGCACCGCAATGGCAGACGAAGATGCCTATCTTGGGCTCCTCTTGAGAGACGTCCTTTTCCAGCGGGTAAACGCGCTGCTCGCTGAGTTTTCCCCGCCTGTAGCCCAGCAACTCGCCGCACTGGGCGCCGGCTCCGCTGGCCGAAAACACGGACTCGGGAATATCAATGGGCCCTTGGAAGGCGCCGCTGACAAAGATTCCCGGGCGCGAGGTTTGCAGGGGGTTGACCTCGTCGCCTTGGCAAAACCCGTGATGATTGAGCTCCACGCCCAGTTTCCGCGCCAGTTGTTGCACCTTGAGCGGCGGGGTCAAGCCCACGCTCAGCACCACCAGATCGAATGCCTCTTCCTTGACGCCGTCATCGGCGGTGGCGTACCGGATCGTCACGCTGCCGGTCTGCTCATCCTCTCTCACCACCGACGCATAGCTTCGGATGAAGCGCACGTCGCTTAAGCTCTCGGTCCTCTGGAAATAGCGCTCGAAGTCCTTGCCATAGGATCGGATGTCGTTGTGGAAGACGGTGCAATCCGCGTCAGGCTGGTGATCCTTGGTGAGGATCACCTGCTTCTGGGTGTAGGTGCAACACACCGCCGAGCAATAGCTGTTCTCGCCCTTGGTCACCCTGCGGGAGCCCACGCACTGAATCCAAGCCACCTTGCGGGGATGCTCGAGGTCGGAAGCGCGCCGAATCTCGCCCGCGTAAGGGCCCGTGGAACTCAGCAGGCGCTCGTAGTCCATGCTGGTGATGACGTTGCGCAGGCGGCCGTAGCCGTACTCATCCTTAACCTTGGGGTCGAACGGCTCCAGGCCCAGCGAAAGGATGACCGCCCCAACGTTGATGGTGAGCTTTTCCGGCTTCTGATGAAACTCGATCGCGCCGGTCTTGCACACGCTCTCGCAGATAAGGCACTTCTTTTCCTTTAGGTAGAGGCAGCTCTCATCGATATAGGCCACCAAGGGTATGGCCTGGGAAAAGAAGATGTGGACGGCCTTGTTCTCCGAGATTTCCTGGTTGAATTGGTCGGGATACTTAACGGGGCAATACTTGACACAGGTTGTACAACCCGTGCATTTTTCCTCGTTGATATAGCGGGGCCGCTTCTTCAGCGTGACCGTGAAGTCCCCCGCCTGCCCCTCCAGGTCCTCGACCTCGGTGAACGTCAGGATCTCAATATTTGGGTGCCGGCCGACCTCGACCAGCTTGGGTGAGAGAATTCACATGGAACAGTCATTGGTTGGGAAGGTCTTGTCCAGCTGGGCCATGTGCCCGCCGATGCTAGGGCCTTTTTCGATCAGGTAGACCTTGAAACCGGCGATGGCCAGATCCAGGGAGGCCTGGATGCCACTAATGCCGCCGCCAACGACCATCACATCGCCAAATGTGCTAGACATAACGCCTACTTTTCACTATTCGGTGGAGTTGCCAGCGCCGGCTGCCTCTTTAAAGCCGCCACACCGGACGCTATAACGCTTCCTCAACGATCTCCGTGATATCCTTGATCTCCAGCGATTCATCCAACCCCAGGTTTATTCTGCTGTCCTCGAAGTTGGTGATGCAGTAGGGGCAGGCGGTCACCAAGACCTTGGCCTCGGCCGCCACTGCCTGCTCCACTCTCAGGTCGCAGAACCGCTCGCCCTTGGGGGTCTCCATCCAGATGCGGCCGCCGCCGCCGCCGCAGCAAAGGCTGTCCGGGCCACTGTCGATCATTTCGCCGAGTTGCAGGCCGGGCACCTTGGACAACACCGCGCGCGGCTGCTCGTAAACCCCGTTGTGGCGGCCCAGGTAACAGGGGTCGTGGTAGACCACCTTTTTGGCATACTCACCCTTCAACTCCAGCTTGCCCTGCTCCATCAGCTCCAGCAGGTACTCGGTGATGTGCACCACCTCGAAGTTGACCCTGAACTCGGGGTACTCGTTCTTGAAGGTATGATAACAGTGCGGCGAGGAGACCAGGATTCGCTTCACGCCGTTATCAATGAAGGCCTTGATATTTTCCCGCGCTAGACGCTTGAAGACCTCTTCATCGCCGGTCTTGCGGATGCTCTCGCCGCAGCAACTCTCCTTGGAGCCCAGAATGCCAAACTCAACGCCAGCCTTTTTAAGGACCGTGGCGGTGGCGCGCGCCACCTTCTTGAGCCGCGGGTCGTAGCTGAGGTAGCAGCCGGGGAAGTAGAGTATATCCATCCCCTCTTCGAACGCGCCCACCCCCAGGCCCTCGGCCCACTTGGCCCTGTTCTTGCGCTCCTCGTTGAGGGGATTGCCCTCGCCGGTCAGGCTGGCGGAGATTGAACGGATCGGCTTCACCGAGGTGGGGAAGACCCCGTATTCCGTGGCCAACCTGCGCAGCGCCACACCGGAGTCGATCTGGCGCACGTCGCGGGGGCAACGCTGGGGACAACGTCCGCAGGTGGTGCAGCGCCAGAGGTCCTCGCTCTCAATATCGGTCATGCCGAAGGAGGCCTGGCGCACGATCTTGCGCATACTGAACTGGCGGACTCTATTCCAGGGGCAAACGGTGTCACAAAGGCCGCATTGAAAACAGCGTTTGAACAGGTCACCACCGTTGGCCTTGATGACGTCGATGATTTCCTTGTAATCGTTTAGATTAGACACTATATACCGATCCTGTCCAGTCTACCGTGGTATGCGAAACCGGGGCCTAGCCCTTATTGGCTTGGGCCATGCGAGCCATGGCGTCCATGACAGTATTTAGCCCGTGCTTCTTGGCCATGGCCTCCAGCCCCACCTCGATCTCGCCCAAATTCGGTTCTTCCTCTACCTCTTCCTCGCGCTGTTCGTAGACCAGGGCGTCCACCAGGCACCACTTGACGCACAGGGGTTCGTCTTCACCCTCGCACATGTCGCACTTGAGGGGCAGCCCGGAGTCGGGCTCCTTGAAGGCGTCGCGCGAAGGACAGGAGGCGCGGCAGAAGGCGCACTCCTCATACTCCTTGCCGTCGATGACATACCTGTCGCGTCCCATGCACTCGGCCGGGGTGTACTCACCGGCATAGACCGGCACATAAATGTCCCTCAGAGGCTCGCGGACGACTCTTATGCGAGATCTCGCGGGATTATTGCTGCTGTACTTGGGCTCGGCATGGAATGCCGAACAAACCATCTCGCAAGCCCTGCATCCATTGCATTTGTCCGCGATGACTTTGATCGTCTTAACTATCTTCTTCTTTTTCTCACCGTTCATAACTACACCACCTTCCCTTTTTCGCCCGAGGCCTCATTGGATGGTGTATCCTCGTTTTCTTTCAATATTCCTCTCTTGGCGAAATCCTCAAATACATAGCCCAGGCCCAATTCTTGCAGTGATTCCTTGGTGGGAATCCCGTCATTGTTCCAACCCTTAAACTTGTAATAAGTATCTAAGAGTTCCTTTTCCAGCTCTGGGAATCTTTTCTTCCAATGGTTATCCGGTGGTTTATCATCAATTCTTCTCATACCTCTTCTTATATTGACGGCTCGCACCAAGGTCCGGTATCTCTTGGTGGCCTGCGTTAGTCTTTCCTCATCCATATCTATGCCGGCGCCAGCAGAAATGAACTTGGGATAATTGTGTATATGATAGGGAGGCTTCAAGGGGAACGACGACAATCCGGCGCACATGCCGAGTGCGTCGTCGACGTAGTGCATCCTCTCTTGCCAGTCAACAATATCACAAGTCATTTGGACGGTTGGATAGAAGGGGATCGAGTTTTCTCCGCGCAATTCCCAATCCAACAAATACTGCTTGAATTTCTCATCCGGAACCTGGAACCAATCCTTCACAAACTCTTCTCTCTCCTCACGAGTGGGGAAGGCCGACTGAGGGAACTGCCCCTCAATCTGGGTTATGTTGATCTTTTCTCCGGTGGAGTACATGAGGAAATAAATGGGATTGAGCATGGACAGCTTAAGCGGCAACTGCTCATGCTTCTTGATGTTATTGTGGGCATACGCCTCGGCGCCCTTGCCGATTTGCTGGGCGGCCCAATGGGTGCCGTTCGCCAGGACGTCGCCGATACCTTCCCTCCGAACAATTCTGTCCAGCAGCCAGCGGAACCGTCCTTCATTATCCGCCGGCATCCCAGGGAAATCATCGTCAGTTAAGATACCATTTTCATACAACTCAAGCGCAAAGGCCATGACCTGCGGCGCCGAGAAGCCATCCACGCCATACTCGGTGGCGGCTTGAGCTATTCCCAGACCAAACTCCAGGTCGGACATCGCCGCCATGGTGTAGGTTAACTTGGAGAAGCATTTCATCATATAGGTGGGAAGACCCGGAGGGGAGATCGTCGCCCCACAGGTCATGGGACAATTGTAGCAACTTATCAACCGCTTCCGCATGCTATCCATGGTCTCGGCCCAACTCTTGGCGATGTCGTCGGTCCAGAAATCCTTTCTCCGCGTGCGAGAATTACCCCACATGAAATTCTCGGTGTGCCACTTCTCGTCGTGGACTTTCATCTCCTGCGGAGACCCAAGACCGGCCAGAATGGGCATGACCCCGGGAACCGGATGTTGGTTGCGGAATTTGATATATTCCAGCACCTCATTGCACAACTGCATATACTCGGCAGGCCGGGCCAAGTTGATGTCTTTGGTGCCTCTAACGACTATGGCCTTTAAGCCCTTGCTGCCCATGACCGCGCCAATTCCACCTCTGCTGGCGCTGGACCTACCCTGCTCTATGGAAGCAAAAAATACCTGGCTCTCTCCAGCCATGCCAATGGCCGCGACCTGGGCCCTCGGCTCCTTCAACTCCGACTTTATAAGCTCGGCAGTCTCAATCGCGCCCTTGCCCTTCAGATGGGAGGCATCGCGGATTTCCACCTTGTCGTTGTTTATCCACAAGTACACCAAGCCAGGAGATTTGCCGCTGATGACGACTTTGTCATAGCCCGCGTACTTCAATTCAGGGGCGAAAAACCCCCCCATCATTGAAAACGCCATGAGGCGGGTCTGAGGAGAAATGGTGGATACTATCGTGCGGTTACAGCCGGTGGCAGGCGTGCCGCACAACAAGCCGGCGCTGAATATCAATACATTCTCAGGACATAACGGCTCGACCTCTGGGGGCACCCTATCCCAAAGAATCTTAGCGTTTGTACCCAAGCCACCCAGATAGAGTTCGGTGTCTTTAGGGTCGGTCTCTACCCGATCAACGCTACCCCGGGTCAGGTCTATCTCTAAGTTGTACCCAGTCTCTGCATATCTCATTTTGGCCTCTTTATCAGCAACTTGCTATCCACTAGTTCTCGCGGCTCACAGGACCGGGAACCTGGGCGTGTCATTGCTCCAATAGCCGTCTCTCTGCCTTCCCGGGAGAAGAAGGTCAGGATTCGCGGACATCTATTTGCTGTTGGTCATTTTTCCCGCCGCCAAAGCAAACAAGATTTATTCAATGATAACAACAACCTGTCATTTGTTAACTATATTATAGCCACAATATAACTACTTGTCAAAGAAAAATCTCGGTAATGGGTCCCCTCTGGCCCAGCTCCAAAGCGCCCAGTGACACTGAGTTTATCCTCGGTTCCTTGCTGTTTTAGTATTATCATATCTTATGGTTAGCCTGGTGAATTCTTTAAGGCGGGGAACGGGCAGTGGCCTTTGGACAGCCTCTTGTTGCTCTTTGCCTGAAACCATGGAGGATCAAGCGCAGAGCCTAGGAAATGGCTCCTTATCCTCGGCCCAGGCCCCTCACCCCGTCCATTACCTGCTAATCTACTTGGCTTAATATGTTTCCCGGCCAGACTTTTCGGTCGGCGACCTTGGCCCGACCATCCGGGCAGAGTATCTAAATTTTCCATATTGTTCAGTGGTTGGCGCCAACCGTGGCAACCTGGCGCATGGGTTTTTAGCGCCCGCGGCCTTCAGATCAAGGCCTCCGCCAGAATGAGCCCCAACATGGCCAGGCACTCCATATCCAGATATTCTGGAGCGCTCTCGTCACACAGCAGGGAACAGGCAGCCGGGAAACCATCTTCCTGCCCGTTGAACAGTAGCAGTATGGGCACCCTGGGCAAGGGCTTTAATTCCAGGCAGATATCGTAGCTAAGTTCCGATTGGGGCTCAGTCGCCCCCAGGTCCTGGCAGGCTTTGGCCAGATCCGCACCGCGGGTCGCGAAGGCTTTGGCGATGCGCCCTTCCGCGTATTGGGCAAAGCTGGCCGCATAGGGCGCGGCGTCCTTGAAGCCCCGGTAGGACACCCATTGCCCGGTCGGTCCGGTGCCCCGAGGACGGCCTAGCAGGTATTTGGCCAGCACGACACAACGGGCATGGCTGGGCTTCTCTCCTTCCGGTCCCCTGATGCCCGCTGGCTCCACGCGATGAATTTGTCCATAAAACGGCACCAGTATCGCGCCGCCCTGCCTTGCCACCCCCAGCCCCTCAATGTCCAGGCCAGCCCATCCGCTCTCTAACTGGGCCAGGTAGTCGCGATATATCTCCTCGAAGACGGGCGCTGTTGCTTCCATCATGGACCTCGCCTTGCCGGCACCTTGATCTGCTCAAGGCGACGCTCAAGATTAGTCTTTTCAACCCCGCCGGGGGCAAGCGGATGCCGGCTACAAAATCCAGGCTCCCGCGGGTTATGCGATTGACGCTGGCCCGCTCCGCCATGGCGCCCATGCGTGGGCGACCTGCTAGGCGGAGAGGGCGGGTGTTGCCACGACTCCACCCGCCGCTCTGCCCGCTGGCCGGCGGCCTGGAGCTCACCTGCCGTGGGTCAGCGCGATTTTTTCGAACATGGTCACCAGCCCCACACCCAGGGTGTAGATGGACTCGATGGGCAGGTTCTTGTCGGCGGTGATGTCGAAGAACATGTTCAACGAGGAATCCATGCCGTCCTCGGGCTTCCAGTAGCACAGCAAGATGGGTAGCTTGGGCAGGGGATGGATCAGCACGGCGATGTCGGAGTCGAACCGCGCCGGGGCTGGGCGGCCGTCGAAGATGTCCACGATCAGCTTGAAAAGCGCCGTGTAGTTATCTATGACCTGCCTGAGCGGGGCCTCGCAACGATGGGCGAAAAAGCGCCCCCAGTCCAGGCCGCCGGGCAGGTCGCGCAGGGGCAGCCAAGTCCCTCTGGGCTCCAGGCCGGCGCCGTGCAAGACATAGTTCAGGATGGGCAGGCTAACCCAGGGGTTGATGTGGCAACTGGAGAGAATGCCCTCGGGTCCCAGGCTGAACTCCTTGCCCAGGCAGGGGATGATCAGCCGGTCCCCGCGCAGCTCGGCGCCCAGGCGACGCGCCGCCTCCCCCAGGTCGCGGCCGCGCGCCTGTTCCTGCAAGGTCTGCAAGGTGCCTGACATATCCTGGGCCGCCTCGGGGCTGGACGGGCCGTCGGCCTGGTGCTGGGCCCCTATCTCAGGGGGAAGATGCGGGCACTCATCCAGGCGTTTGTGGCCCTGGATGACCGCCACCGCGAAAGCCAGGCAGGCGGCCAGGCCGCATTGCCGGCAGTTGGTCTTGGGCAGAAGCTTGTAGACTTCCAGATGATTGCTGAGTTTGGCCATGCCGTGCCCTCCTCTTGCCGGTTGGTGGATTAAGGGCATGCTAGCAGGGATGAAAGGCGCGAGAATCCCCCGTTCGGGCCATGCCACCAAGAAGACGACCAGGCCCGGGGCGCGGGGCGCCGGCCTATACCAGGCCTTGGTGGGCGGCCCAGACCGCCGCCTGGGCGCGGTCGTTCACCGAGAGCTTGGCGAAGATGTTGTCCACGTGGCGCTTGACGGTGTGGGGGCTAAGCCCCAGCACGCCGGCGATCTGAGGCTTGCGCAGGCCCTGGGACAAAAGGCGCAGGACCTCCAGCTCGCGGGCGGTCAAGGCTCGCTCCAGGCCACCTTGGAAGGGCAGGTCGCCCAGGCCCAGCCGGTTCATCGCGGCCAGGGAGCGTTCCAGGGCCTCCCGCCGCTGGGCCTGCCGCGATTGACTGGCCTTGCGCCGCGAGATGTCGAAGCTGATCCTGGCCACCAGGGCCACCCGGCCGGCGCCGTCGTGGATGGGATACGCCCGGGCCTCGCGCCACAACACGCCACCGTCAGGGAGCACCACCTGACGCTCCACCACCTGGGCGCTCCCGCTGGCCAGCACCTGCCGCACCGGGCAGCCCTGGGGGCAGACATCCTGGCGTCCGGCGAAAATCTGGTAGCAAAAGCGGCCCGCCAAATTCTGGCTCCCGCCGGAGGGCAAAAGCGGCTCCCTGGCCCAGACCACCCTATAGGACGTATCCACCACGGCCAGGGAATCGCCCAGACTGGCCAGGATGTCCCAGGCCGACCAGGCCGGCGCCGGGAGGCTGGTCCGCGCGGCATCGCGCCTGGTTTTCATGCTGGCCTCCTTATCGTCCGCCAGAGGGCCGCCGGCCGGTCCGCCGACCTGGCTACAGAATCGCCTCTCTGGCCACAAATTACAAGTCGCGGCCGCCGGGAATCCGGTCCGCGCTCCTGATGGCGGCCCGGGCGCCAGGGCATCTGTCATTGACCTTGGCTGGTCGGCGGGTTACTATGCCCGAGATGCCCCTGGACTAAGTAGAAGATTAACGCCATGAAGGATGATGTCTGGACCAAGGGCTTGCCCCGCAGTCCGGCCTGGTTGGCGCGTTAATCGTTTGAGCACAAACGGCCTGGCCCCGGGCCGGGGGGCTGTCATGAATCTCTTGTTGCGCGATGCCGCCAGTCTCGGCCTGCCCGAGATAAACGTCAGCGAATTCCCCTTCGTGCTGGGCCGGGGCCTGGCCCCCTTCAGCGATCTGTACCGCCAGTCCGCCACCCTGCGCAACCTGCTCAAGGCACTGTCGCGCCGGCACGCCCAACTGACCCGCGCCAATGGCGTGGCCTGCCTGACCGACCTGGGCAGCACCAACGGCACCTGGCTCAACGGCACGCCCGTCACCGACCAGCCCGTGCCGCTGGGGGATGGCGACGTCATACGCCTGGCCGGCATCCTGGCCTACCAGGTGCGCCTGGAACAGCAGGCCTCCCCCGTCCCGCCAAGTCCGCCGGAGGAGGACCAGCCCGCCAGACCCCAGGCCGGCGACGAGATATTCGGCCGCGTCTTCGGCAAGGGCGAGGTTGTCTTCCGCCAGGGCGACCAGGGCGACCACCTCTATATCATTCAATCCGGGGCGGTGGAGATTTCCCGGGTGCTGGGCGGCGGCCCCCCGGCCACCAGCATCCTGCTGACCGGGGATTTCTTCGGCGAGCTGGCCCTGGTGGACCAGCGCCCGCGCTCGGCCACGGCCACGGCCATCGACGACACCAGGCTGTTGCCCCTGAGCCGAGGCTCGGTGCTGCGCCGCGCGGTGAGCGACCCGGGCTTGATAACCCACCTGATAAAAACCCTGTGTCTGCGCCTGGAGAACACCAACCAGGCCCTGAGGGTGCGCGTGCGGGGCGACGCCGCCCTGCGCCAGGCCCTGGCCGCCAAGGCCGATCCGGACCAGCCCCCTGCCGCCGGCCCGGACCTGCCCTCCCCCCTGCCGCCGGCGCCCAGCATGCTGGGTCTGGAGTTCAGCAGCCAACAGGTGGAGCCGGGCTTTGTGCTGTGCCGGGAAGGCGACCCGGGCGGCTCACTGTTCATCATCTCCGAGGGCTCGGTGGAGATCAGCCAGGACTCCGGCGGCGCGCCCTGCCTGCTGGCCCGCCTGGGGCCTGGGGATTTCTTCGGCGAGATGGCGCTCTTTACCGGGCGGCCCCGGGTGGCCACCGCCAAGGCCAGCACCGCTTGCAGCCTGGTGGAGGTAAAGGCCCAGGACTTTTGGCTCCACCTGCAAAAGGAGCCCCAACTGGGCCTGGTCATCCTACAGACCCTGATTCTGCGCCTGCGCGCCGTATTGGCCGCCCTGGAGTCCCCTCGCCAGGCCCTGGACACCATCCGCCGCAGCATGCCCCCGGCCATCCGCCAGGAGCGACGGGTGCGTCTGGCCCTGGTCAGCCTGTCCTCCTGCGGCGGCTGCCAGGCCACCATCCTCAACCAGCCGCCGGAGTTGGCGCGCCTCCTGGAGCGCGCGGAGATCGCCTACTGTCCCATGCTCATGGACCAGGAGAGCCTGCCGGAGGTGGACATCGCCCTGGTGGACGGCGTGGTGCGGGTGCAAGAGGACCAGCAGGTGCTGGCGGAGGTGCGGGCCAAGAGCCGCTTCCTCCTGGCCTGGGGCACCTGCGCCGCCTTCGGGGGGCTGCCGGCCCTGGCCAACCTCTGCGAGGTCGAGGACCTGATGGCCGAAAGCTATGCCAGCGCCCAGGACCCCTTTGCCTACTATCTGTCGGCCAGCCAGGGTCAAGCCGGTCAGGCCGGTCAGGGCATGCAGGCCTGGCAGAGCGGCCTGTTGCGCCGGGCCGGCAAGCTCGACGACCTGGTGAAGGTCGACTATTACCTGCCCGGCTGCCCGCCGCCGGTGGCGGTGCTGGAAAACCTGCTCAAGGAGCTGCGCGGCGAACCCGTGGAAACCCCGCCCCGGGCGGTGCTCTGCGGGGAGTGCCCGCGCAAGCCGGCCAAGGGCCTGTCGGAGGGGCTGCGCATCAGCCCCACCGGACCGGAGACCCTGGAGCACTGTTTCCTGTCCCAGGGGGTGCTGTGCCTGGGCTTTCTGACCCGCGGGGGCTGCGGGGCGCCGTGCAGCGCCGGCGGCCTGCCATGTTGGGGCTGCCGGGGGCCTTCCGAGGCCGCCATGAAAAAAGTCGGCGGCGGGGAATTTTTCGAGGACCTCTTGATCAGCTCCCTGGCCCGCCGCTGCAAGCTGGAAGACGGCGCGGTCAAGGCCGTGGTGCGCCTGCTGCGCCAGAGGGGACACATCAACATGGGCTATGAGCAGAAGCTGCTCAACGACCGGGCACGGCTGCGATGACCACGCTGCACCTGAGCAAGGCCACGCGCATCGAGGGCAACGCCCACATCCACATCGAAATGGAAGAGGGCCGGGTCAGCGCCGCCCGCTTCATGGTCCAGGAGTTCCGCGGCTTCGAGAAATTCCTGCACGGCCGCCAGGTGGAGTACGCCCCCCAGATCGTCTCCCGGGTCTGCGGCCTGTGTTCGGTGGCCCACCAGGTGGCCAGCCTCAAGGCCCTGGAGCAGGCCCTGGACATCCTACCCCCCCGCCACGTGGTCCTGCTGCGCCAGATCATGGTGCTGGGCGAGTGGATCAGCAGCCACGCCCTCAGCTATTTCTTCCTGGCCCTGCCGGACGTGCTGGGGGCCGGCGGCGGGGTCTTCCAGCTCACCAAGAGCCACCCCGAGGTCATGGAGCAGGCCTTTGCCCTGCGCCAGGCCGGGCTGGACATGGTGGCCATCCTGGGCAAGCGCCCCGCCCATCCCATCACCCTGGGCCTGGGCCGCTTCCTGGCTCCACCCAGCGCCGATGACCTGGCGCGCCTGGAGGAGTTGGCCCGGCAGGTGCTGGAACGCTCCCGCCAACTGATCGAGGGCTTTAGCCAAGAGACCGCCACGGGAGGCCGCATTCCCTTTCCCGGGGACCTGCCGCTGAACTTCCTGGCCCACGACGAATTCGGCGGCGCGGGCACCTGCCAGGTCTTCGACCGCCAGGGGCGCCTGACCCAGGAGTTCGCGGCCCGGGACATGGAGCAGCACATCTCCGAGATGCGCGCCGATTGGACCCTGGCCAAGTTCCCCTACCTGGCGGGGCTGGGCTTCCCCGCCGGCATCATGCTGGTGGGACCCTTGTCGCGCAGCTATCTGCCCGGCGGCTGGCTGGACGACCCCGACATCGCCGGCTTTAGCCTGAGCCAGCCCCTGCGCCAGCGCGACCAACTCACCCTGGAGCAATACGATCCCTGCCGGCTCCTGGAAATATTCTGGGCCGCCAAGCAGATCCTGCGCTGCCTGGAGCAGGTGGACATGTCCCAGCCGGCCCCGGCCCCCAACCTGGGGGGCAGCGGGCAGGGCTTCGGCGTGGTGGAGGCCCCCCGGGGATTGCTGATGCATTCCTACCTGGTGCGCCACGGCTGCGTGGAAAAGGTGCGCCTGATGGTGGCCACCCAGATCAACAACCCCTACATCAACCTGCTGATCAAGGAGCTGGCCGGCAGCCACCAGGAGGGCCAGGGGCTCTCGCCCCTGGGCGAGTATCTGATCGGCCGCTGCGTGCGCCTGTTCGACCCCTGTCTGAGCTGCGCCACCCACTGACGGGTTGCTGAAAATCAGCCCGGCGGCGCTGGCCGTTCTCAGCGCATGCGCTTTAGCGCCGCCTCCAGGAACAGGTTGGGCCACAGGCGCAGGCTCTGGCGGTAGAGCGGCAGGGCGCCGCGCTGATCGCCGTGGCCGCGCCGCTGCTCGGCTTGGGCGAAGAGCCGGCGGGCGGCCCGCATGTTGGCCAGGTCCGTGGGCTCCAGACGCTGGCCACTGTCGGTGGCGAACTGGGCCACCCCGCCGTCGATCAAGAATATGGTCAGCCTGCCCTGGTCGGGCGACATGCCCAGGGCGTAGACGCGGTCCATCCAAAAATAGTGGGAGGCGGTGCGTAGAATCTTGTCCGGCCGGCGCAACAGGTCGGCCACCTGGTAGCGCCTCACTTCGCGGCCTTGGCGGTAGAAGGCCACGGCCAGGTCGGAGAAGGCCTGGCGATCCCTGGCCCAGGGACCGAAGCGGATGAGCGAGAGCCCGTCGTCCAGGGGCAGGGCCTTGCCCTTGCTGGCGTACCAGTCCAGGGTCCACAGCACCCGCCCCGTGGCCTTGTCCTTGGCCACCCCCTGGCCCCGGCCGCTCTCGCCCCGGTCCTCGGCGGGGGTCATCTCCAGGGCCACCAGCCCGCCGGGGGACTCCACCACGTAGGCGCGGTTGCGCGCGGGGGTGTCGGCGCCGGCCGGCGCGGCCCCGACCAGGCACATCCCGGTCAGGGTCACGGCCAGCACGATGAGCTGGAGCACCTGGCGGGGGCGCTGACGCAAGCTGATGTCTCCTTTAGCCTGTCCCCGGCCGACGGGGAACCTCGGCGAGGGGGCGCGCGATCCTGGCTTTTATTAGATCATGTCCCGACCGCTTGGGGCAACCGCCGTCCCTCCCGCGCACAATCGCCTCCAGCCCCCTTGACCGGCGGGGCGGAGGGATGCTTAACTGATTCACTAACCGTGAGTCCAGGGCCTCCAGGCCAGGCAGGTCGTCTCCCACCGGCGCTCCAGACCGCCGCCACCTGGATCAGGGCGGGTTTTCCCCGCGAGACTGGCGGCGTGATCCAACCTAAACCTTGGGGGCCTGACGCGATGCTAGTGGATTTGCCCACGGACCCCGCCGCCGCCAGCCAGCCCGAGCCATGCCTGGACCTGGCCGGGGTCCAGGACTCGCTGGGCTACGGGGCCTTCCTGGGCTGGCTGGCCGCCTCCAGCGATGACCTGATCGATGAGTGGGTGGCCCGCCTGGCCGTGCAGGGACCCAACTACAAGGGCCGGCCCACCAGCGAGCTCTACCTCACGGTCAACGAGGCCTTTCAGGCCAACCTGGAAGCATTGAGCACCGGCGACCTGGGGCGCATCGAGAGGTTCATCCGCTATATAACCGAGATGCGCCTGCATTCGGGCTTTCCCCTCTCCGATGTGCAGAAGGCCTTCGAGCTTTTCCGCATCATCGTCAACGAGCGGCTGCAGGCTCCGGAGTTTTGCCACCTGCTGCCCGCCTGCCTGAAGACGATCAATCAGTGCCTGGCCTTCACCATCCACCGCTTCTCCGACCTGTTCCAGCAGATGGCCGAGATGGCCATCCGCTCCCACGCCCAGGGCCTGGAGCGCACGGTGCGCGTCCGCACCGCCGAGCTGGCCGAGAGCGAGCAGCGCTACAAGACCCTGGTCAACGAGATCAACGACGGCTACTTCATCGTGCAGGGCGGGCGCGTGGCCTTTGCCAACCAGGCCTTTTGCCGCATGCACGACGCCGCGCCCTCCCAGGTCACGGGCCGGCCCTTCGGAGATTTCGTCACCGCCGATTGTCGGGCCAGGGTGGCCCAGGCCTTCGAGGCCGCCATGAACAATCGCTCGCCGGGCGGGCAGATCGAGTACAGCCGCGCCGGCTGTCCCCCGGCCGAGGCGCCCACGGAGATGAAATACAAGGTGGTGGAGTTGGGGCAGATACCGGTGACCATCGGCATCTGCCGCGACATCAGCGGCCGCGTGGCCATGGAGAACCGCCTGCGCGAGAACGAGCGCATGGCCTACGTGGGCCAGATCGCCGCCTCCTTGTCCCACGAGATACGCAACCCCCTGTCCACCTGCACCCTGAACATGATGATCCTGCAAGACAAGCTGCACCTGGAGGGCTTCGACCGCCGCCGCCTGGAGATGACCGTGCGCGAGCTGACCCGTCTGGACAACATCCTGCACCAGCTCTTGGACATGGCCCGGCCCATGAACATCGTGCCCGCCCCGCTGGACCTGGCGCTGGCCGCACGGGACTGCGTGGACCTCCTGGCCGGCCGCCTCAAGGAAGCGGGCCTGACCGTCCGGCAGATTCACCGCCCCGGACTGCCCCAGGTGCAGGCCGATCTGGGCAAGATAGAGCAAGCCCTGCTCAACCTGATGCTCAACGCCCTGGAGAGCCTGGAAGCCGGCGGCCGCGTGACCCTCTGGACCAGGCGGGTGACCGCCGGCGAGGCCGACTGGGTGGAGCTGGGCGTGCACGACAACGGCCCGGGCCTGGCTCCGGAGGTGCAGGAGAACCTGTTCACGCCCTTCTACACCAACAAGAGCCGGGGCACCGGCCTGGGTCTGAGCATCGTGGGGCGCATCCTGGAGGCCCACGGCGGCCGCGTGACGGTCAAGGGGCGCCACGGCATCGGCGTGGCTTTCATAATGAGGCTGCCATGCTGACCATGAAGCGCATCCTCATCGTGGAGGACGACGACTCCCTGCGCGAGTCCCTGGAGATGTATCTCAAGGAACGCGGCTATCAGGTGTCTTCGGCCGGCACGGGCGAGCGGGGCCTGGAGTTGTGGCGCGAGACTCCGCCGGCGGTGATCATCCTGGACATCAAACTGCCCGACATCTCGGGCCTGGAGCTGCTGCCGCGCATCACCAGCCAGGACCCCGAGGCCAAGGTGATCATCATCACCGCCTTCCACGACATGGAGACCACCATCGAGGCCATGCGCCTGGGGGCCTACGACTACATCCAAAAGCCCTTCAAGGCCCCGGACCTGGACCGGGTGATCGGCAAGGCGCTGCACATCGCCGCCGCCACCCGCGCCCACAAGCCGGTGGTGGAGACCAGCCGGGTCTTCGACGCCCGCCGGCGCATCATCGGCGACACCCTGGAGCTGAACTCCATCTTCAAGACCATCGGCCTATTGTCGCGCAATCGGGCCACGGTCTTGATCACCGGCGAGACCGGCAGCGGCAAGGAGCTGATCGCCCGGGTGATCCACGACTCCTCCCAGCACAGCCAGCAGCCCTTCGTCACCGTGGACTGCACCACCCTGGTGGGCAACCTCATGGAGTCGGAGCTCTTCGGCCACGAGCGCGGGGCCTTCACCGGCGCCGTGGAGAACAAGCGCGGCCGCCTGGAGCTGGCCGGCCAGGGGACCATCTTCTTCGACGAGGTGGGCGAGCTGCCCTTGTTGATGCAGGCCAAGCTCTTGCGTTTTCTGGAAAACCGCGAGTTCACCCGGGTGGGCGGCACCCAGGTGCAACGCTCCCAGGCCCGCATCGTGGCCGCCACCAACCGCGACCTCAAGGCCCTGGCCCAGCAGGGGCGCTTCCGCCAGGACCTTTTGTTCAGGCTCAAGGTGGTGACCATACACGTGCCGCCCCTGCGCGAGCGCGCCGGCGACCTGCCCAAGCTGGTGCACTACTTTCTGGGTCAGATCAACGAGGAGCTGGGCATCGGGGTCAATCGCGTGGAGGATGAGGCCATGGAGCGCCTGGCGGCCCACGATTGGCCGGGCAACGTGCGCGAACTCAAGAACGCCCTGACCAAGGCGGCCATGGAATCCCGGGGGGCGGTGCTCTTGGCCGAGGCGGTGGCCGAGGCACTGGCCGTCTCGGAGCCGGCGCCCACGGCCAGCGTCAAGCTCTACACCTTGGAAGAGGTGGAGCATCAGCACATCCTTTTCGCCCTCAACGAACACGACTGGAACATCTCGGCCACGGCCCGAGCCCTGGGCATTTCCCGCCCCACCCTGCGCAAGCGCATGGCCCACTACAGTCTGTTGCGCAAGGGCTGATCCCACCCCGGGTCAGCCGCGGCGCCCCGGCCTTCCCTCTCCGGGTGTAAAGGTTCTTTCCACCCCCTTGCCAGGTTTCCTTGCCAGTGCCCCGGCGGCCGCCGGGCCATCGTCGAGGGCTTCCTGGACGTAAGCCCTGGTTTCCGTGGGGCTTGCCCGCCAAGCCGCCCCGGGCTTCACAACGGCACAATTCTTGCCCCTGTACCACGGCAAACGTCACGAGGGTTTGCCGTCGGCCATGTCGCGCATTGAACCACTCAGCCAGGTGCAGAAGGGCCATATCCAGGAGGTGCTGGCCCACGCCAAGGGCGATTTGGCCCTGGCCTGCCGCATCCTGGGCGTCTCGGCAGAGGACCTGACGAAGCTCCTGGCCACCCACGGCCTGGGGGCGCCCGCCCTGGCGGCCAACCCGTCCAAAACCCCAGAGGAGGAGTGAGGCCATGAAAAAATTGCTGGCACTATCGTCACTGTTAGCGGTCTTGGGGGCCGGCCTGCTCTGGCTGCCGCCCGTCCCGGCCGCCCAGGCCGCCGAGCCCATAGTACTGGGCTGCCCCTTGTCCACGGCCTTTCTCTATGGCTGGGACGCCGAGCGCGGCATCAAACTGGCGGTGAGCGAGATCAACGCCGCCGGCGGGGTGAAGGTGGGCAATGAGAAGCGGCCCTTTAGCGTGGAGGTCATCGACACCCGCGACCTGGAGCCCGGCGTGCCGGTGAGCGAGGCCCTCTTGGGGGTGGAAAAGCTGCTGTTGGAAAAGAAGGCCGACTTCATCGTGGGCGGCCCCATCCGCTCCGAGGCGGCCCTGGCGGCCATGCCCCTGATCGCCAAAAACAATAAGATCAGCATCCTCACCAGCGGCTCGCTGACGCCCAAATACCACGCCACGGTGGCCGAGCACCCCGACCAGTTCAAATCCCTCTTCCGCATCTCCGGCGAGGCCAAGTGGATGGTGACCGGCGAGATCATTCCCTGCCTGGAGCAAATCGGCAAGAAGTACAAGCTGGACAAGATGGCCATCATGGTGCAGGACGTGGCCCACGCCCGGGCCGGCGGCGCGCTGATCGCCAAGATCATGGGCGGCAAGGGCTGGAAGGTTCTGACCCCCGAGGTCTACCCCACCGGGGCCACCGATTTCTCCCTGGGCCTGAGCAAGGTCAAGAGCGCCGGTGCCCAGGTCCTCCTGATCTGGATGGACATGCCCGAGACCTCCATCCTGCTCAAGCAGTGGGCTGACATGAAGATCCCCGCCCTGCCCTTCGGCTCCATCATCGCCGCCGCCGAGCAGCCCGGTTTCTGGAAGGCCACCGACGGCAAGGGCGAGTTCTGCCTGGCCAACGTGGTCAACGCCGGCAACGCCCCCAGCCAGGCCACGCCCTGGACCATGAAGTTCGTGGACGCCTACCAGAAGATGTGGGGCATGGAGCCCGAGGGCTATGGCAGTTCCTCCAGCTACATGGCCGTCTACACCATTAAGGACGCCATCGAGCGCGCCGGCTCCCTGGACCCGGACAAGCTGGTGGCGGCCATGAAGTCCACCGACCTGATGGGCGTCTACGGCCGCGTCAAGTTCGACCCCAAGAGCAATCAGATCATCCCCAGCCTGGACCCCCAGGAAGGCGCCGTGGGCACCATCTTCCAATGGCAGGCCGGCAAGCGCGTGGTGGTCTTCCCGCCCAAGATCGCCACCGGCGACATCCTGCTGCCGCCCTGGATGAAGGCTGGTCAGTAGGGCGTCTAAAAAAACGTTCGCCAAACCCGTTGGGGGGCGCCGCGCCCGGCGGCGCCCCCCGGGGAGGGGCCTCGGAATGGATATCCTGATCTACGGCATAGTCAACAGCGTCTCCCTGGCCCTGATGGCCCTGGGCTTCACCCTGGTCTACGGGGTGGCGCGGCTGCCCAACTTCGCCCACGGCTCCCTGTACGTCACCGTGGGCTTCATCACCTGGCTGTTGCTCGACCTGCTGGGCATCCCCTACCTTCTGGCCATGCTGATCTCCCTGGCCGTTATCGCCCTGGTGGGAGCGGCCACCTACAAGTTCATTCTGGTGCGCATCCGGGGCATGGCCATCAGCGAGATCATCGCCTCCTACGCCATCGGCCTGGCCATCCTGGAAGGCATGCGCTGGGGCGGGCTCAAGGGCGCCACCCACACCCTGCCGGTCTTCGCCGAGGGCAGCGTGGACATTCTGGGCGTGACCGTGGACTATCACCGTCTGTTGGTCATCGGCCTGGGCGCGCTCTTGGTGGGCGGGCTGTGGCTGTTCGTCAACCATACCCGTCTGGGCCTGGCCTTGAAGGGCATGGCCCAGGACGAGCGCGCGGCCCTGACCCTGGGCATCGACAGCGACCGCATGGCCACTTTTTCCATGGCCTTGGGCGCGGTGATGGCCGGCCTGGCCGCCCTGGTGCTCTTGCCCCTGGGCAACATCGTGGTGGAGTCGGGCTACCACGTGCTGATCATGGCCGTGGCGGTGTGCATCGTGGGCGGGCTGGGTTCCTGGACCGGGGCCGTGCTGGCGGCCTTCCTCATCGGCTTCGCGCAGATCCTCACCACGGCCTGGCTGGGTCCCCACTTCCAGGTGGTGGTGGCGCTTCTGGCCATCATCGTCACCTTGATTTCCCGGCCCAGCGGTCTGTTCGGCCGGCAGAAGGAGCTGGAGGAGAGGGTCTGACATGGAAAACGTCACGCAATCGCGGCGCAAGGAGCGTCTGGACCGAGGCATCAAGGTGCGCACCGACGGGGTGTACGCCGTCAGCTCCTGGCGCGAGATAAGCTACCTGGTGCTGCCCCGCCTGCTCCTGATCGGCGGCCTGATGCTCCTGCCCCTGTTCCTGAATCAGGTGCCCTATTGGCAGCGGGTGCTGTCCATCATCTGCATCTACTCCCTCTTGGCCATGAGCTTCGACTTCCTGGCCCATTTCGTGGGCCTGGTGAGCCTGGGCGGGGCGCTCTACATCGGCGTGGGCGCCTACATGTCCGCCCTCTTGAACAGCCAACTGGGCCTGCCCACCTATCTCACCGTGCCCCTGGCCACCATCCTGGGCGGCGGGTTCTGCACCCTTCTGCTCTGGCCCTGCCTGCCCCTGCGCGGGGTCTACTTCGCCATCGTCAGCCTGATGTTCCCGCTGTTGGCCGCCCGGGTCATAGAGGCCCTGGATATCTTCGGCGGCACCGACGGCGTGTTGGGCGTGGAGGGCCTGCCCAACAAATGGGTGGAGATGTACGCCCTGGTGGCGGCGGTGCTCTTGATCATGTTCGCGCTCAGGCGACTGGTGGAGGAGGACGTGGGCCTGGTCTTCCGCGGGGTCAAGGACAACGATCAGTCGGTCAAGGCCAGCGGCATCAACATCATCACCTTCAAGGCCCTGGGGGTGTTCATCGCCAGCGCCATGGGCTGCCTGGGCGGGGCCATGCTCAGCCACCTCTACATGTGGGCCGGCATAAGCCAGTTCGCCCTGGATTTCTCCATCATCCCCATCGCGGCCACCGTGGTGGGCGGCGGCGGCACCCTGGCCGGCCCGGTGCTGGGCTGCCTGATCCTGGTGCCCATCAGCGAGCTTCTGCGCGACTTCGGCACCCTGCGCATCGCGGTCTACGCCGTGATCCTGTGCGCCTTCATCGTCTTCAAGAGCGAAGGGCTGATGGTCTACGGCAGCCGCAAGTACCAGCAGTTTGAAAGGTGGGTCCAGATATGAGCGGCGAGACGGTGCTCAGTCTCAAGGGCGTAACCAAGCGCTTCGGAGGAGTGCAGGCGCTCACCGAGGTGGACGTGGGGGTGATGCGCGGCGACATCCTGGGGGTCATCGGGCCCAACGGCTCGGGCAAGACCACCCTGGTCAACTGCATCACCGGCTTCGTGCGCCCGGACGAGGGACGGGTGGTCTTCCAGGGCCGGGACATCACCGGCTGGCAGCCCCACAAAATCGCCGACGCCGGGCTGACGCGCACCTTCCAGGTGATGCGCCCCTACTACAGCCTGCCGGCCTACAAGAACCTCATCGTACCCCTGTTCTCCCGTCGCGCCCGGCGCACCGGCGGCTGGCGGGGCGGCGGGCGCATGGGCGACCGCAACACCGTGGCCGTGGACATCCTGGAGGAGATCGGCTTTGAGCGCGATTCCTACGTGCCCTACAAGTTCGCCTCCAACCTGCCCACCGGCTACTTAAAGCGCCTGGAACTGGCCCGCTGCCTGGCCTTGAGGCCCGAGATCATCATCTGCGACGAGGTCTTCAGCGGGCTAAGCATGAGCGAGATGGCCTCCATGCTGCCCTTGATGGAAAAGCTTAGGGCCGAGGGCGTGACCTTGATCATGGTGGAGCATCGCCTGCGCGAGCTGTTCACCCTGACCAACCGGGTCATGGTGCTCAACTTCGGGGCCAAGGTCTGCGAGGGCACCTCCGATGAGGTCATGGCCAACGAGGAGGTCAAAAGGGCCTATTTCGGCAGCGAGGAGGTCTTCAATTATGTTTGAGGCCCTGGGGCTCATGGTCTTCTACGAAAACATGCTGGCCCTGAACAACGTCAGCCTGTCCTGTGGAGACGGCCAGATCATCGGCGTCTTCGGGGCCAACAGCGCCGGCAAGTCCACCCTGATGTACGCCCTGTCCGGGCTGATGCTCGACATCCAGCGCAAGGAGCAGATGCAGGGAGGCGAGCGCATCACCATCCGGGGCCAGGTCAACTACCTGGGCCGCGATATCATGGGCTTTCAGCCGGCGGCCCGCGCCAAGGCCGGGATCGTGCTCTGCCCGGAGCGGCGGCGCATCTTCCCCGAAAGCAGCGTGCTGGAGAACCTCAAGATCGGGGGCTATCTGGCCACGCCGACCCAGGCGCGCGAAACCCTGGAGTACGTCTTCCACATCTTCCCGGCGCTCACCAAGCTCAAGACCCGCCTGGGCGGTTTCTTAAGCGGCGGCGAGCAGCAGATGCTGGCCATCGGCCGGGCCCTGATGGCCCAGCCCAAGCTGCTCCTCTTGGACGAGCCCCTCCTGGGCCTGTCCCCGGCCATCCAATACTGGCTGGCCAAGTCCATCAAAGAGATTCGCGACCAACGCGGCACGGCCATCATCGTCTCGGAGCAATACGCCCGCCCCATCCTGCCCATCATCGACTTCGGCTACATCCTGGAGAACGGGTCGGCGGTGGTGGAGGGCGGGCGCGAGGAACTCATGGACAACCCAGACGTTCGCGCCGCCTATTTTGGCAATTGAGCGGGAGGACCCCGGTGGAAGCAGAATGCACCTTCACCCGTTTCGAGCGGGCGGCGGCCAAGTACCCCGAGCGCACGGCCATCGTCTTTCTCGGCGATCGTTTCAGCTACCGGCGCCTGCAAAACATGGTGGCGCGCTTTGCCGGCGGCCTGGCCGCCAGCGGCGTGGGCAAGGGCGACCGCGTGGTGTTGTACTTGAACAACACCCCCCAGTTCGTCATCGCCTTCCTGGCCATCCAGAAGCTGGGGGCCGCGGCGGTCCTGATCTCGCCGGTCTACACCAGCCACGAGATCGAATACATGGTCAAGGACGCCCAGGCCGAGACCATCATCTGCCATGACACCAACTACGGCTACGTGCGCGAGGTGTTCGAGAAGACAAATCTCAAGCGCATCATCGTCACCAACCTCATGGACCTGATCAGCCCGGTCAAGCGCCTGGTGGCCCATCTGTTCGACAAGACGCCCAAGGGCAAGGTCACCGGCGGGGCCGAGACCGTGTGGTTCAAGAGCCTGCTCAAGGCCAGGCCTCTGACCGGGCAGGTGGAGATCGACCCGGTGCGGGACCTCTCCTACATCCTCTACACCGGCGGCACCACCGGCCTGCCCAAGGGCGTGCCCGGCAACCACTGGGGGCACGTCTCCTACGTCAACGACATCACCGACCACGTCTTCAAGGACCATGTGCTGGAAGGCCAGGACGTCTACATCGCCATCAACCCCCTGTTCCACATCATGGCCCTGGGGCTGATGATGGCCGTGGGGCTCAACCTGGGCAACGCCACGGTTCTTATGCCAGTGCCACAAGTGGACGCCATCCTGGAGAGCATAGAGCGCTTCAAGGTGCGCTGGATGCTGGGGGTGCCGGCCCTGTACCGCATGATCCTGGAGAACGATCGCCAGGACACCTATGATCTGTCCTCGCTGAAATACTGCTACTGCGGCGGCGACGCCTTGCCCCGGGAGGTGCTGGCCCGCTGGATCGAGCGCGTGGGCGCGCCCATCTACCAGGTTTATGGCTCCACCGAGGCCGGCCACGTCTGCTACAGCCGTCTGGACGGCGGCTCCCCCGAACCCATGTGCGTGGGCGTGCCCCTGCCCTCCCGCCAGGTCAGGGTGGTGGACCCGGCCACCCTGGAGGATGTCCCCACCGGCGAGGTGGGCGAACTCTTGGTCACCTCCACCCACGCCATCAAGGAATACCTGAACCGCCCCGACGAGACCGAGCGCTCCTTTATTAAGTTGGGCGGCGCGGTCTACTACCGCACCAGCGACTACGTGCGCCTGCATATCGACGGCAGCATCTTCTACGTGGAGCGCTCCGCCGACATCCTCAAGCACAAGGGCTACCGGGTCAGCGCCTCGGAGATAGAGGCCATCCTGCAGGACCACCCCGTGGTGGTGGGCGCCTGCGTGGTGGGTGTGCCTGACAAAAAGGTGGGCGAGCGCATCAAGGCCATCGTGGTGCTCAAAGACGATGCCAAGGGCGTGGGCGCCACGGAGTTGATCCGCTACTGCCGCGAGCGCCTGGCGCCCTACAAGGTGCCCTCCTACATCGAGTTCCGGGACATGCTACCCAAGTCCAAGGTGGGTAAGCTCCTCAGGCGCGAGATCCGCGACGAAGAAAAGCGCAAGCAACAGGGCGGGGCCTGATCCCCGCCGCCTGTGATCATTGACGCATGGGGGATAGGGATGAAGTACCGGCGAGGGGCCAGATTCCGGGAAGACCCCGAGCCCGGCCCCGCCAGCGGCCATAAGGTCCACCTGGTCATCATGGGCCGGGAGCTGCTCTACAAGAAGGTGGCCAAAAGCGGCAAGAGCGGCAGGGTCTATCTGCCCCTGGACTGGGTGGGCAAGACGGTCAAGATCGTGCGCCTGGACTGAACCGGGACTCCCGGCGGCCTAGGTGGGTGTCGGAGAAAGCCATCCATGGCTTTCTCCTCTTGGAACTTGCCAAAAGTAAATTTGGCAAGTTCACGCAAGAGCGCCAAAATATTTTTGGCGCTCTTGCGGGCGGGCCGTCCATGGCCCGCCTAGGAGCCTGTCCGCGTGTTACTCCGACAGGCTCCTAGAGACTAACCGTCGGAGCCTGGCTCCTCGCCGGAGATGGCCAGTCCGTAACGCTGGGCCTTGCGCACCACCGTGGAATGATCCACGCCCAAGAGGGCCGCCGCCTGGCGGGTGTTGGCCGAGTCGGCCAGGGCGCGGGCGATCAGCTCCCGCTCCACCGCCTCCTTGGCCTGGCGCAGGTCCATCAGGGCCGTCACCACCACCCCGGCCGGGGCTGGCTGGGGCGGCGAGTAGACGCTGTCGGGCAGGTGGCGCGGCTCCAGCATCTCGCTGTCGGCCGTGACCACCAGGCGCTCCACCACGTTGCGCAGCTCGCGCACGTTGCCCGGCCAGTCATGGTGCTCCATCACCCGCAAAAGCGCGTTGCCCAGGGTGCGGTTGCTGCCGTACTTCTGGTTGAATTGGCGCAGGAACATCAGGGCCAGGGGCAGGATGTCCTCGCGGCGCTGGCGCAGGGGCGGCACCTTGATGGGCACCACGTACAGGCGATAGAAAAGGTCCTCCCGGAACTGGCCGAGCCGCACCATCTCCCTTAAGGCGCGGTTGGTGGCGGCCACGATGCGCAGGTCCAGGTCCACGGGCTTGGTGCCGCCCAGGCGCTGGCTCTGCTGGTCCTGGATCACCTTCAAGAGCTTGACCTGCAAATTCAGCGGCAGCTCCCCCACCTCGTCCAGGAACAGCACCCCGCCGTCGGCCTGCTCCAGAAGTCCGGGCTTGCCCTCGCGCCCGGCGCCGGTGAAGGCCCCCCGCTCGTAGCCGAAGAACTCGCTCTCCAAAAGGCTCTCGGGGATGGCCCCGCAGTTGACGGCCACGAAGGGCCGGTCGTGGCGGCTGGAAAGGCGGTGGATCAGCCGGGCCAGCACGTCCTTGCCCACGCCGCTCTCGCCCTCCAGGAGCACCGTGGAATCCACCTTGGCCACCCGCACCGCCAGGTCCAGGAGGTTGCGCATGGCCTTGCTCTCGGCCACCAGCTCTCCGGAGAGGGACTCCAGGGCCTGGCAGGTCTCGGTTTGGCTCAGATAGGCCGCCGAGAGCCGGCGAATCTGGTCCTCCAAGAGGCGCAGCTCGGTCACGTCACGGATGTTGAGCACCACCTTGGCCACCTGCCGGTGGCGGTCGAAGACCGGGCTGCCCGTGACGTAGATCTCATTGCCCCGGTGCAGCTTGCGCAATACGGTCATTGATTTGCGGTGGTGGCGCACCAGGCGGAAGATCTCCTGCACCGAGGCCAGGCAGACGTGGCGCGAGGCGTCCAGCTCCTCCACCGGCCGGCCCTCCAGGGACTCCGGCGCCAGGCCCGAGATGCGCCCGAAGCTGGCGTTGACCTTGAGCACCCGCTGATGGTCGGTGACGATGATGCCGTCGTGGGAGTTGTCCAACAGGGAGGCCATCTCGTCGTGCAGGCGGCGCATCTCCTCCAACTGCCGTTGGACCTCCTCCAGCTCCGACTCGTCGTGAAAGACCGAGACGCCGCCCTCCACGCCCCGGGGGCCCAGGATAGGGCTGCGGCTGACCAGGAGGGATTTGTCGCCCAGGCGGTAGGGCCGGCCGAATTCCGCCCGGCCGCTGGCCACCACCTTGGGCAGGCCGGAACGCTGAATGACCTGCTCCACGGGCTGGCCCAGCACCTCCTGGGCGCTCAACCCCAGAATCTCCTCGGCCTTGGGGTTGACCAGGGTCAGCCGGCAGGCGGCGTCCACGGCGATGATGCCCGAGGGCACCGAGGCCACGATGGCCTCCAACTGCCCCTGGGTGCGCGTCAGGCGCTCGTTGAGCCGGCTGATGAGGTCCAGCTTGGTGACCACGCCGCTGTAGCGTCCCCCATGGTCCACCACCACCATGCGCTCGGACATCTCCGGGGCGTGGGGGTCGAAGAGGGCCTCCTCGCTGGCCGAGGGGAAGGAGCGATCCATGGCCTGTTCCAGGGGCAGGCCGGCGCCGCCGGGGCGCAGCAACAGGGCCAGGGCCTGGTGGACCGTGAGCACCCCCACGGGACGTCCCTGGGCGTCCACCAGGGGCACGCAGTTGACCGCGTCCTCGGCCAGGACCCGGGCGGCGTCGCCCACCGAGGCCTGTGGCGTGAGCACCCGGACATCCCGGCGCACCAATTCCTTGACCAGCAAGCTGCTTGCCTCCTCGCGGGCGGCTCTCGCCACCATGCCTCAACCTGGATGAACCGCAACCAGGGACCTGGTTAAACTATACGTGGTCAATGGCCATCCCGCCAAGGGGGCGGCGGCGGGGGCGGACGGGTGGGGCCGGAAGGGCCCCAAAGGACTAAGACCTGGAGGGCTTGCCCCGGCCCGGCCCTAGGTGCGCAGCCACAGGAGCACCGCCGTGATCACCAAGAGCAGGTTGACGCCCTGGCGATAGGCCCGGCCGCCCATGCGGCCCAGGGCCAGATGACCCAGGACCGTGCCGGCCAGCACCACCGGGGCATACAGGGCGCTGGTCTTTAGGAGCGGCCAGGACAACAACCCGCTGGCTGCGTACAACCCGGCCATGACCAGATAGAGAAAGGAGAAATAACTGCCCAAGAAGCCCATGGCCTTGGCCGGCGAGGGGTCCAGGGACATCACGTAGATCACGGCCGGCGGGCCGCCGGTGGAATAGGCCCCCTGGAACCAGCCGCTGACCAGGCCCCACAAGGCCCCCCACCAGGCCTTGCCGGCATGGAGGCGGGCCAGGCGCCGGCCGGCGGGCAGGGCCGTGCCCGCGATGGCCAGCACGATGAACAGGGCCAAGGCCCTCTTGAGCAGCATCTCCGGGGCCTGGTAGAGCAGCCACAGGCCGATGGGCATGCCCAGGGCCGAGCCGAGCACGATGGGCCACAGCTCGCGGTGCTCCACGTGGCGGCGATAGTGCCAGGCATGATAGAGCACCAGAATGGTGGCATAGGGGAACTGGAAGGCCACCGCCGTCTTGATGGGCATGACCAGGGCCAACAGCGGCACCGAGACCAGGGCGAAGCCGAAGCCAGAGAAGCCGAAGGTGAAGGCGCTGAGGAAGAGTATGAGGGCCGGGGCCCATTCTAGGGACACGGGGCCTCCCCGGCTTGAACCAGGGGATCGGCCTGGGGGTAGGCGGCCAGGTCCAGGACCTGGCCAGGGGAGAGCAGCAAAAGGCCGGGTCCGGGCCTCAAGGCCAACAGGCGCCTGAGCCAGCTCAGGTCGCCGGCCTGGCCGCGCAGGCCCAGGCCGAACAGGCCGGCCATGCCCTGGGCATAGGCGCGGTGGTGGGGTTGCACCAGGTCGTCGGTCTCGATCATGACCACCTCGCAATAGCTTTTAAGCATCTCGCGGCCCACCCACTGGGCCGTCTCCTCGTCCCAGCGCCGGGCCGTCTCCTGGTATTCGGTGAAGGGCGTCTTGGCGTGATCCACCCAGCCGGGGCTCAGGTAGAAGCTGCCACCCTGGCCAGGGCGGGGCCGGGGCATGTGGCCCAGCAAGAGGGGAATGCAGTCGTGGGCCAGGGGCAGCGCCAGGTTGAGCCGGCGGCTCTTAAGGCCCTCCAGGCCGCCGCCGCAGAAGCCGTAGACCAGCACCACGGTCTCCACCGCCGGGTCGTCCTCCCAGGCGGCCAGGGCCGCGCCCACCTGGCGGCGCAGCTCATCGGGATAGCGGTGCAGGCCCTGCTCCAGAAAGGTGACGCTATCCTCAGGCAGGCCCAGATGGGCCAGCTCGTGGGCGAAGACCCGGCAGGCCAGCACCCTAACCTGGGGGGGGAGTTCCACGCCGCCTTGCCTCAGGCCCCGAGCCCGCGTAGCACAAACAGCAAGAGCGAAACCCCGCACAGGCCGTAGCCCAGACCATTGAGCAAGCGCGAGCCCCGCGCCGGGAGCCGCCCGGCCAGCCGGCCGCCCAGGCCCGCCAGGCACAAGGCCGCCCCGCCCAGGGCGCAGAGCACCGTCACACCATGCAGGGGGCCGGCCGCCCAGGGCCACACGGGGCTAGTCCCGCCCGCCCAGATTGAGCGCCCCGGGCTGGCAGCTGCCCGGCAAGCTGAAGGCCCCCAGCTTGCCGAAGGCCTTGGCGCCTTCCTCGTACAGGGCCTCCATGACCTGGCCCTTGATCTCCAGGTAGCGCTGGCTGGCCAACACGCGGTAATCCCGGGGCCGGGGCAGGTCCACCTCCACGCAGGTCTTGATGGTGCCGGGCAGGTTGGTCATCACCAGGATGCGGTCGCCCAGGAACAGGGCCTCCTCGATCTCGGCGGTGATGAAGAGCATGGTCATGCCCGACTCCTCGAAGAGCTTGATGAGATATTCCTGCATCAACTCGCGGGTCATGACATCCAGGCCGCGGAAAGGCTCGTCCAGGATCATCACCGCCGGGTCGTTGACCAGGGCGCGGCACAGCTCGGCCCGGCGCTGCATGCCCCCGGAGAGCTGGGCCGGGTACTTGTCCTTGAAGTCCTTGAGCCCCACCTTGTCCAGGAGCACCATGGCCTTGGCCTCGGCCTCCTGGCGGCTCAGGTTGCCGTTGACCGTGGGGCCGAAGGTGGCGTTCTTGAGCACGGTCATCCAGGGCCACAGGGCGGTCTCCTGAAAAACCATGAGCCGGTCGCGGCCGGGCCCCTTGATGGGCTGGCCGTCGATCAGGGCCTGGCCGGCGGTGGGGGTGTCGTAGCCGGCCAGGATGTTGGCCAGGGTGGTCTTGCCGCAGCCCGAGGGACCCACCAGCACCGTGAGCTTGCCCTTCTCCACGGTCAGCGAGCAGCCCTGGAGCGCCGCCACCGCCGGTCGGCCGGGCACGCGGTAGATCCGCTCCAGGTCCTGGACCTCGATCTGGGCCGCCGTCAGCTTGCAGTTGCCATTGCCGCTCATGTTCCCAACTCCCTCGCCTCTCCAGAGCCTAGAATATTTTGCGCCAGGGCATGAGCATCTCGCTGACCCACTTCACCAGATAGCTGGAGACGTAGCCGGCCAGGCCGATGCTGATCATGCCCACGATGATGCCCGGGGTGTTGCCCGCCAGATAGGCCTCCCAGGTCAGGCGACCCAGGCCGGTGTTGCCGGCGATCATCTCGGCGGCGATGACCACGTTCCAGGTGATGCCGATGCCCACCATCATGCCCGTGGCGATGCTGGGTATGGTGGCCGGCAGCACCACCCGCCAGAAGACCTGGCGCGGCGAGGCCCCGAAGGAGACCGCCGAGTACACCAGGGCCTTGTCTATGGAGCCCACCCCGCCCAGCACGTTGACCACGATGGTGAAAAAAGCGCCGATGAAGGTGATGAAGGCGATGGAGAGCTCGTTGGTGGGCCAGAAGAGAATGGAGACCGGCACCCAGGCCAGGGGCGGTATGGGGCGCAGAAGCTCGAAGACCGGGAAGGTGAGGTCCTTGAAATTGCGGCTCCAGCCCATGCCCAGGCCCAGGGGGATGCCCAGCAGCTGGGCGGCCACGAAGCCGTAGAGCACGCGCAGGCCGCTGTCGCGCCAGCCCTGCCAGTACTTGGGCTCCTGCAAAAATTTCCAGAAGGCCGCCGCCACCTCCATGGGGGTGGGGATGGCGGACATGAAGGGCAAGGCCCCCATGGAGCCGGCCTGCCACAAGGCAAAAAACCCGGCCACGGCCAGGGCGCCCCGGCCGAAGGCGGGATTGAATACATCGCGGCGCAGGCGCGCCGTCAGGGGGATGGATTTGGGCGAGGGTCGCTGTGCCATGCCTATGTTGCCTTCCCTATGCCATCTCGCGTTCGCCGGCCTGGAAGGCCTTGACCGCTTCCTCGTGCACCGCCTCCACCGCCTGGGACTTGAGCCGCAAGAACTCCGGCGAGGCCAGGAGGCGGTAGTCCCGGGGGCGCGGCAGGTCCACCATGATCTCCATCTTGATGTGCCCGGGCCGGGTGGTCATCACCGCCACCTTGTCGGCCAGGAAGATGGCCTCCTCCAGGTCGTGGGTGATGAAGAAGATGGTCTTGCCCGTGGCGTTGTACAGCTCCAGCAGATACTCGTGGCTGGCGCTCTTGGTCACGGTGTCCATGGCCCGAAAGGGCTCGTCCAAGAGGAGCACCTTGGGGTCGTTGATCAGGGCGCGGATGATCTCCACCCGCCGCTGCATGCCCGAGCTTAGCTGGCCAGGGTAGCTGTCCTCGATGCCCGAAAGCCCCACGCGGGCCAGCATCTCCCGGGCGCGCTCCTGGGCATCCGCCCGGTCGCGCCGGCCCTGCACCACCGGGCCGTAGGTCACGTTGTCCAGCACCGTCTTCCAGGGGAAAAGCGCCCCGCTCTGAAAGACCACCACCCGGTCCGAGCCGGGCCGGGGCTTGGTCTGGGTGTCGGCCAGGGGCGCGCCGTCCAGGAGTATCTGCCCGTCGCTGACGTTGTCGAAGCCGGCCATGATGTTGAGCAGGGTGGACTTGCCGCAGCCGCTGGGTCCCACCACGGCCACGAACTCGCCGGCGCCGATCTCCAGGGAGCAGTCCCGCAGGGCCACCACGTGCACGCCCTGGGGGTCGTAGACCTTGTTCACCCGCCGAATGGACAGGGCGCCCAAACTGGCCCGGCAAAATCCGCCCTGGGGCTGGTCATCCGGGCGGGGCTGGTTGCTGTTCTCTAGTTGCATGTCATGCCTCCGCCTGGGAGCCACCGGAAAGCTCGGCCTCGCGCCAGGCCATGAGCTTGCGCCCCACCAGCCGCACCAGGGCGCTGCTGGCCATGCCGATCAAGCCCAGGGTGCCCATGCCGATGAAGATCACCGGATAGGAGATGACCGAGTAGCTGTCCCAGATCAAGAACCCCAGGCCGTACTGGGCGGCGATCATCTCGCCGGCCACCAGGGAGAACCAGGCCGCGCCCATGGATATCTGCAAGCCCGTGAAGATGAAGGGCAGGGCCCCGGGCACCACCACGTCGAAGAGGATGTCGCGGTTGCTGGCGCCCAGGCACTTGGCCGCCCGGAAATAATTGTCGTCAATGGATTCCACCCCCAAAAGGGTGTTGAGGGTGGTGACGAAGAAGGCCACCAGGAAGGTGACGAAGATAACCGCCGGCTCGTTGCCGGGCAGCACCAGAATGGCCAGGGGCACCCAGGCCAGGGGGGGTATGGGCCGAAGCAGCTCCACCAGGGGGAAGCTGTAGTCATAGAACTTGCGGTTCCAGCCCATCAAGAGCCCCATGGGGATGCCCAGGAGGGTGGCCAGCAGAAAGGCCGAGGTGGCCCTATAGGTGCTGTAGAAGATGTGTACGTAGTAGTCCCAGGTGTAGATGGAGATGCCGTAGGTGGGGGTGGGGCTGAACCATTCGCGGGCCACCTCCACCGGTCCGGGCAGGCGGTTGAACCAGGGCAGGCGCAGCAGGCTGACCGTAATGTGCCACAGGCCGACGATCAGCAAGAGCCCCGCCACGGTAAGCAGAAAATGCCGGCCGGTCAGGGTGCGGCGCACCTGCTGGCCCCAGCTGATCTCGAACAGCTCCGCCTTCTTCTTCTGGCGCCAGGCCCCAAAGCCCAGGAGAACCAGGACGGCGACGGTGATTATCAGAGCGGTTTCCATGCGGCGTCATTCCTTGCCAACGGCCAGCGCCCGGCCTCGCGCTAGGGAGCCCTTCCCCCCTCGCCGCCTTTGGGGGGGGGTGGCGACGGGGGGGGTCGGGCAGGGACTGCTAAGAACCACAGTGGCCACAGGGGTGTCCTACTTGACCTTGAGGGCGCTCATGGGCAGGGCCTCGATCTCCACCACCGGGGCCTTGAGGTTCATCTCGGCCAGGGCGGCCTTGACCGGGCCTTCGTTGATGGCGTCCGGGGGAATCTCGGGCGAGGGGATGATCTTCATGGCGTTGAGGAACTTGTAGCCCTTGGCCATGATGTCCAGCACCCGGGGGCTAAAGACCATCTCGCCGATGTACTTGACCTTGACGCCGCCCAGGTTGGCCGGCAGGTCCTGGTACAGGGCCTTCCACAGGGTGGGGATCTCGTAGCCCTGGGTCTCCTTCTTGACCATCTCGGCCACGGCCAGGGGCTCGTTCTTCATGATCATCAGGGCCTCGATCTCGGCCTTCATCCAGCCCTTGGCCGCCTCGGGGTTGTTGACGATGAAGTCCTGGCGCATCAGGGTGAAGTTGGCGTCCCACTCGTCCCAGGGGGCGCCGGTGGCCGCGTACTTGGCGAAGCCCTGATCCACCACCTTCTGGGCGTGGGGCTCCCACATGGGGGCGGCGTCGAGCTTGCCGGCCTCAAAGGAACTGGCGATGACCTCGATGGTCATGTTCAGGCGCTCCTTGGGCTTGATATTGTTCTTCTCGATCACCGAGTCGATGAAGCGGTTGGAGCAGGTGCCCCGGTGGGCGGCCACGGTCTTGCCGTTGAGCCACTCGATGGCCTCCTGGGGGGTCTTGAAGTCCGGGGCGTCCTTGCGCACCACCAGGAGATTGCAGTTCTGGCCGTCGCTGATCATGTTGGCGGCCACCAGGCGGATATCGCCCTGGGCCTTCTTGGTGGTGGCCACGAAGGAGGGCATGTCGCCCATGGTGCCGATCTGCATCTTGTCGGCCAGCATGGCGTTGACCATGGGCGGACCGGTGAGGTGGGCCTCGAAGTTGACGGTGCTGCCGGCGGGCAGGTATTTCTTCCACAGCTCGCGCTGCTTGATCACCACGCCAGTCCAGCCGCCGGTCCAGTAGGGGTGATAGCCGTAGGTGATGTGCACCGGCTCGGCGGCCTGGGCCGGGGTGGCGCCCAGGCCCGTCAACTGGCCACCGCCAATGATCAGGGCCAGGGTCAGGGCCAACAATGCTGCCAGGGAACGGTAGCCTTTAACCATCATCATGCCTCCTTGGGTCGTGCTGCGGTCGGTTGGGCGCCGGCCCTGGCGGGCCTGGCGGGTCCATTCCCAAAACCTATTAACTCTAGCCAGGGCTAGTGCAGCGACCATGCCAAGCAGCCATGCCGACCCGCCCCGCCCCGCCCGACGGGAACTAAAACTGGTATAGACCGTGGTTACCATGTGTTAGATGCTAGGCGGCACGGGCCACCCAGCGGCCTGTCAAGGGCCGCGCCAGCCGCCGGGTCATGCCTGGTGCGTCATTGCACCATATCAGACCCGTCTTGGTTCGCAATTGCACCAAAACGGGGCCTTCGGGGGGCCTTCAGCCGGCCCGCACCGGGACTGGCCGGGGTATGTGGCACCTCCCCCCCGCGCCGCGCGGGGGCTCGCCCGGCTGACCGCCGCCGGGCCTTATAATTTTTACATATGATTAACAGCCAGTTATCCTCCAACAACGCGCCGAGGCCCCAGGCCGCGCCAGCCCCGCCGCGCGCGGGCCGGCGCGTCTGGCACGCATGTTGAAAGGCTTGCCAGGGCAACGGCCAGCCCCACCTGTGCTCTGGCCTTAACCCCCAACACCCTGGAGTCCTGAAACACGGTGGAAAAACAAGATCATATCCGCTTGGGCGTCGGGTTCTATCCAGACTGGTGGCAACAGAACTACGGCATCTGCTTCAACCGCGACTATTACCACGACCCCCAATACCGGGTGGATGCCCAGGCCAAGATGGCCCTGGCCCTGCACCAGCGTTTCGGCGACCTGGGGCTGGGCAGCCCGGACCCCCAGCCCCGTCCGCTGATCACCTACGGCATGGTCATGCTGCCGGGCATTTTCGGCTGCGAGATCGTCTTCGAGGACGCGGCCCTGCCCTGGGCCATGCCCCTGAACCTGGCCAAGGAAGACTGCGACAGGCTCAAAAAGCCCGACATAATGGCCACCCCCCAGATGCTCGGCATCCTTGAGCAGATGGACTACCTCAAGACCAAGTACGGCCGCCTGGTGGGCGATGTCAACGTCACCGGCGTGCAGAACCTGGCCTTGAAGTTGCGCGGCGACCAACTATATATAGATTACTTCGAGGATCCGGAGTTCGCCCACCGCCTGCTGCAATTCTGCACCGAGTGCATCGAGGAGCTGTGGTTGGCGGTCTACGCCATCACCGGCACCGGGGCCATCGACGTCACGCCCATGGCCGACCCGCAAATCTTCGTGGTGCCCAATTGCACCGTGGAGCAGATATCCGGTGACACCTACGCCGAGTTCGGCCTGCCCTACGACCGCCAGTTGGCCCTAGCCTGCCATCCCTTTGGCATCCACCACTGCGGCAGCGTGGATTCGGTGATCGTGGAGTACGCCAAGCTGCCCAACCTGGTCTTCGTGGAGGCCGGCTTTGGCTCTGATTTCGCGGCGGCCCGCGCCGCGCTGGGTCCGCAGGTGGCCTTCAACGCGCGCATCAGCCCGGTGCTGATGAAAAACGGCACGACCGATGAGGTGACGGCGGCGGTGTGCGCGGCCATCGATCAGGGGGCGCCCCTGCGCAACTATTCCATCGACACCGTGGGCCTGACCTTCGGCACCCCCGACGACAACGTGCGGGCCGCGCTAATCGCCGCCCGCGATCACGGCAAGATCAACGGCCGCTAAAGGCCGGAGGGACAGGCATGCAGACCGTCATCTGGAGCCAGGACAAGAAGGTCGTCATCGGCCCCGACCAGCCGGTGGTGATCATCGGCGAGCGCATCAACCCCACGGGCCGCCGGGCCATGGCCGCCGCCTTGGAGGCCGGGGACATGTCCCTGGTGCAGGCCGAGGCCGTCCGCCAGGTTCAGGCCGGGGCCCAGGTGCTGGACGTCAACGTGGGCGTCTCGGGCATCGACGAGCCGGCGGTGCTGGTCCAAGCCATCAAGGCCGTGACCATGGTCAGCCAGGCGCCCCTGTGCCTGGATTCGGCCTCGCCCCTGGCTCTGGAAGCCGGCCTGGGGGCCTACCAGGGCAAGGCCTTGGTCAACTCGGTCAACGGCGAGGAGCACAAGCTAAGGGAAGTGCTGCCCCTGGTGGCCCGGCACAAGGCGGCCGTGGTGGCCCTGACCATGGATGACAAAGGCATACCCAAGGACGTGGCCACCCGGCTGGCCATCGCCGACAAGATTCTCAACGAGGCCGCCAAGCTGGGCATCCCCGCCGAGGACGTGGTGGTGGACCCCCTGGCCATGAGCGTGGCCGCCGACGACCAGGCCGGCCTGGCCGCCCTGGAGGCCATGCGTCAGATCAGGGACAGCCTGGGCATCAACCAGACCATGGGGGCCAGCAATGTCTCCTTCGGCCTGCCCGACCGCGTGGCGGTCAACGCCGTGTTCCTGACCATGGCGGTGCTCATGGGCTGCACCTGTCCCATAACCGACCCCACGGTCTGGGAGATTCGCCGCGCCCTGTTGATCAGCGACCTGATGCTGGGCAAGGACGAGTTCGCCATGCAGTTCATCGACGCCTATCGCCAGATGCACCCCCAGGATTAACCCCGGCCGGCCCCGGCGGGGGCGCGGGGCACTTATCACTAGCAAGGAGATATCCCATGGCGGATTTGCAAGCCATCGAGGAAGCCATCATCAAGGGCAAGCGTCAGGATGTGGTCAGCCTAGTCCAGGACGCCCTGGCGGCGGGCGTTGACCCCCAAAGCCTGATCAACGAGCACATGATCGAGGCCATGAAGGTGGTGGGCCAGCGCTTCGAGCAGCGCAAAATCTTCGTGCCCGAGATGATGATCGCCGCGCGGGCCATGCAGGCCGGCCTGGAGGTGATCAAGCCCTTGATCGCCTCCCAGGGCCAGGACGGCCGGGGCCTGGGCACGGTGGTCATGGGCACGGTCTTCGGCGACCTGCACGACATCGGCAAGAACCTGGTGGTGCTGATGCTGGAAAGCTCGGGCTTCAAGGTGATCAACCTGGGCGAGAACGTGCCGGCCGACAAGTTCTTGCAGGCGGCGCGGGAGCACCAGGCCGACCTGGTGGGTCTGTCCAGCCTGCTGACCACCGGCGATCCCTACGTCAAGGCCACGGTGGCGGCCATCAAGAACAGCGACTTGGCGGGCAAGGTCAAGGTCATGTGCGGCGGGGCGGCGCTCACCCCCAAGTTCGTGCAAGAGGACTGCCTGGCCGACGGCTACGCCAAGGACGCCGTGGCCGCCGTGCGCCTGGCCAAGGAACTGCTGGGCGCGGTTTGAGCACCGCGCCCCCTGAGTAGCCCGTGAGCACCGACGACCCCAGCGGCCCCGGCCAGGCCAGCGACCTCAGCCTCGACCGGCCCGAGGTGATTTTTCAGCCCATGGGCCTGCGGGTGGCGGCCCGGCCCGAGGCCACCATCTTGGAGCTGGCCCGGCGGGCCGGCCTGCCCCTGGAGGCCGCCTGCGGGGGCAAGGGGCTGTGCGGCAAGTGCAAGGTGCGCCTGCCGGGCCAGCCGCCGCCGCCCGACCCGGCCCAGGCCCGGCTCCTGGGCGCCGAGGCCGACCAGGGCCTGCGCCTGGCCTGTCAGACCAGCCTGCCCCAAGGCGGCGCGGTGTGGGTGCCACCGGAGAGCCTGCAACGGCGCCAGGTGATCCTCACCGCCGGGGCGGCCACCGACCTGGAGCTGGACCCGGCGGTGCTGGGTCTGGAGGTCCGCGTGCCCCCGGCCTCCCTGGCCCAGCCCCGGGCCGCCGCCCAACGCCTGGCCCAGGAGCTGCGCACGCCCCAACTGGAGATGCCCCTGGAGGTGCTGCGGGAGCTGCCCCGGACTCTGGCCTCCCGGGATGGCCTGGTCACGGTGGCCCTGTGGCAAGACCGGCGGGTGCTGGAGGTCCTGCCCGGCCACGGCCTTGGCCATGCTCAGCCCCGCCTGGGCCTGGCCGTGGACCTGGGCACCACCACGGTGGTGGCCTATCTGCTGGACCTGGCCGACGGACGCCCCCTGGCCGTGGAGGCGGCCATGAACCCCCAGGTCATGCACGGCGATGACGTGATCAGCCGCATCAGCCATGCCTGCCAAGACCCGGCCCACCGCGCCGAATTGGCGGGGCTGGCCGTGGCCTGCCTCAACCAGTTGGCCCGCCAGGCCTGCCAGAGCGCCGGCGTTTCTGCCGGTCGCATCCTGGAGTGCGTGGTGGTGGGCAACACGGCCATGCACCATCTGTTCTTGGGCCTGGACCCCTCCGGCCTGGCCGCCGCTCCCTACGCCCCGGTGGCCGGCGCCCCCCTGGACCTGCCCGCCGCCCAGTTGGGTCTTGACCTGGCCCCCCTGGCCAACCTGCACCTGCCGCCGGTCAAGGCCGGCTTCGTGGGCTCCGATGCCGTGGCCGCGGCCCTGGCCGCCGGGGCCGACCGGGTGGAGACGCCCACCCTGATCCTTGACCTGGGCACCAACGGCGAGATGATCCTGGCCACACCCGGGGAGATTTTGTGCTGCTCCACCGCCGCCGGCCCGGCCTTCGAGGGCGGGCATATCAAGTGCGGCATGCGCGGGGCCGCCGGCGCCGTGGAGCGGGTGGCCCTCAATCCGGCCACCCTGGAGCCCAGCCTGACCGTGATCGGCGGCGGGGCGCCCCTGGGCCTGTGCGGCTCGGGCCTGGTCAGCGCCGTGGCCGAGCTGGTGCGCCGGGGGGTGGTGGAGCCCAACGGCGGCTGGACCGCCGGTCTGGAGCACCCGCGCCTGCGGCCCGGCCAAGAGGGCCGGGAGTTCGTCCTGGCCTGGGCCGCCCAGACCGGCGGCGGCCAGGACCTGGTGCTCACCGCCCAGGACCTGTCCCAGATGCAACTGGCCAAGGGCGCCATACTGGCCGGGGCGCGCATCATGCTGGATAGGCTGGGGCTGGCGGCGCCGGAGCGGGTGCTCTTGGCCGGGGCCTTTGGCAACTACCTGGACCCGGCCGACGCCCTGGATATCGGACTGCTGCCGGCCGTGGAACGTCACCAGGTGCGGGGCATCGGCAATGCCGCCGGAGCCGGGTCGCTGATGGCCCTGGCCAGCCGCCAGGCCCGCCAGCGGGCCGCCCGCTTGGCTCAGCGCATGGACTACCTGGAGCTGGCCGCCCTGCCCGGCTTTCTGGATCGCTTTCTGGAGGGCATGCGTTTCCCCACCCCCGGCCAGCCGGGCCTGTGAGCCGGCCGGCGCGCCGGCACGACCGCCCCGGCCGAGGCCAGGCTCTCGGCGGGGCTGGTGGCCGGAGGGGCGCTCAGACGGCGGCGGCATAGACCGGGCGCAAGGCCGCGGCCCCGCGCGCCCGCCAGTTGGCCAGGGGCAGGGAGTTGCGGATGATGTGCACCACGCAGGCCTGGCCCGTGACCGAGGGCAGGCCGGTCTGCATGCTCTCGGGGAAGGCCTCGGTATCGGCCACCACCGCGATCAGCACGTCGGAGACGCCCCGCCTGCCCAGATCATCCAACACCTTCAGCCAAAAACGCGGCCCCTCGCCCTGGCCGGTCCACAGGCCCAGGATGTCCCGGGTGCCGTCGGGCTGCACCCCCAGGGCCAGGTGCACGCTGCCCCGGTTGGGCGCCCAGGCCCCCTGGCCGCGCAGGTCCTGGCTCTGGAAAAACACCACCGGGTAGACGGGCTCCAGGGACCGCCGGCGCCAGGCCTCGATGGCCGCCAGGGCCTCACGGGCCACCGCGCCCAGCAACTCCGGCGCCACCTCCGGGCCGTAAATGGCCCGCAGGTGGCCTTCGACCTCGGCCAAGCCGTGGCCCCGGGCGTACATGTCCATGATGCGCTGATCCAGGCCGTGGAAGCGACGCCGATGCTTGTTCACCAACAAGGGCTCAAAGGTGCCGACGCGGTCCCGGGGTATCTCCAGGTGCACGGCGCCCCCGTCGGTGAAGATGGTCTTGAGCGAGGTGCCGTTGCGGTGGTTGGGCTGACCCAGGGGGATATTGCCGCCCTTGGGGTAGCCCAGGTGGTGGGTCAGCTCGGCCTCCAGCACCCGCTCCAGCAGGTCTTTTTTCATCCCCCGGCAGCAGGCCGCCACCTGCTCCGGGCTGGGGGGAGCGGCGATCAGCTCCTGTAGAGCCTCCGGACCGCCGCCGGGCAACACCCCCGAGAGGGTCGCGATGCCCTTGCGCTTGTTCGGCATGTGGGTTACTTCCTCCTTGGATGCCGAGCCAGCGCCGCTCATGGGGGGCGCCGGCCGGCGATGGCGGGGCACGGCCTCAGGCCCGGTTGTCGCCCGGCCCGCGGACCGGCAGGCTCACGATGAAGGTGCTGCCCTGGCCGGGCTGGCTTTGCACCCGCACCTGTCCGCCGTGCTCCTCCACCACTCTCTTGACGATGGGCAGCCCCAGGCCCGTGCCCACGATGTGCCGGGTATTGGGGTCCTTGACCCGGAAAAAACGCAGGAATATCTTCTCCTGGTCCTCCTGGGCAATGCCGTAGCCGCTGTCCTCGAAGCCCACTTGCAACTCCGCCCCCTCCTGACGCGCCCAGACCCGGATGCGGCCGCCCTCGGGGGTGTACTTGATGGCGTTGCTCAGAAGGTTGATGAAGACCTCCCCCAGCTCGCGGGCCACCCCCAGCACCGGCTCCAGGGGGCCGTCCTGGCTGTAGTCCAGGCTCTGGCCCTTCTGGCTGGCCTGGGGCCCCAGCATGTCCAGGGCCTCGCGCAGCAAGGGCTCCACCTGGACCGCCTCGGGCTGGCCGTTGGCCCCGGCCTCGATGCGCGAGAGGTCCAGAAGATCGCGTGACAGGGCCACGATGCCCTCCAAGCGGCTGCGGCTGCGGTCGACCAATTCGCTCTGCTGGGGGCTGAGGGGGCCGGCCAGCCCCTGGGACAGGTTCTGCAACTGCCCCAGCACCGAGGCCAGGGGGCTGGCGATCTCGTGGGCCACAGTGGAGACGAATTCGCTCTTCAGCTCGTCCAGGCGGCGCCAGGCCGTGATGTCGTCAAAGACCGCCAAGGCCCCCACCAGGTGCCCTCGGCCGTCCAGGAAGGGCGAGCAACGCACCTGGAGATACCTGGGCTCTTGACGGGGCACCGGCTGCAACTGGCAGTTGAGCATGTGCGGCTGGGGTTCGGGCATGGTCAGCACCTGGCGCAGGGCCGCCGTCACCTCCGGGCAGGGCAAGGCCTTCTCCACCTCCAGGCCCTGGCAGTCGGCGGCCTTGCAGCCCAAAAGCCCCAGCAGCGCGGGGTTGGCATAGGCCACGTGTCCGCCAGCCTCCAGCACCATCACCCCGTTGGTCATGGATTCCACCAGGACCCGGGTGCGGCTCTTTTCGATGGCCATGAGGCTCAAAGTGCGCACACGCTTGAGCACCCGCTCCACCACCAGGCGCAGGTCCTGAGGCTTGAAGGGCTTGGGCAAAAAGTCGTCGGCGCCCTGTTGCAAGGCCTGCACGGCCCGCTCCATGGTGGCGTAGCCGGTGATGACCACCACAGCCAGATAGGGGTGGTCCTGGCGCGCGGCGGCCAGAAGCTCCATGCCGTCCACCACCGGCATCATCAGGTCCACCAGCACCAGGTCCGGGGGGTCCTGCTGGATGCTGGCCAGCCCTTCCTGGCCGTTGGCGGCCTCGCTGATCCGGTAGCCCTCGGGCTCCAGGACCCGGCGGCAGGCCTGGCGGACCCGCTGCTCGTCATCGATGACCAGGATGCTGATATCTTGCTTTTTCACGAGGCAACCTCTGAAGCCGGCGGCGGGGAGTTGGGTTGATAGCAACGCGCGAAGGTGAGGATTTCCTGAGCCGCCGAGGGTGGCATGCGCACCTGGAAGACCGTGCCTTCCGGGTCGCTCTTGGCCACGCGAATGTCGCCGCCATGGCGCCCCACCACCCCGTAGGCCACGCTGAGCCCCAGGCCGGTGCCCTTGCCGATCTCCTTGGTGGTGAAGAAGGGATCGAAGACCCGGCTCAAGTGCTCGGCGGGGATGCCCGGGCCGGTGTCGCCGATCTCGGCCACGCGCATGCCGTCTTTGTCCAGGTAGGTCTTGAGGGTCAGGCGGCCCTTGCCCTCCATGGCGTCCACGGCGTTCATGATCAGGTTGATGAATACCTGGCGCAAGAGGCGCATATCGCCCTGGATGGGCAGGGGCTCGGGATGAAATTGCCTGTCTATCTCCACGTGCAGGAAGACCGAGTCGTCGCGGATCAGGCCCAGGGCCTCGGTGACCACCTGGGAAAGCTCAATGTCCTCCACCACGATCTGGCTCTGATGGCTGTAGTCCAACAGGTCGCGCACGATATCGCGACAGCGCTCGGCGTCCTGCAGGATGCCGGAGAGATCGGCCTGGGCCGGGCTGTCGGCGGGCAGGCTCTCCTTGAGCAACTCGGTGAACACGGTGATGCCCGTCAGCGGATTGTTGAGCTCGTGGGCCACGCCGGCGGCCATGCGCCCCAGATGGGCCAGCTTCTCCGACTGCACCACCTGCATCTGGGCCTGGGCCAGCTTGTCCTCCATCTTCATGTGCTCGCGCAGGTCGGTGATGACCCCCACGGTGCCCACGGGCTGGTCCTCGCGAAAGACCAGGGAGGCGTTGATGCGCACGGGCACCTCCTGGCCGTAGCGCGTGCGGGCCACGGTCTTGAGGCTCAAGGAGCGGCCGCCGTTGTGTTGCAGGTTGCGGCGCACCTGGCGCAGGTCCATGTCCGGGGTTATGTGCCGCAGGCTCTTGCCCATCAGTTCGTCGGTGGAATAGCCCAGCACTTTCTCCACGTTCTTGTTGACGAACAAGAGATGTCCGTCCAAGTCGGTGGCCACCACCACCCCCACCATGGAGTCCAGCAGGCGGTTGAGGAATTCGTTGGCCTGCATGAGGTCGAACTCCAGACGCTTGGCCAGGGAGATATTGATGATGGACTCCAGTACGCCCACGGTGGCCCCCTCGGGGGACCTGAGCGCCGTCAGGTGCACCTCCTCGAAGTTCATCTGGCCGTTCTTGTCTTTATGTTGATGCAGATTGACGCAGCCGCTCTGGCCATCCAGGGCGGCCTGGAAGCGGCATAGCGCCGGCGGACAGGGGTGTTCGAAATGATGAAAGACCCAGTAGCAGGGCCGGCCGACCACCTGATCCAGGGAGATGGCATAGTATTGCAGAAACATCACGTTGGCCTGGCGCACCACCATCTGGGGGTCCAGGATCAGGGTGGGAAAGGGCAGGCTGTCAAAAAAAGCCTGGAACCACGGCTCCTGTAGTAGGGAATCTATACCTGGCATATGGGCGTTGGTGACGGACATGGCTTATTAGTTGGGGGCGCTGAAGGCCTGACCCAGCCCCCGCAGGGCCAGATCAGCCTGGGCGGGCTCCACCACCAGGAAAAGCGAGTGCACCACCGCCCCCATGCCCAACGGCGTGGCGCCCACCTGGGCCAGGCTGGCCAGGGCGGCGGATGCGATGCCGTAGCGATCGCCGAAGTGCGGCCCTTGCAGTTGGATCAGGCAGACCGGCCGCGCCGGCAGGACCGGCGTCAGGCCCAGGGCCGGCAGGGCCTCCAGCATGCCCGCCAGGTCGGCCTGGGCCAGGCACATGCGCAGCACCAGCCGCCCCTCGCGCAGGGTGGCGCAGAAAAAGGCCGGGCTGGGGGCCTGCTCCAGGGACTGCCAATCAGACAACTCGGCCAAGCCGGCCTGGGGACGGCTGGTGGTCAGCCAACAAAAACCCTCCTGGGCCTCTAGCCCATAGATGCGGATGGGGTGTTCGTCGTAGACCGCCAAGGTTTCCATGACCAGTGCTCTCGCTAGTTGGGGCGCCGATGGTTTCGCGTCAGGCTGGCGGCCGTTTGGCCACGGTCATCGTGGTCACCGGCTGGTGGGTGGGGCCGACCCCGGCCGGCAGCTCCAGGAGGCCTTGCAGGGCCTCCAGGGCCTGGGGCAAGTCATCCTGGGGCAGGGCCACCACCAGGGCGGAGAGGGAGGTCCCCAAGGCCAGGTGGGTCAGCCCCGCCCCCGCCAGGCTCGCCAGAACCCGTCCGCACAGGGACAGCCCCGGCCCCAGGGGGTAGATGGTCAAAAGGGCCACGGGGGAGATGATTTCGGGGCTGGCCAGCTCCCCCCCGCCGCCCTGGGCCCGCGCCGCCTGCCAGGCTTGGGCCAGGTATTCCTCGCGCAGGCACAGGCACAGCTCACCCGGGCCGCCATCCTCGGAGCCTCCGCCGGCAAAGACCAGGTTGATCTCCTGGTCGGCCAACTCCCGGCACAGGCCCGCCGCGCGGTCGTCCAGGGACTGGCCCAGGCGCAGCAGGCACAGGCCCTGGCTGTACTTGAGGCCAGAGATGGCCTGGCGGCGCGGGGGGGACACGCCGCGATCCCTAGGCGATCAGGTCCTGCACCATGCTCGCCAGCTTGTTCAGGTCCACCGGCTTGGCGATGTAGTCGTCGGCCAAAAGCTTCATGCCTTCCTGGTGGGTGTAGGTGGTGGTGGAGACCGCCGAGCCCACGGCGGTTAGCATCAGAACGGGGATGTCCTTGTATTGGGCGTCGTTCTTCAGCTCCTCGCAGACCTCGTAGCCGTTCTTGCGCGGCATCATCACGTCCAGGACCACCAGGTCGGGACGGCGGGCCTTGATGGATTCCATGGCCTCGATGCCGTCGTAGGCCTTGCCCACCTCCAAGCCCTTGGAATGCAGATTCATGGCCACGGCCTGCACCAAGTCCGGGTCGTCATCCACGATAAGCACGTATTTCTGATCAGCCATTGCCAAACTCCTTGCTCGTCGTCAGGTGGAAAATTGCTCGCTCCGCCGTCCGCGCCGGGCAAGGCCCGGGCATGTCCAAAAGGCGGCGGACATCTCTAAGTATACAAGATGTCCGCCCGCGCGGGCCTAGAGCGTGGGCCGGGGCAACAGCCCCGCCATCTCCAGGATCTCCGGCGCCCGGTGCTCCCACTCGATGGCCATGAGATGAATCCCCGCCACCCCTGGCACATCCTTAAGCTCCTGGATCTGCTCCACGCAGAGCTTGATGCCCTCCTCGGCCTGCTTGTCCTTGGGGGCCGAGGCGATGCGCTTGACGATCTCGTCGGGCACGGTCATGCCCGGCACCTTGCTGGCCATGTACTTGGCCATGCCGCCGCTTTTCAGCGGCGTGACTCCGGCCAAGAGGGCCGTCTTGTCGGTGAGCCCCATGTCCACGGACTGGCGCATGTATTCCTTGAAGCGCTTCATGTCGTAGATGCACTGGGTCTGGATGAAGTCAGCGCCGGCGGATATCTTCTTGGCCAGGCGCAGGACCCGCAGTTCCTGGGGGTCGCCGAAGGGGTTGGCGGCCGCGCCCACGAACATCTTGGGCGGTACGCTGATCTCGGCCCCGCCCTGGAAGCGGCCCTGCTCGCACATGGTCTTGACCATGGCGATGAGCTGCACCGAGTCGATGTCGTGCACATTGGCGGCCATGGGATGGTCGCCGAAGCTGGGATGGTCGCCGGAGAGGCAGAGCATGGTGTTGAGCCCCAGGGCGTAGGCCCCCAGGATGTCGGACTGCATGGCCAGACGGTTGCGGTCGCGGCAGACCATCTGGTAGTTGGGCTCCAGGCCCATCTGCTTGCAGATCAGGCTGGCGGCCCAACTGGACATGCGCACCATGGCCGTCTGGTTGTCGGTGACGTTGACCGCGTCCACCTTGCCCACCAGATGGGCGGCCTTTTTGCGCACCACCTCGGCATCGGAGCCGCGGGGAGGGCCGACCTCGCCGGTGACGGCGAAGTGGCCGGCGGCCAGGACTTTCTCGAGATTGCTCTGGGTTTTCATGACAACAAGTCCTCCCTCACGATGCGCCGGGGACCGCCGTCCTTGGCCGTGCGCCAATCCTTGGGACCCATGTATTGGCTGTAAAGGTCGGTGCGGCCCAGGGCCTTCATGCGGTCCCAGATGAGCTGCCAGGCGCAGTCCACGTTGGCGTCGATCTCGCACTTGCCCTTGGTGGAGCCGCCGCAGGGGCCGTTGAAGATGCGCTTAGAGCAGCGGGCCACCGGGCATATGCCGCCGGTGTAGGCCAGCACGCACTCGCCGCAGCCGGCGCAGCGCTCGGCCCACACCCCCTGGCGCTCGCTGGCGCCCATGAACATGGTGTTGACCATGGGGAACACCGGCTTGTCCTTGTAGCGTCCGGCCACGGTCTGCACGCCGCAGCCGCAGGCCATGGAGAACACCGCGTCGTACTGCTCGATGGTCTGGGCCAGTTCCTCGACGAACTCAGGGTCGCACTGGCGCTCCAGGGTGTGCTCGGTGATGGCCAGCTTCTTGCCCTGCTTGAGGAACGCCAGGCTCAGGGCCGAGGCCAGGATGCCCACCTCCTTGCGCCCTCCGGCGTAGCAGACGGTCACGCACTCGTTGCAGCCCAGCAAGAGAATCTTGTCGTAGGGGGCCGCGTACTCCAGAATCTCGCCCATGGGTTTTCTGACTGCTGTAATCATTTCTTGTCCGATTCCCTTCAGGCAGCGGCCCTGGTGGCGCCTTCCTTGACCGGGTTGGGGCCCAGGGCGCGGATGGTTTCCGAGAAATTGCTGGCCGTGGCGGCGAAGACCGCCCCCTGGCCGGCGCTCATGTTGGCCATGAGCACCCTCTGTCCACCGATGCCCACATCGTCCAAAATGGCCTGCACGTAACGCACCCGCTGGCTGGCCCGGCGGTTGCCGTTGTGGAAGTGGCAATCGCCCTCCAGGCAGCCGGCCACCATGACGCCGTCGGCGCCTTTTTGCAGGGCCCGCATGATGTGCAGGCTATCGACCTTGCCCGAGCAGGGCACCTGCACGATCTTGACCCCCGCGGGGTAGCTGAAGCCCTGGGTGCCGGCCATGTCGGCGGCGGTGTAGGCGCAGTAGGAGCAGGCGAAAACCAGGATAACGGGCTCGAAATCACCCATTAGAGCACTCCTTCCAGGACGGCGTCGGTGCGCCCCATGATTTGATCATCGGTGTAGCCCTGCAACTGGATGGCCTTGGCCGGGCATTCGGCGGCGCAGACCCCGCAGCCCTGGCACTTGCCGGGGTCGATCTGGGAGTAGCCGTCGGCGTTGATGAAGGGCACGGCCAGCGGGCAGGCCCGCACGCAGACCAGGCAGGAGGCGCAACGCTCGCTCATGACCTTGGCCACGCCCCCGGCCACGCTCAGGTTGTCCTGGGCCAGAAGGGTCAGGGCGCGGCCGGCGGCGGCCAGACCCTGGGTGCGGGCCTCGGCCACCGACTTGGGCGCCAGCACCGAGCCGGCGGCGAAGATGCCCGGCGCGGGGGTGTCCACCGGGCGCACCTTGATGTTGTCCTCCAGGACGAAACCGGTCTGGCTGCGCTGGAGGTGGAAGATCTCGCAGAGTTCCTCGGTGGACTCATCGTCGGCCACCTGGGGCGTGGAGAGCACCAGGGTGCTGGGCTCCACGGCCAGGGTACGGGCCAACAGCTTCTCGGTGAAGGTGACCACCAGGGAGTCTCCCTGGCGCTCCACCTTGGGGGGATCGTCCTCGCTGTAGCGCACGAACAGAACGCCCTGCTCGCGGGCGCGGCGGTAGGCCTCCTCGGAGCGGAAGGGCATGCGCATGTCGCGGTAGAGCACCACCACCTGGGCGTCGGGCTTGATCTCCTTGACCCACAAGGCGTTTTTGACCGCGTTCTGGCAGCAGATGCGGCCGCAGGCCGGGTTCTGCTCATTGCGCGAGCCCACGCACTGGATCATCACCACGCTGTCCAGGGTCTGATTGAGATCGCCGCCGGCGGCCAGGCGCTGCTCCAGGTCCATCTGGGTCAGCACCCGGGGGTCCTGGCCGTAGAGATACTCGCTGGGCTGGTATTGCCTGGCCCCGGTGGCCAGGATGGTGATCCCGTGCTTGATCTGCTGGTAGTACATGGAGGGGCCGGACTGCACGCCGGTGGTGAAGTCGCCGGCCTGGCCTTGATGGTCCACCACCAGGGCGTCGCTGATGACCTTGATGCCCGGGTGCTGGTTGACCTGGGCCACCAGCTCCTCCACCTGCTGGACCAGGGGCTGGCCGTCCAGGGTGCGCTTGAGCTTGAGGCTCAGGCCTCCCAGGGTCTTGGCCCGCTCCACCAGGTTGACCTTGACGCCTTGGCCCGCCAGGGCCAGGGCGGCGCTCAGGCCCGCCACGCCGCCGCCCACCACCAGGGCCGACTTGGTCATGGGCTGCTGATGGGTGTAGATGGGCTGGGCCAGGGTGACGCCGGCCACCGCCATGCGCACCAGGTCGATGGCCTTGGACGTGGCGGCCTGGGGGTTGCCGGGGTGCACCAGGACGTCCTGGTCTCGCAGGTTGGCCAACTCCACCATGGCCCGGTTCAGCCCCGCCCGGCGCACGGTCTCGGCGAAGAGCCGGCCGTGGGTGCGGGGGCTGTAGCCGGCCACCACCACGCGGTTGAGGCGGTGCTCGCCGATGGCGCGCACCAGCTCGTCCAGGCCCTCCTGACCCTGCACCGGCGCCATCTCCCGCGCCAGGACCACCCCGCGCATGGCGGCCGCCGCCTCCATGACCTTGTGCAGGTCCAGGGAGGCGGTGATGCGTCCGCCCCAGTCGGCGAAAAACACGCCGATGCGCGGCGCCTGGCCGGGCTGCACGCTCTCCGGCGGCAGGTCGCGCTCAAAGGACAGGGCCTGGGGATCAGCCAGGTGGCCGCCGGCCAGGCAGGCGCAGGCCGAGGCCTGCACCAAGGAGTCGGGGATGTCCCGGGGTCCCAGGGCCATGCCGCAGGCGTAGACGCCCGCGCGGCTGGTGGACAGGGGGCTGAAATCCTGGGCCGCCACGAAGCCGTGCGGGTCCAGCTCGATGCCCAGGGCCGCGGCCTGGCTGGCGGCGTCCTTGGGGGCGCAGAAGCCCGTGGCCAGCACCACCATGTCCAGGTGGGCCACCAGGGAGGAGCCGTCCTCGCCGGCGTACTCCAGGAGCATGTCGCCGCTCACAGAGTCGTGGCCCACCGAGTGGGGCCGGCAGCGCACGAACTTGACCCCCAGCTCGTTTTTCACGCGCTGATAGTACTGCTCGTAGTCCTTGCCCATGGGACGCATGTCCATGAAAAAGATGGTGGGCTCCAGGTCCTCGGCGAAGTGCTCCTTGGCCCAGGCCGCCTCCTTCATGGCGAACATGCAGCAGATGGAGGAGCAATAGGGCTTGGCCGGCTCCACGGTGGAGCGGCTGCCCACGCACTGGATCCAACCGATGCGCCGGGGCCGGCGGCCGTCGCTGGGGCGCACGAACTGGCCGCCCGTGGGGCCGGCGGCCGAGAGTATCTGCTCGAACTCCAGGCTGGTCACCACGTCGGGGAAACGGCCGTAGCCGCAGTAGTCGGCCAGGGGCGTGGGATCGAACAACTCGGCGCCCGTGGCCAGCACCACCGAGCCGATCTCCACGCTGGTCTCCTGGGGGGCCATCTCCAGGTCTATGGCCTCCGGCTGGCAGACCGCCAGGCATTGGCCGCAGCGGGTGCACTTGTCGAAATCGATGGAAAAGGCCTGGGGCTGGGCCTGGGGATAACGCAGGCAGGTGGGCGAGCGGAAGTCCAGGCCGGGCGTGAAGCGCACCGCCTTTTCGGGGCAGACCTCCAGGCACTGGCCGCAGGCGTTGCAGCGCTCCAGATCGATGCCCCGGGGCTCGCTGGCCAGGGTGGCGGTGAAGCTGCCGGCCTGGCCCTCCAGCTTGGTCAGGCGGGTGAGCATGCGGGCCTCGACGGCCAAGGGCGCGCCGGCCTTGGCCGCGTCGGGGGTCACATAGCAGATGTTGCAGTCGTTGGTGGGGAACTGGCGGTCCAGCAAGGGCAGATAGCCGCCCAGGGCCGGTTTCTTGTCCACCAGGAAGACCCGGCGGCCGGCCTCGGCCAGATCAAGCGAGGCTTTTATGCCAGCGATGCCGCCGCCCACCACGAGCACGGCATCGGAAGTTTTTTTATGGTCGGTATCCGACATGGGTTTGTCCCTTTACATTTTGCCTGTGCGGGTTGAAGAGGCCTAGTAGCCGGCGGCCTGGAGGATTTCGGGCAGGCGGGATTCCCAGCCGGCGGTGAGCAGGAGCACGCCGCCGCACAGGGGCTTCAAGGCCAGCACGGTCTCGGCGGCGATCTTGACGCATTCGGCCGAACGGTCCGAGGCCGTGCGGATGCGCTTGATGATCTCCTCGCTGATGTTCATGCCCGGCAGGTTTTGGTTGATGTAGCGGGCCATGCCCACGCTTTTCAGCAAAAGCACCGAGGCCAGGACCGGCACGCCCAGGCCCTGGGTCTCGCGCATCAGGGCGCCGAAGGCCTCCAGGTCGAAGACCGGCGGAGCCACCAGGAAGGAGGCGCCCTTCTTGACGGCGGCGGCGGCCTCGGCCAGGCGCAGGCTCAAGCTGACCGGGTCGCCCCAGCGCTCGATGTAGGCGCCCATGCAGAACTTGGGGCTGCCCAAAAGATCGTGGCCGCCCATGTCCTGGCCCTGGGACAGGCCGTCGGCGGCGGCCAGGAACTCGGCGGCCGAGAGGTCGTAGACCGGCTTGGCGTTGAGATGGTCGCCCATCTGCACGCCCTCGCCCTCCACGGCGATGACATTGCGGATGCCTAGCACCTGGGCGCCCAGCAGGTCGGCTTGCAGGGCCAGGCGGTTGCGGTCGCGGCAACTGAATTGCACAATGGGCTCCAGGCCCTGATCCTTGAGCACCACAGCCCCGGCCAGGGCCGACAGGCGCATCACCGCGAAGCTCATGTCCGGCACCAGGACCGCATCCACGCGGCCCTTGAGCTGCCGGGCGTGGCCCACGAAGTCGGAGATATCCACGCCCTTGGGGGTCTCCATCTCGGCGGCCACCACAAATTCCCTTGATTTCAGCTTGTCAGCCCAGGCCATCGGGACTCCTCCCCAAGCGCATAGTTGAACGGTTACAGGGCTGTCGCTCTTATGTCGGCCATCGCGTGCGGCCCGTCGGAACAATCAATATGCGACCAGTGTGTTTAGTAGTATTGACCCTGGCCCGGTCTCTTTTGGGCCAAAACGCGATGACAGCCCTCTTCATTTGCGATCCATTGCACAAGGTCATACATGGTGTGCGAGGCGTCTGCAAGCTTAATTTGTTTTTTTTGTGTAATTAATATGAGTATTTACATGGGTAGAACTTTAATAATCATATTAACTTTATTGCTGGCCTGCCGGCTTATGGGTCAAGAGGTCTTTGCACATTATAAATAATAATATTAGCAGGTAATACTATTTTTTAGCCTGAAGGCCAGACGCCCCTAACCTAAGGAATTTGCCATATTTGCCTACCGCTAACCTGGTTTTTGCTGCCATTCGGGCTCCCGACAAGGTCGCCTACCCCACCACCAACCTGGCTGATCAGGCTGATCAGGCGATGCGCGGCGGTCCGACGGCCCCGACCGGGCGCCCCCAGCCCGGCCGGGGACGCCGGGCTGTGTGGATTGAAAATGTTTAACCTGCATCAATAAACGCGGCAGGCTGTTGGCGGGCCAGGGATGGCCACTGATAACTCCAGTTGAAAAATCCACGGGCGGACTTCTTCAACACCCTGTAACGATCCACAACCCACACGGGCTGGCGTCCGATTATGGGGCGATCGAACCGGCCCTGAAGGCAGGCGGTCAACCCGTGGAAATACCAGGTGTAGTCTTATTGCTTTCGGTGCGCGGCTGGGCGGCCGCTGGCGGGACCAACCCCGGCAGGCTGACCTCGACCACCAACTCCGGCGGCTGATGGCGGGCCACGATGCGGCCCCCGTGGGCCTGCACGATCTTCCTGGCCAGGGCCAGCCCCAGGCCGGAGCCGGCGGCCTGGGCGCCGACGGCGCGATGGAAGGGCTGAAAAATGGCCTCCAGCTCCGCGGGGTCCAGGGGGTCGGCCGGGTTGCCCAGGCGCACCCGCCAGCCACCCTTCTCGGCCGCCAGCCTCACCGTCACCCGGCCCGGCGCCTTGGCGTGCTTGGCCGCGTTTTCCAGCAGATTGGCAAAAACCGTGGCCAAGGCCTCGCCGTCGGCCAGCAGCCAGGCCTCGGCCGCCAAATCCATGACCAGCTCCAGACGGCGATGCTCCAATAGCGAGGACCACTTGTCGGCCTGCTGCCGCAAGAGTTCCGCCAAGTCCACCAATTCCCGCCGGGGGGCCGCCTGCCGCATGTCCAGACGCGAAAGCAGCAGAATGCGGGCCAGCAGGGCGTCCATCTGCTGGATATCCTCCTGCATGGCCCCCAGATAGCGGGCGGCGTCGTCGGTGGCCTGGCCCTCCAGCCGGTCGCCCAGCATCTGCCCGGCCACCACGATGCGGGCCAGGGGGCTGCGCAGCTCATGGGAGACATAGGCCAACAGCTCCCGGCTGGCCAGCACCATCTGCTGCAGGCGATCGGTCATGTAGTTGAAGGAGCGGGCCAGCTCGCCGATTTCATCCTGGGCGTCCACGCGGGCGCGGTGGTCCAGGTCGCCCTCGGCGATCTTAAGAGCCGAGGCGCACAGACGCTTGATGGGCCGGGCGATGAAGCGCGAAACCGGTATCACCAACAGGGCCACCAAGAGACAGATCAGGGCCAGGCGCGCCAGGAAAAAATAATGGGAGGGCGGCTGGTTGGGCGGATGCACCAGCAGCAGGATCAGCTTGGCCTCCGCCAGGCCCGGCGCCGTCAAGGGCGCCTCCACCACCATCTCCCGCGGCGGATGGGGCATGAACCTGAACGCCCCCTGGGCCATGCCCCCGGCCTCCAACCCCGCCATCACCCCCTCGGGCAAAGGCCCCGGGAAGGATTGGGCCAGGGTGCGGCCCCCCGCCTGGAACCAGACCTGACCCGGCAGCATGCCGGCCAGCTCCCGGCACAGACCCTCCAGGACCTGGGGCAGGGGCTGCCCCTTGGCCAGACCCTCGGCCAGGCCATCCTGAGCCACCTTCTGGGAAAGCAAGCTCAAGGCCAGCAGGTGGGAGTCCATTTGGTGATGGGGAGGAGGCCCCTCGAAAAGCACAAAGCTGCCGATGACCAGGACCTGCACCAAGAGGAGCAGTCCCAGGAACGACAGCAGCATCTTGGAATACAGGCCCAGAGCCCTCATCAATCCTCCAAAAACATGTAACCCGAGCCCCAGACCGTCTTGATCAGGGCGCGGGACGGCACCAGGCCGCGCAGCTTGCTCCTGAGGTGGCTGATGTGCACGTCCACGCTGCGGTCAAAGGCCATGATGTCCCGTCCCCGGGCTATGTTGAGCAGCTCGTCGCGGCTGAAGATCACGTTGGGGCGCGACATCAGGGCGCCCAGAATCTTGGCCTCGGTCAGCGACAATTCCAGGCTGGCCTCCTGAAAGCTGAGCATGCGCCGGGTCATGTCCAACTCCAGCCCGGCCGCCCGCACCAGCGGCTCATCCTCCTTGAACCCCGCCGCGGCGGGGGGCTGGCGCCGGCGCAACACCGCCTTGATGCGGGCCAAAAGCTCCCGGGGGTTGAAGGGCTTGCCCAGGTAGTCGTCGGCCCCCAGTTCCAGACCCACGATGCGGTCGGCCTCCTCGCCCTTGGCCGTAAGCATGATCACCGGCACCTGGGACTGCCGCCGCAGCTCGCGCAGCAGGTCCAGACCGTTGCTCTGGGGCAACATCACGTCCAACACCACCAAATCCGGCGGAGCTTGGCTTAGGAGCCGCAATAGCCCGCCGCCCTCGGCCAGGCAATTGATGGCAAAGCCGTAGCCCGTCAGATACTCGCCCAACAGCTTGCGCAGCTTGGCGTCATCATCGACGATCAGAATGCTGGTTTTCACGCGGACCGTCCCTGGTCAGGATTACAACTATAGAGCCCAGCCTTTTTATCCTCGGAATATTTACATAAATTTTACAAATTTTTTACCTTGTTCCACCAATCCTTTCCACTGGCCAGACCTATACTGCGCTTAGATCAGGCTTTGGGAGGCCCTCCGAGCCCACCGCCGGCTCACCGCCTTAAACGCCCCGGCCAAGCCGGAGGCCACCAGCCCGGTACCCAGGGAGAAGCCATGGATGGCCCTCTCCCGCACATCATCAGCCAAGGAGCAGGCATTGTCAGACGAACCCTACCAGATCACCATGGACAAGCTACTGACCCCCGAGCAGGTGGAAACCCTGCTCAACACCTGCCATCGCTTGGCCAAGTTGGACCTGGCCAGCGGCCGCAAAGTCTGGGTGGTGCGCTACCTCATGGTGCACCTGGCCTGCGCCAGCGGTCTCCGGGCCTGCGAAATCGCCTGGCTGCGGGTGGGGGATCTCGTTTATGAGGACGATGGCGCCCTGATGTCGGTGCGGCGTCCCAAGGGACGCAGCCAGCGCATCGTGCGGGTGGGCCCCAAGCTGGCCGCGCACATCCAAAATTATCTGCGGATCAAATCCCTGACCTGGGGCGAGGCCTGCGACCCCCGGGACCTGCTGCTGCCGGGGCGCAGCGCCAAGCCCTACACCACGGCGGCCCTGTGCTTCAGCTTCCGCAAGGCCGTGGAGGCCGCCCAATTGGACCGCTCCTACTCCCTGCGCAACGCCCGGCATTCCTACTCCACGTTTCTGCTGGCCAAAACCGACGACCTCCGTTATGTGCAACGCCAATTGGGCCATGCCAACCAGAGCATGACCGTGCTCTACCGCGACGTGGCGCCCCAGATCAACTACGGCCTGGCCGGCGACCTCATCTGGTAGCCGGGGCGGCGAGCCCCGGCGGGCCGGGTGCCCCCGGCGGGGCGCATGCGGGTCGGTCGGCCCTGATCCCCGGCAGGCGCCGGTGGCTCCCGTTACAGGTCGTCCAATCAATATAAGAAGAACCGAGCCGCGAGCCGCGGCGGGCGCATGCGGGTCGGTAAGCCTTGATCCCCGGCAGGCGCCGGTGGCTCTCGTTACAGCTCATCCAATCATTAAAGGAAGGCCGTGCCGCCACCTGCGGCGGGCCGGGCGCCCTGGCAGGCCGACGCGTCAGGGCCCGAAACCGCCCTTCTGCCGGTCGATTTAACCCTTGGTGGCAATAATTGCCTAGGGGCGCCGGCCCGCGCCTCCCGGGGCTCACCTAGCGCCAAAAACCATGAACATAAGTTCAAATTTTTATCGTCCGCGCGGCATGTCCGCTGCATGGCCTAGGTGTGCCATCCCCACACCCATCCAGCGGAGGTGCCATCATGAAGACCTAGGTCTGCCGATAAAAGGGTTGTGAAAACGCCAACCAGCAATCAGAAGGGAAAAAGCCATGAGTATCTCTGGCGTCAGCAGCGGCAGTAGCTACCAGTACTCGCTGCAAACGCGGTCCCTGTCCTCCTCGGACCAGACCGACATGGCCAAAAAGATGGCCAGTCAGATGATCGAGGCCTTGGACAGCGACAGCGACGGATCCTTGAGCGCTACCGAAATCGGGGTGGATCAGACCACCCTCAGCCAGGCCGACACCGACGGCGACGGCGTGCTCAGCGACAGCGAGTTGATAAGCCTGATGAACACCATGGGGCCACCCCCCATGGGGGCCATGAACATGGCCCAGAACTCCGAGAGCGCCTCCGCCTCTGGTGGCGGCGCCCCGGACTCCAGCGAAATGTTCGATTCCCTGGACACCAACCAAGATGGCATCGTGTCCCAGGAGGAGTTCCTGGCCGGCCGGCCCGACGATGTCAGCCAGGAACAGGCCCAGAACATGTGGAGCAAGTTGGACAGCGAGGGCACCGGCGGCCTCAGCCAGAGCCAGTTCGAAGAGGCCATGCAGAACATGGGCCCGCCGCCGGGGCCGCCGCCAGGTGGTGGCGGAGGCGGCGCGACCTCCGCCTCCAGTTCCAGCAGTTCCACCAGCGACACCAGCACCGCCAGCAGCACCAGCACCAGCCAAAGCCTGAGCGAGTTGCTGGCCGCCCTGCTGGCCAACTACGGCAAGTCCCAGTACCAGCAGGCACTAAGCACCGACCTGACCAGCCTGCTGAGCAGCGGCTCCAGCCAAGGCTCCAGCAGCCTGAGCGTCACCGCCTAGTCCTGGGCCGTCTCTGCCCCCTGGGCTGCCGGAGGGGCCAGCCTCTTGGTTTCGGATCGCCGCGCGGCCGCACCTGGGCCGCCGGCTACTTCGAGCCTGATCAACGGAACCTCCGGCAGCCCTTACCGCCCTCCCGGGGCCGAGAGCCTCCGCCGGCCACCAGCGTGGGTGGCGTCGGCGCGGGCGGCGTCAGGGTCTGGCCAGGCGATCAGGGGCGGGCGGGGCGGATTATTGACTCCGGCGGGCGTTCATCCAGGCCTGAAACTCCTCCACCAGGCGCCAGAAGTCGGCGATGGCCCGCTGGCCGGCCTCGGTGAGCCGGGCGCCCCCGCCACCCTGGCCACCGGCCTGTTTTTCCACCAGGGGCTGACCGGCCAGGCAGTTCATGGATTCCACCAAATTCCAGGCGTGGCTGAAGCTCATGCCCATGTTGCGGGCCGCCGCCGACAGCGAGCCTTCGCGGGCGATGCCCTCCAACAGCGCCACCCGGCCCCAGGACAGAAAAGTCCGGCCATCCTTCTCCAACCACAAGCGGCCCTTCAACTGCACCCCTTGATCGGCGGGGGCGCAGGCCAGGGCGTTGCGTTCCCAGGGCGTCTTGGCTTTGGGCATGCTGACTCCAGCCACAGAGGCGTTTCACCCCCTTCCGGGGGCACTTTGCCAGGGCATGATACCGCGATTGGGGGCCAGCGGCCAACCCCGGACCGCCCTGCCCTGGCCAAGGCGGGCCTGGCGCCCCTGTTGAAGCCGAGCCACAATCCCTAACGCGCCAGGCGCTCCCGACGCGCCGCATGGCTTGCCCGCCTGATAACCCTGGATGGAGTCGGGCGCCTGGAGGCCGCTGGCTTGGCCCCTGTCAGCCCGTTCACATTCATGCTAAACTTATGGATGGCGCCCGCCCGCCCTCAGCCCGGAGTCGACACCATGGCCCAGGACATCTATCAAAAGCTGGCCCACCATCTGGACAGTCTGCCCGGCGGCTATCCGGCCACCGCCAGCGGGGTGGAGTTGCGCATCCTGCGCCGGCTGTTCCGCGAGGACGAGGCCGAGTTGGCCCTCAAGGTCACCCTCATCCCCGAGCAGGCCAAGGTCATCGCCCGGCGGGCCGGCATCAACCCCCAGGAGGCCCAGCGCCGCCTGGAGGACCTGTCCCAAAAGGGCCTGATCTTCAGCTACGAGCACCACGGCAAGCCCTATTACATGGCCGCCCAGTTCGTCATCGGCATCTGGGAGTACCACGTCAACGACCTGGACCCCGACCTCATCGCCGACATGAACGAATACATCCCCAGCCTGTTCGACATGAAGGCCTGGCAAGCCGCCCCCCAACTGCGCACCATACCCGTGGGCAAGAGCCTGACCGCCGAGCACGAGGTGATGGACTACGAGCGGGCCGAGGAGATCATCAGGCGTCAGAAGAAAATCCTGGTGGCGCCCTGCATCTGCCGCCGCGAGCACAAGCTCAAGGGCCAGGGCTGCGACAAGCCCGAGGAGACCTGCCTGGTCTTCGGCATGGGCGTGGACTACTACGAAAAGAACGGCCTGGGCCGGCGCATCGGCCTGGAGGAGGCCCTGGGCATCCTCAAAAGCGCCGACAAGGCCGGGCTGGTGCTGCAACCCAGCAACTCCCAGAAGGTCGTCAACATCTGCTGCTGCTGCGGCGACTGCTGCCACGTGCTGAAAAGCATGAAGCGCCACCCCCGGCCGGCCGAGCTGGTGGCCAGCCCCTTCGTGGCCAGCCTGGATGCCGCCAAGTGCACCGGCTGCCAGGTCTGCGTTAAGCGCTGCCAGATGGAGGCCCTGACCATGGACGGCGACCAGGCGGTGCTGGCGGCCCATCGCTGCATCGGCTGCGGCCTGTGCGTGGGCACCTGCCCGGGCAAGGCCCTGACCCTAAAACGCAAGCCCCCGGAGCGCCAGCCCCGGGTGCCCAGAAACGTCATCGAGGGCGCCCTGCGCCTGGGGCGGGCGCGCGGCAAGATCAAGCCCCACACCCTGGCCCTGGCGGCGCTGAAATCCAAGATGGACCGCCTCTTGGCCGGGGCCAAGTAAAAGGACCCACGCGGCTAACCGATGGACGGCCCCTGGGCCGCGAGGAGACACCCCATGGCTGGACGGGTGCTGGTAAACACCGGCAAGGGCAAGGGCAAGACCACCGCCGCCTTGGGTACCGCCCTGCGGGCCAAGGGTCAGGGCCTCAAGGTCTGCCTGTTTCAGTTCATGAAGGGCGGCCTGCCCACCGGCGAGTCCGCCCTCCTGGAGCGCCTGGGCATCGAGCAGCACCGCCTGGGCACCGGCTTTTCCTGGACCAAGGAATCCTGGGACGAGGACCGCGCCCTGGCCGCCAAGGGCTGGGAGATGGCCCGCCAGGCCATCCTGGAGGGCGCCTACGACCTGGTGGTGCTGGACGAGATCAACTACGTTATTGGCTATGGTCTGCTGGCGGACCAGGAGGTGGCCGCGGTGATCAGGCAGCGGCCGCCGGCCATGCACGTCATCCTCACCGGCCGGGGCCTGTCGCCGGCCATCGCCGAACTGGCCGACACCATCACCGAGATGGTGCCCCTAAAGCACGCCTTTGACGGCGGCATCAAGGCCACCAAGGGCATCGAATTCTAGGCCGCGAGCCGCGGCGGCCATAAATGAGTCGATGGGCGCTATCGCCCTGGCCAGGACCGGCGGCTCCCGGCGTGGGTTGCCGTTAAAAAGTTCGGCCCACCGCCCCGCGCCTTATCTTAACCTCACCGCGCCATCCTGGGGCCAGCAGCCCCTGGTTTTTCTCCCACCCAGACCCCGTGACCTGCCCTCGGCCCGGCCATTCTTAATCGCCGGCAAGGCGCCGCGTCAGTATGTCTCACCTGGCCCGGCGAGATGGCCAGGCCGGCCCGAGAACACGGGACCAGGCCGCCGCGCCGGTGGGGCGCGGTATGGCCGGGCGGCTGGGCAGGGCCAAATAAATAACCGCCGGGATTTATTCCGGCCCGGTGCCCCGGGCTGGGCGTATAGGGGTCCACGGCCTGCCCGCCGTGGGGCATTGGCGGGTTGTTTAGCGCTCCAGGGTTGGCTGACTCTGGCGGCTGCCGGTGTGGGGCGCCCCGGCTTACAGCTCCAGCTTGCCCTTGAAGTAGGCCTGGCGGGCGCTCAAGGCCTTCTGCTGGGCCCAGGCCATGATCCCCATCTTGCGAATCTGGCAGAGGTTGAAGACCTTGAGGTTGTGGGGGCGCTCCCCGGCCAGGTCGGCGTGGGGGTGCAGGTGGTCGCAGGGAAAATCGTCGCACTCCACGCACAAGAGAAAACCGCGCTCCTGGGTGCAGCGCCAGACCTTGCAGGGGCCGTCCATGTCCAGGAAGGCGATGGTGCCCTGGCTGGCGCGGCAACCGGGACAGACGCAGGCCTCCGCTGGGCGGCCGCTCTTGCGGGCGATGGCCTGGCGCAGATCGGCGTCTTTTTGGGCCAGGTACAAGGCGCAGTTCCAGCAATCCAGGCCACAAGGAGCGGTCAATTCCAGGTAGTCCATGGCGGCTCCCTCCTTGTTGGCTCCACCAGAGGCGCGGCGCCCCCCGGGCCGGCCAGGATGACCGCATCTGTCGCAAACCGTGACGATCAGTGGCGCTGATGCGGTATCATGCACTAATCGTCAATAGCATCAGGGGGGCAAGCCATGTAAGCACAACTGTGTTGGCAAAGCAATAGTGCCCCCATCAATTGCAAAGCTAACACAATCTCCCGCCGAGGTCTTGCCTGCGGGGCCAGGGGATGATAATCCTAGCCCCCAGGGCCAGTGGCCGCGCCCGGGGGGTATGGGTTCCGCCTGAACCGCATGGGGGGGAGGGGTCGAGCATGGATCAGGGGCTGGGGATAGGCTCCGGAGTGAGCCAATTGGATCGCCTGCTGGGTGGGTTGTACATCGGCGACAACGTAGTCTGGCACGACGACGCGGGCTCCCTGGCCGCGCCTTTCTGCCTCAACTTTGTGCGCGCCAGCCAGGGACAAGGCCGGCCGGTTATCTACGTCAGCTTCGACCGCTCGCCCACCAATCTTTTGGACAAGCTGGGTTCCTTGGCCCAGAGCCCGCTCCTGACCATCCTGGACTGCTTCACCCACGGCAAGGGCCAGGGCAACGAGGTCTTTAAGCGCTTTTATCAAAAGCCCCCGGGCGAGCTGGCCTGCCAGGTCACGCCCGTGGCCGAGCCCCGCTCCATGGAACGGGTGATGGACGCCTTTTACGGCGTGCACGGCACCTTAAGCGGCGACGTGCGCTTTGTCTTCGAAAGCCTCACCGGCATGCAAGAGCTGTGGGGCGGCGAGGACGCCATCATCGGCTTCTATGCCCACTCCTGCCCGCGCCTGTACGAACTCCAGACCATCGCCTACTGGATCATGGAGAAGCAGGCCCACTCCAGCCGCCTGCGCGCCCAGATCAACCAGATCGCCCAGGTGGTGGTGGACCTGGCGGTCAAGCGCGGCACCACCTCCCTGACCATCGTCAAGGCCGACAAGCGCGACCCGGGCTCCCTGCACCAGCCGCACAGCTACTGGGCCAAGGGCCTGGATATCACCTTCGACGACCAGCACCGGGCCGGCGGCCGCCTGGACCTGGGCGTCAGGCTCAAGGACCTGCGTTCCAAGAAAGGCCTGTCCCAGACCGAATTGGCCCGCCTGGTGGGGGTGACTCCCAGCACCATCAGCCAGGTGGAGTCCAACCTGATCTTCCCCTCCCTGCCGGCGCTGCTCAAGATGGCCGAGGTGCTCTCGGTGGAGGTCAGTTCCTTTTTCTCGGCCCAGGGGCGCGAGCAAAATCCGGTGGTCTTCCCGGCGGCCGGGGCCTCGCCCCTGGAGCTGGCCGACCTATCCGCCGAGGCCGCGCGGGGCTTTAGCCTCACGCCGGCGGAGTTTAAGTGCCGGGCCGAGCCCTTTATCCTGGAGATCGCGCCCAAGCAGTCCCTGACTTCCCATTTCTTCGCCCACAAGGGCGAGGAGGTGGGCTATGTGCTGGCCGGCCGCTTGCAACTAAAGGTGGGCAAGGCGGTCTACACCGCCCGCGCCGGCGACGTGATCTACCTGACCAGCGAGGCGCCCAGCCACTGGAACAACCCCGGCCGCTCGCCGGCTCGCCTCTTGTGGTTCAAGATTCGCTGAGCCCCGCCAGCCGCCATCACCCCCGCGCCGCCCTCGCCCGGGCAGGGGAGTCCCGGCCGTCGGCGGGGCCTTCCCGCATGACGTGCCACTTATTTAATACACACTAATCCATAAGCAGCACATCAGCTGACGCTTCTCGTCACCCATTAAGTAAAATTAATTTTTTGCAGCCTTTTTACGGCAATATTGCCTACCAGGGCTCTGGCCTTACCCTGCCGGAAGCGTCGGCCATGTTTTGCTTTTTTGCGGCAATTTTGCCGCTTTAATTCCTACTATGGCTGGTTGATACTGGCAAACGTACCCGGACGGCTTGCCGGACATCTCTGTGTTTTCTCGGCATCTGAATAGTTTAGCTAATTATTTGCGTGGAGTTTTCCTGTTGACAGCCCCTCGCGGAATATGAAAAATGACAAACGTTGCCTGTCAGTTTAGCTAATATGGGCAGGCAAGGCCCGTCGGCCCGGCCAGCCCCCGGCGCGCCAAGCCCAATCCCAATCCCAATCCCAATCAAAGGAGAATGCCATGAACCTGCATCGCCCCAACGCCAACGAGGCCTTGCAAACCAAGAATCGCTCCCGCGACGTGGCCCCCCAATCGGGCATCTGCTCGCGCTGCATAGACGGCTGCAAGGGCAACTGCGATCTTTTCAACGCCACCTTCCGCGGCCGGGAGCTGTTGTACCCCAGCCCCTTCGGTGAGCTGACCGCCGGCGCCGACAAGGACTACCCGGTGGATTATTCCCACCTGAACATCATGGGCTACGCCCTGGGCGCCCAGGGCGTGCCGGCCGATCCCGACCACGCCACCGTCCCGGCGGTCGATACCGAGACCAGCTTCGGCGTGACCGACAAGGTCAAGATGAAGATACCCATGTTCACCGGCGCCCTGGGCTCCACCGAGATCGCCCGCAAGAACTGGGAGCATTTCGCGGTGGGCGCGGCCATCACCGGCATCACCCTGGTCTGCGGCGAGAACGTCTGCGGCATCGACCCCGGGCTGCAACTGGACAAGAAGGGCAAGATCAAGGAAGCCCCGGACATGCGCCGCCGCGTGGAGGAGTACCGACGCTATCACCAGGGCTACGGCGATATCCTGGTGCAGATGAACGTGGAGGATACCCGCCTGGGCGTGGCCGAGTATGTGGTGGACAAGCTCAAGGTGGAGACCATCGAGCTGAAATGGGGCCAGGGCGCCAAGTGCATCGGCGGCGAGATCAAGGTGCACTCCCTGGAGCGCGCCCTGGAGCTGAAGAAGCGCGGCTATATCGTCACCCCGGACCCCGAGTCCAAGGCCATCCAGGCCGCCTTCAAGGACGGGGCCATCAAGGAGTTCGAGCGCCACTCCCGCCTGGGCTTCGTGGACCAGGAAGGCTTCATGAAGGAAGTGGAGCGCCTGCGCAAGCTGGGTTTCAAGCGCGTCACCCTGAAGACCGGCGCCTACCCCATGCGCGAGCTGGCCATGGCCATCCGCTGGTCCGCCGACGCCAAGCTGGACCTCCTGACCATCGACGGCGCCCCCGGCGGCACCGGCATGAGCCCCTGGCGCATGATGGCCGAGTGGGGCGTGCCCAGCCTGTACCTGCACTCCATGGCCTATGAGCTGTGCGAGCGCCTGGAGGCCCGCGGCTCCTTCGTGCCCGACATCGCCTTTGCCGGCGGCTTCTCCTCCGAGGACCACATCTTCAAGGCCTTGGCCCTGGGCGCCCCCTACTGCAAGGCCGTGTGCATGGGCCGCGCCCTGATGATCCCCGGCATGGTGGGCAAGAACATCGGCCGTTGGCTCGATGGCGAGGACGGCGGCCTGCCCAGCACCGTGAGCAAGTACGGCGCCAGCAAGGAAGAGATCTTCGTGTGCTACGAGGAGCTCAAGTCCAAGTTCGGCAAGGAGGCCGCCAAGTTCCCCCTGGGGGCCGTGGGCATCTACACCGCCGGCGAAAAAATCCGCGTGGGCCTGCAGCAGCTCATGGCCGGCGCCCGCAAATGGAAGGTGGAGTACTTCTCCCGCGACGACCTGGCCAGCCTCACCGAGGAGTGCGCCATGGTCACGGGCATCCCCTACATCATGGACGCCTACCGCGACGAGGCCCTGGCCATCATCGACGCCCTATAGTAGACATGGCTCCGGGGGCCCAGGCCCCCGGAGCGCGCATGACCACCGCCGGCTCCCGCCAGGGGGCTGGCGGTGCCATTTGTTACTCAGGCTAAAAGATGGGGGTAAGCCAGCGCTGGTCGGCCCTAGCGGGGCACCGGCGAGGACAGGGTGACCATCATCACCCGGCCGCCCAAGATGGTGACGATCAGGGTGCTGTTGGCAGAGCCGTACCAGTTCTTGCCGTGGAAGCGCCATACCCCGGCCAGGCCGGCGGCCTCCTCGGCCTGGTCGGGCTCGCCCAGGAGTTCCTTGACCTGCTCGCTTGTCCAGCCGATCTGCACCTTGCGGAAGTTGTCCAGGTTCTTGGCTCCCTGGCAACCCGCCAGCAGCAGGCTGGCCAAAAGCAGCCCGGCCAGGGCCGCGGTCAGATACGCCCGATGTCCGCTCATGCCGGCGCCTCCAGTTAGACCTGGGACTAATGGTAGCACAGCGGCGGGGGCCAGGCGAGGCCTCGGCGGAGCCGGCCGGACTATTCGGCGAATACGTTGATGGTCAGGGCCACCAGGCGGCCGGAGCGCAGGCAGGGCACGCCCTCCAGCACGGCCTCCACGGTGCTGCCGTCGGCTTTTTGCAGGGTATGGGACCAGGCCTTCTCGCAGTCGCCCTCCAGCCAACGGGTGAGCTGGCGGGCCGCCTGGGCACGTTCCTCCGGCACCACCAGCTCCACGAAGCTCAGCCCCTGGGGCAGGCTGCGGGGCTGGTAGCCCAGGAAGGACAGGGCGTGGAAATTGTAGGACGGCACCCGCCCCTTGTCGTCCACCTCGAAGGCGGTGTGGGGTACGCTCTCGAGCATGCTCGTGGTCATGACTGGGCCTCCCCTCTGAGCCATCAAGGACCATTTATTTAGTATTACTTATTTCTGTCTAGATTTAAGCAGAACTAACGCCAGACAGGCAAGCCAAATATTTGACAAAACCGCGTCGTCCGGAATATATCCGACCGTCACGTTAGTTATTTTAATAATTATGGAGTATTGCCGCCGGGGCGGCGCGGATGGATACTACAGGGGCAGCTCCAGCAGGCGGGGGGGCATGGGGGTCAGGATGGCCGGCGGACCCTCCGGTCGCACCAGCACCGTGTCCTCCAGGCCCACCGGCCCCTGGTCCAGCACGATCTTCAGCTCCAGGGCGTAGGCCTGGCCGGCGGCCACCACCTCCTTGGAGCCCCGTTGCAGATAGGGCGGGGTGCCGATCTCCAGCCCCACGCTGTGGGCCACGAAGCTGATGCGCTGCTCGGGGCGCCCCAAAAAGCAGTCGGCCATGCCCTCGCCGGCGGCCACCTCCACCGCCAGGTCAAACAGCTCGCCGCTTACCGCCCCGGGGCGCAGGTTGTCCAACAGGGCCTGGCGCACCGCCTCCAGGGCGGCATGGGCCTTGTGCACCGCGTGGGGCGCCGCGCCCAGGCAATAGGTGCGGGTCTGGTCGGTCTGGTAGCCGTCCAGGCAGACGCCGAAGTCCACGATGATGGGCTCGTGGGGCCGGATGGGCTTGTAGCTGGCCCCCTGGGGAAAGGCCGGCGACATGCCGTAACCGCCGAAGGCCGCGTCCACGCTGCTGGGCACGGTCGCCTCGGGGCCGCTGACCACCTGCCAGGTGAAAAGCTCCATATAGGAAGTGCGGGAGCGCAGCAGGCCGATGGACCCGCCGGCCATGGCCAAGGCCTGCAACTGGCCGGCCAGCCAGGCCTCGCTCACCCCGGGGCGCAGCAGGCCGGGCAGGGCCGCATAGATATCGACCGCCAACTGGCCGGCCCGGGTCAGGGCCGCAACCTCGAAGGCGTCCTTGCCGCCTTTCTGGCCCAGAAGCTCGGGGCTGATGTCCTCGAGGTGCACGCCGGGCAGACGCTGCTGCCAGGCCAGGTAGTCCCGGGCGCTGAGCACGTCCAGGCACAGGCCCAGGCGGCTGTTCGGCGGGGCCAGTTCCTGCAGGGCCAGGGCCACCTGGGTCAGGCCCTTGACCGGGGTCACGGGCAGACGGCTCTCGGCCGCGGCCCGTCCCGGGTGGCGGCGGGCGAAGAAGCGCCCTCGGCCCGAAGGCTCCACCAGCACCACCCCCTGCTGCATGCTGCCACAGAGGTAGTAGACGTCGGTGGCGGCGGCGAGCAGGATGGCGGCCAGGTGGCGCTGGCGGCAGGTCTGGCTGACACGCTCCAGGCGGGCGGCGATGATCTCCCGAGGGACCAGCCGATAGTCGGCGGGGAAGCTCCAGGTCATCGCGGGCCGCCGCACAGCTGGCCGGCCGTCTCCAGCCAGGCCAGGGCCAGGGAGAGCATGGCCTCCAGGTCGGCCAGGTTCAACAGCGACACCGGCGTATGGATATAGCGCGTGGGCACGCTAAGAACCGCCGTGGGCACCCCCCCCCGGCTCAAGGCGATGGCCCCGGCGTCGGTGCCGCCATAGGGCGGCAGCTTGCGCTGCCAGGCCACGCCGGCTTGGGCGGCGGCCTCCTCCAGGGACTCCACCAGATACCAGGGCACCACGATGCGCCCGTCGGCCACGGTGACGGCCGGGCCCTGGCCCAACAGCGAGGGGTGGCGGGCGGCATCCACGCCGGGGGTATCGCCCACCGTGGCCTCCAGCACCAGGGCCAAATCAGGGGCGATGTGGTGGGCGGCGGTGGTGGCCCCCCGCAGACCCACCTCCTCGGCCACCGCGAAGTTGCAGCACACCCCGAAGGCCGGCGGGGCGGCGGCCAGGCGCTCCAGGATGGCGCAGAGCAGCACGCAGCCGGCCCGGTCATCCAGGTTGCGGGCGTAATAGCAGCCCTGGCCCAGGGGACCGTGGCCGGCCTCCACCACCCCCGGCGTGCCCGTCTCCACCCCCAGGCCCCGAGCCCCGGCCGCCCCGGACACCCCCAGGTCCACGTAGAGCCGTTCCCAGGGCAGGGCCTTCTCGGCCTCGGCGGCCTTTTCCACGTGGGGGGGCAACAGTCCCACCACCCCCATCACCCGCCGGCCGGGCCGGGGTTGCAGGATCACCCGCGAGCCCGGCAGCACCCGGGGGTCGGGGCCGCCCAGGCTGGCGATGCGCAAGAAGCCCGACTCCTCCACCCGCTGCACCACCAGCCCCACCTCGTCCATGTGGGCGTCCAGCATCACCAGGGGCCGGGCCTGGGGGTTGATCCAAGCCTGGAGGTTGCCCATGCGGTCAACTTCCACCTTGTGGGCATGGGGGGTGACCAGCTCCCGGATAAGCGCCCGCACATCGTCCTCGCGCCCGGGGGGACCCAGGGGCTCCACCAGCCTGTCCAGCAGCTCACGCGGATTCATGGATATTGCCCTTAGTGACGGGTGGGACCCTGGGAGGGCGGGCCGGCGAAATAGGCCCGCAGGTTGTAGAAGGCCTGGGGAGCCGACTCGCTCAGCACCGGCAGGGCCTGCAAGCGGCCCTGGTGGCGCAGCATCTCGTAGAGGTCGTCGATGATGGTGGAGTAGAGTTCCAGATCGGCCGGCGACTGATAGTAGGAAGCCAGCAGGGCCTTGAAATCGGCGCCCAGGTCGAAGTTGCCCAAAACCTCCAGGAGGTGCACCTCGTCGCTGGTGCCCACGTAGACCAGATGTTCGCAGCCCGAGAGCCGCTCCACCCGCTGGTCCAAGCGCAGGCTGGCCCGCGCCGAGCAGTAGGGGCACTGGGCGAAGATGACATGTCCGGCGTGGGGGTCCACGGGGGCATGAAGGGCCAGTTCCTCGGCGCTCAGGGCCAGGAAGGGCAGCAGGCGCTCCAACAGGCCCAGGTCGGGCCGCGCCCCGCTGACCGCCCCCACCCAGCGCGCCCACACCTCCACCATCAACGCAGGGAGCAGTTCCTCGGGCACGCCCTCCAGGACCGGCCCCGAGGCCAGCCACAGGCGCAGCTCGTGGTCGCTCTCCAGCCCCTTGGCCAGGGCCTCTTCCAAGACCCTCTCGGCCAGACCGGCCAGGCGGAGGTCCGGGGCCTGGTCGTCCTGGCCGGCGGCCTTCATGGCCCGGCGCACCAGGGTGTCCAGCTCCTCGCCGGCGGCCTGGCAGAGCTCCATGCCCTCGCCCAGGGCCTGGCTAAGGAAATCCTCGGCCAGCTCGAAGTCCTCGGGGTCCAGACGCCCCTGGGCCACCGCCGGCAGGGAAAACAGGGTGCGGTGGAACAACAGCGGCCGGTCGTGGCGCAGGCTCACCAGCACCTGGGCCAGCACCGGCCGGGGGTCGTCCATGGCCCACAGCCAGGCCAGGGGCGCGCGCCCCTCCGCCAGCTCGGGGTAGATGGTCTCGGCGGTCAGGGCCGCGCGCAGGAACAGGTCCTTGACCTCCGCCTCCTCCAGGCCCAAGAGCGCCGGCTGGCCAAAGCGGAAGGCCAGCCAGTCGTGGGCGTGCAGGGGCGAGAAAAAGGCCCCCTCCAGGATGCCGTCGATCAAGGCCAGGCGAGCGGCCAAGTCCTGCTGGTCCGGGCTCATATCGCCCCTCCCCGTCTAGTGTCCGTGCCCGTGGTCCTTGAGGAACAAGGCATGATACTCGTCCTCGCTGAAGTGCTCGCGCAACAGCCCGCTCATGATCTCGAACAGGGCGTCCATCTGCTCCTGCTTGAGCCGGGGCAGCATGCGGGCCATGCACTCGTCGTCGCTGAATTTTTGCAGATAGACCTGCAGGGTGGCCAGGTCGGTGGGCCGATCGAAGCCATAGCCCACCAGGCCGGTGTAGGTCTCCACGAAGTCGTGGCTGTGCTGTGCCATGCTGTCTCCAAAAAGGGGAGAGAAATACCTCGGGGAATCATAGCCCCCCGGCGGGCGGGGGTCAACGCGGGCGGCCCCGGCGGGCCAGCCAGGCGCACAGGCCCACGGCCAAGAGGATGCGCGGCCCCAGGATGGCCAGGGCCGAGCCGCCCAGCAGCACGAACAGGGCCGTATCCTCCACCACGGCGTGGCAGGTTACCAAAAACACCGCCAGGGCCAGGCGCTCCCGTCGGGGCAGGTCGTGCTCGTCGCTCAAGGACAGCAATATACCAGCCCCGTAAAGCAGCCCCAAAAACAGCCCGGCCAACAGCGGCACCAATCCCTTGGGGCTGATCCCCAGCCGCCCCAGCCAGGGCTTGAGCCGAGGCCAGGGCCGGTTGAAGAGCCCGTAGGCCGCCGCCAACTCGTAGCCGAACAACAGCGGCATCACCACCAGGGTCACCTCCAGGCACAACCAGAGGCCATCCAGGAGGGCCTGCCCCAAGGCCGGCAGCCACACCGCCAACATGCCCTGCACGCCCGGCATCTACATGATCACCCGGGCCAGGACCCAGCCCGCCCCCAGGCCCAGCCCCAGGCGCAGGGCGGTCAAGGCCTTGTAGCGAGGGGTCAGGCCGGCCACCACCGCCGTCTCCACCAACAGGCTGTGGGCGATGCCCAGGATCAACCCCAGCACCGAGACCTGCTGCCAGGACAGCCCCAGAGGCGCGGCCACCGCCACGGCGGCGTACAGATTGATCAAGAGACCCGCGCACAGGGCCGCCGCGGCCTCGCCGGGCAGGCCCCACCAGCCCATGATGGGCGTCAGAAAACCCGCCAGCCAGGGCAAGAGCCCGCTCTGTTTGAGCACCTCGGTGGCCAGGTACAGGGGCAGCAGGGTCTTGAGCAAAAACCAGGCAAAGGCCCGGCTGCGCCCCCAACCCCGCCCCAGCGCCCCCCTCCAGCGGCTGGGTGCCCCCGGCGGGGCGGATACGGGTCGGGTGGCGTTGTCGTCGTGGCCCATGCCGGCGGCTCCCGTGGAGGGCTTGTGGTGGTGAAAGACTAAAAACTCGGGAGCCAATGGCCGGGCCGGGTGCGCCCTAACTAGACGCGGCAGTGCTCCGGGCCGCGCACCGACACCACCGGGCAGGGGGCGCGGCGGAAGACCTTCTCGGCCGTGGTGCCGAAGAGCGTCCCCACCAGGTTGCTGCGTCCCTTGGTGCCCATGACGATCAGGTCGATGTTCTCCTCCTTGGCCGTCTTGATGATCTCGTCATAGGGCAGGCCCACCTTGAACAGCAGGTTGACCTTCACCCCCTCGGCCAGGGGAAGGAACTCGCGCTCGAAGATGGTCTTGCGGTCGGCCAGCACCGTCTCCACGTAGCGTTCGCGGCTGACGGCATAGCCCTCGGCGGCCAGCTTGTCCAGGGCCTCCAGGCCCCGGGAGTTGATGACGTTGAGCAGCACCAGATCGGCGCCCAGGGCCTTGGCCAGGGTGTAGGCGTGCTGAAAGGTGGGCTCGGAGAAGGAGGACAGGTCCAGGGGGGCCATGACGCGCTTGTAGGATACCTTGCACTCTTGCATGTTCGACTCCCGGCTAGAGGTGCGTGAAAGACGTACGCCCATTGTGAATATCATAACCTGTGCGGGGCGGCGGGGGAAGGGGCTAGAGACCACCCGCTCTCAAGGCTCCGCATCCTGGCCCAGAGCCTGACCGGCCAGCCTGCGCCAGCGCGCCAGGACCTGGGCACGCGCCCGGCCCCGCCCGCTCAGGTCCCGCCAGAAGCGGGCCTCCCACTCGTCGCACAGCTCGCCCAGGGGCTGCCCGTCGGCCAGGGGCGGGGCCGGCCCCAGGACCTGGCCTATTCTCCCCACCGCCCGGGCCAGGCGCGGGTGCAGCCCCTGCCCCAGCAGCGCCTCCGGCCCCTGGCCGCGCGCCCACAGCCCCAAGAGCCATCCCCAGGCCGGCGGGGTCTGACCCAGCCAAGTCCAGGCCGCCAACTGGGCCAGGCTGGCCGCCAGGCATATCCCCGCCCCGGCCACCACCGGCCCCAAGGCCAACAGCCTGCGGGCCGGATTGGCCCTGGCGCTGGAGAACTCAAAGGCGTCCAGCCCGGCGCACAGCTCCAAAAAGCGCCGGCGGGCCGGCTCCTCCAGGACCGCGAAGGCCCGGGCCTCTGGGCAGGATTCGCGGGCGCACTTGGGCTGATAGCCCGTGGCCAGGCGCTGGTCCGCCCCGCCGTGGCGGGCCGGGTGGTACAGGCAGCCCACCTGATGGCCGGCGGAATCCAGAAAGCCCAGCCCGCCGCACCAATACCCCACCATGGGCTTGACCGGCCGGCCGGCCAGAAAATCCTGGCGGGCCTCGCTGAACAACCGCCGCAGGCTGGCGCGATGCTCCAGGTGCTCATAACCCGCCGGCCGTATGGGCGGGCAGCAGGCAAAGCAGGTCAAGCCGTTGCCGGGTGAGCAGAGATTGGGTTCGACCGCCCGGCCCGGCATGCTCAAAGCACGAAACCTGGCACATACTTGCCGTTGGCCGAATTGAGACCCTGCACGAAGCCGTTGTCCAGGCCCGCTTCTTCCAGGGCGGCCAGCGCCGCCTGGTATTCCTGGGCCAAAAGCCGGCGCTCGATGCCCTGGGTCTGCTGGGCCAGGTACAGGGGCGTGTACTGACTCATCAGGCTGACCCACACCCCGCGCCCGCCCAGGCGCGCCAGGTCTTTGAGCACCTGATCCGTGCCCGAGAGGTTGTGGGGCAGCACCAGGTGGCGCGCCAGCACGCCCCTGACCGCCACGCCGTGCTCGTCCAGCTCCAGATCACCCACCTGCTCGAACATCTCGCGCAGGGCCGCCCGGCAGTGCTCCACGTAATTGGGCACCTGGGACAGGCGGGCCGCCACGGCGTTGTCGGCGTATTTGTAGTCCGGCAGGTAGACCTCCACCAGCCCGGCCAGGCGGCGGATGGTGGCGGCGCGTTCATAGCCCGAGGTGTTGTACACCACCGGCAGGCGGCAGCCGTGCCCCCGCGCGAGGGCCAGGGCCTCCAGGATCACCACCAGGTGGGGGGTGGGGGTGACCAGGTTGAGATTGTGGGCCCCGGCCAGTTGCAGCTCCAGGAACACCGCCGCCAGGTCTTGGGCGTCCATCTCCCGGCCCCAGCCCCCCTGGCTGATGGCGTGGTTCTGGCAAAAGCGGCAGGCCAGGGTGTAGCCGGCGAAGAACACCGTGCCCGAGCCCCCCTCGCCGGAGATGGGCGGCTCCTCGCCATGGTGCAGTTGGGCGATGTTCACCGGGGCGGTCAGGCCGGCCCGGCAGAAGCCCTTGGCCCCGGCCAGGCGGTCCACCCGGCAGGCCCGCGGGCAGAGCACGCAGCTTTTCAGCCAGCGCTTCAGGCGCGCCGCGGCGCGGGCATAGGCCTCGGGCGGGGGAAAAATGATGGATGACATGGGCCTGTTCCTTGGCGGGCGGTGGTTAGTGGTAGCTGGCCAGGCCCATGAGCCAGCCCAGGGTGAGCCCGCCCAGGAACAGCACCAGCACCGCCAGCAGCAAAAAGCCCCCCAGGCTCACAGCCACCGCCACCCAGGGCACCCAGGGGTGCACCCCTCCCGCCTGGGCCAGGCGGGCGGAAAGCTCCGCCGCCGGGCTGGTGGCCTTGATGGCCCGTATCTGCTTCTGGGCCTCTATAAAATAGATGTAGTTGGCCACGATGCCCGCCGCGACCCACACCAGCCAGCGCAGGTGGGGGATGAACATGCCCACCAGGCACAACCCGAACCACAGGTACAGCTTGCGGTACAAAAACCACCAGAAGGTGGCCAGAAAGGCCGGCCAGTGCCAGGTGGCCACGAAGGTTTCCAGCCCGCCGGGGGCGAAGCGGGCGAACTTGGGCAGATAGGCCTCGGCGTTGGGACCCAGGAAGTCCCGCCAGTCCTGGGGGGTGATGGCCAGATCGTCCCCGGCCCAGGCCTGGCCGCTGCCGCCCTGGTAATAGGCCTGCCCCGGATCGGGGGGCGGGGGTGGCGGCGGGGCCTGGCCTCCGGCGGGCAGCGCGGCGCCGCAGGAGGGGCATTGGCCCTGGCCGGGGTCAATCTCCTGGCGGCAGTGGGGGCACTGGCTCATGGCGCGGTTTCTCCTGGGGGGGTGGCGGCGCTCAGGCCGGGCGCTGGCCGTCGGGGTCCAAGGCGAAGTGCAGCCGCCGGCCCAGCTCGAGCAGCCCCGCGGGCAGCCGGTCAGGCCCCTTCTCCTGGATCAGGCCGTAGAAATGATTCTGGGATCCCCAAAGGTCCAGTTGGATGCCCAGGGCCTCGGCCAGATTGAGCAGCACCTCGGCGTGCACCAGGCTGGGCTGGTTCTGCGGGTCGCGCGCCAGGGCCTCCAAATCGCGGGTCAGGGCCTTCTCGACGCGCAGGCGCAGGCCGTGCCCGCTCAGGGACAGGCCCAGGGCCTTGGCCTGCATGGCCACCTCCCCCAGATGGCCGCGCAAGGATTCGCTGTGGGGATCATCCAGGTGGCGCACCAGATCATCGCTCAAGATGACCTCGGCCAGGGCGGTGAAGACCCGGGGCAAGGGCACGCTGATCTCGCGCAGAAAGAGCATGGTTTCGCGGGTGGCCCGGTACAACTCGTTGGCCGTCTCGCGGTACTCGGCCATGGAGCGGTCCACCAGCTTGGAGGCCAGGAGCCGCCGCCCCTCCATGAACAAATCGGCCATGCCGTAGACCTTGCCCGGCACCCCCTGCACCAATATCTCCCACAAGGCCCGCTGCTCCAACAGCCTCAAGGGCTGCTCCATCTGGCGGCCCAGGCTGTCCAGGTCCTGCTCCGCAGTGGCCGGTCCCACCAGGGCGCGCACCTCGTGGCCGCCGGCGAAGAGCACGGCGAAGACCAGGTCATGCTCCTGGCCCACGCGCAGGTGGGAGACCTTGAGGCGGCCCCAGGACAGGTGCAGGCCCAGCTCGTGGCGGTGGCGGTAATCCAGGGTCTGCAACTGGTAGCAGTAGAGTTCCTCCGGCGGCGGCTCCTCGCCCATCACCCCGCTGATCACGGCGTGGGCCGCCACCCGGTGGAAGCCCACGCGGGCGGTACCCACCTCCCGCTGCCAGATCAGGGCGCCGTTGCCCTCCCGGGGCAGGTTGGACTGGGCGGTGGCCAGGGTCTTCAGCAGTTCGTCCTCCCAGCCACCGCCGTCCAGCTCCTCGGCCAACTGTATGGCCCGCGCCGCGAAGCGCAGGTTCTGCACCGGCTCGATGCCCGAGATGTCGTCGAAGAACCAGGCGCAGGAGGTGAACATGTACATGCCCCAGTGCTGGCTCTCCAGAAGCTTGCAAGCCCGCACCGCCTCGCTGGTGTTCAGGGGCCGCTTCTGGTGGCGGGCCAGGAAACCGGCGCGGGCCAGGGGCGATACCTGGCCCAGAAGCTCCACGTAGTCGTCGCGGGCGGCCCAGGGGTCGTTGAAGAGCTGACCGGCCTGGTCCTCGAACAGGCCGTCCAGGCGCTGGCGCAGCCTGTCCAGACCCTGGCGCAGGGGGGCGCGCCAGCGCTGGTTCCAGCCCTTGCTGGTGTCGATGGCGCAGCCGCAGTCGCTCTTCCAGCGCTCCACCCCGTGGGCGCAGGACCAGGAGGAGTTCTCCAGCACCCGGACCTCCCACACCGGAGGATTGGCCTCCAAAAAAGCGGCGAAGTTGGTCAGCTCCACCTGGGGGTCGGCGACCAGTTCCTTCAGGGCGTAGGCCAGGGCCATCTCGCCGAAGCGGTGGTGATGGCCGTAGGACTCGCCGTCGGTGGCCATGGTGACGATCTGGGGCTCGACCGGGTCGGGGTCCAAGAGGGCCTTGACGCGCCGGGCCATGCCCGCCCCGTCGTCCAGGAGGTGCTCGAAGGCGATGGAGCGGCTCAGGGGGCCGTCATAGAAAAAGACGGCGATCTCGCCGCCCGAGGGCAGGGCCACCCGGTAGGGACGCCGGGGGTCCAGACCGCCGTCGGCCACCGCGCTCCAGGGCGAGGATGGGCTGGGGCGCGCGGCCTGGGCCTGGCTGGGGGAAAGGATGGTGAACTTGATGCCCTCGTCGGCCAGGCACTGCAAGCTCTCCAGGTCCACCGCCGTCTCGGCCAGCCACATGCCCTCGGGCCGCCGGCCAAAGCGCCGCTGGAAGTCGCGCACCCCCCAGTGCACCTGGGTCTTCTTGTCGCGGCTGGTGGCCAGGGGCATGATCAGGTGGTTGTAGACCTGGGCCAGGGCGTTGCCGTGCCCCCAGCGATCGCGGCTCTGGCGGTCGGCGGCTAGCAAAGCGGCATAGGTGTCCGGGGCGTGGCGCTCCAGCCACACCAGCAGGGTGGGACCGAAGTTGAAGGAGATGCGGCTGTAGTTGTTGGTGATGGCCTGGATGGTGCCCCCGGCTCCCAGGATGCGCGCCGCGGCGTTGGGGGCGTAGCATTCCGCGCAGACCCGCTCGTTCCAGTCGTGGAAGGGGCTGGCCGATTCCTGGGCCTCCACCACCTCCAGCCAGGGGTTCTCGCGGGGCGGCTGGTAGAAGTGCCCGTGTATACAGATGAATTTCTTTTGTTTTTGCACTTTCGCCTCGCCTGGGCCTGGGCCTGCTCCTGGGGCCTTGGGCCAACGCCCAACTGCCATTATAATAGGGTTGATTATATCACAGCCATTATCGGCTGGGCCGGAGTTGCCGAGGCCCCGGGGGGCTCGGAAAGGGGCGGAGCGGGGCCGCATGCCAACACAGCAACCAGACCAGGCGCTCGGGGCCGCACCCCGGCCGGAGCGGCCGGATATCCTCGATGTGGCGCGCCTGCGCGCCTTGGCCCAGGAAGGCCGGCGCCCCGACCCGGCCCGGTTCCAACAGGCCCTGGCGGCGGCCCGCGCACGGGTCCGCGGCTTGGCCGCGGCTCTGCTGGCCAGCCCGGCCGCCGGCCAGGCCGAGCTGGCGGCCTATGAGCAAGCCCTGGCCCTGTGCCAGGACCTGACCCTGCTGGGCCTGGAGCTGACCCGGCGCCACGGCCCCGACTTTTTGCCCGCGCCCGACGAGGCCCCATGAGCAGCGATTACCACCGCCAGACCGCCTATAGCCGCGACAGCCTGGGAGGGCATGCCCTGGACTGGAGCATCCAGCCCGAGCCCTTCAAGAGCTACAAGAACCATCAGCCCCGGCCCCTGGCCAGCCCCCGGCCGCCCCAGGCATCCATCTTTGACCTGGCCCTGGCCTGGCCGCCGCCGGCCGCCCAGCCCCCTCAGCCCCTGGACGCCGCCGGCCTGTCGGCCACGCTGCTGATGAGCGGCGGCATCACCGCCCGGGCCTGGGACGCCCCCCAGGCCCCGGGGCTCAGGGCCTGCGCCAGCGCGGGCGCGCTTTTTCCGGCCGAGTTGTACGTGGCCGCCTGCGGGCTGGAAGGCCTGGAGGACGGGCTCTATCACTTCGCCCCGGCCGGTCCGGGGCTCACGCCCCTGTGGGGGGGCGCCTGGGCCGAGGCCCTGGGGCGCCTGCTGGGCCGCCAGCCCAGCGCCCTGACCTTCTTCATCACGGCCATGTATTGGCGCAGCCTGTGGAAATACCGCACGCGCGCCTATCGCTACTGCCTGCTGGATGCCGGCCACCTGCTGGCCAACCTGGAGTTGGCCTGCGCGGCCTGGGGTTATGCCCCCCAGCCCCGCCTGGACTTCCCCGACCGCTCCCTGGGGGTCTTCCTGGGCCTGGCCAGCGACGAGGAGTCCGCCCTGGCCGTGGTGCAGGCCGGGCCGGAGCCGGCCCAGCCCGGCCCGCCCTCGGCCGGGCTGCCGCCCCTGGATCGCCAGGCCCTGCCCTTGTCGGCGCGGGTGGGGCGCGATACCCAGGTGCTGGCCGCCCACGCCCAGGGCGACTTGGAGGCCCCCACGGGCAGCCGCCTGTGGCCCACGGTGCGCATCGACAGCCAACCCCAACCCCTGGCGCCCGCCCCGTCCGGCGGCCCCAGCCTGCTGGCCACGGTGCGCTCGCGGCGCTCGCGGCGCAACTTCATCCCCGGCGGGCTGGACCAAGACTCCCTGGCCCGGCTGTTGATCGCCACCCTGCCCGGCGAGGCCCCCTGCCAGGCCACGCTGCTCCTGGGGCCGGACGGGGCGCTGCCCGCCGGCACCTACCTCTACCTGCCCGTCGACCGTTCCCTGGCCCTGCTCAAGGCCGCTGACCAGCGCCGGGGGCTGGCCCAGGCCTGCCTGGGGCAGTTGTGGGTGGGGCAGGCCAGCCTGAGCCTGGTGCTGTGGGCCGACCTGGAACTCCTGGAGGAACGGGGGGGGCCGCGCACCTACCGCCACGCCATGATCGCCGCCGGCCGGGCCGGCCAACGCCTGTACTTGGCGGCCACGGCTTTGGGCCTGGGCTGCTGCGGGGTGGGGGCCTTCTATGACCAGGAGGTGGCGGCCGTGGCCGGGCTGCCGGCCCAGGCCCAACCCCTGTACGTGCTGGCCTGCGGCCCGGTCAAGGGCGGCTTGGCCTAACCCCCCGCCGCCGGCTGACCGGGCTGAACCTAGCCTCTCTGCCCCCGAATCAGCGTCGTAATCTGCCCCACGGAGTCTTGCAGGGCCGAGGCCTGGGCCTTTAGCTCCTCGGCGGCGGCGGCCGACTCCTCGGCGTGGGCGGCGGTCTGCTGCACCACGCGGTCCATCTGGCTCATGGCCAGGGCCACCTGTTCCACGCCCTGGGCCTGCTCGCGGCTGGCGGTGGCGATCTGGCCGATGAGGCTGGCCACCTGGCCGCTAGCCTGGCTGACCTGTTGGAAGCCGGCCTGGGTGGCCTGCACCAGGGTGTTGCCCTGGTGGATGCGCCGCACCGTCTGCTCGATCAGGTCCTGGGTGCTCTTGGCGGCTTGGGCGGCGCGCAGGGCCAGGTTGCGCACCTCGTCGGCCACCACCGCGAAACCGGCCCCGGCCTCGCCCGCCCGGGCGGCCTCCACGGCGGCGTTTAGGGCCAACAGGTTGGTCTGGAAGGCGATCTCATCTATGGAGCGCACGACCTTGTCGATCTGGGCCCCGGCCTCGGCGATCTGGGTCATGGCCCCGGCCATCTCGGTCATGGAGCCGCCCGCCTCTTGCATGGACTGGCCGGCCTGGGCGGTGATGGCGTCGGCCTGCACGGCGTGCCCGGCGGTGCCCTTGATCATGGCGGTCATCTCTTCCAGGGAGGCCGAGGTCTGCTCCAGGGAGGCGGCCTGCTCAGAGGCCCCGGCGGCCAGATTCTGGGCGGCGCTGGAGACCTGGGAGGCGGCCGCCGCCACCTGCTCGGCCCCGGCGCTCAAGGTGCGGGCGGCGCGGGCCAGGGGGCGGACCACCGAGCGCCCCAGGAAGAACAGCATCACCGCCAGGGCCAGCAGGCCCAGGGCGGCCACGGCCAGGTTGAGGTTGCGGGTGCGGTATACGCTCGCCAAGACCTCGTCGGCCTGGATCACCGTGGCCAGGGTCCAGTCCAGACCGCCGCCGCAAGGACGCAGGGCGGCCATCCACTCCTTGCCGTCCTGGACGAAGCCGACCAGGCCGTTCTTTTGGGCCAAGAGGGCCTGCCCGTAGGCGGTTTTGGCCAGATCCTCCTTCATGACCTTGGACTTGTCGGGGTGGGCCAGCACCTGGCCCTTGCCGTCGAAGATGATTACGTAGCCGCTACCGCCCACCTTGATGGGGTCCACGAAGCGCTCGGTCAAAAAACCCAGGTTGACGGCGGTGACCATCACCCCCAGCACCTGACCCTGGTCCTTGATCGGCGTGGCGATGATGAAGGTGGGCTGATTGGTGGTGCGGCTGATGAGCACCTCGGAGACGGCCGTGGCCCCCTGCATGGCTTTTTTGAAGTAGTCCCTGGTGTCCACCTTGGTCTTGCCCACCGAGGAGGGCTCGTTGGAGGCCACGAACAGCCCGTCCGCTCCGGCCAGGGAGACGCGCTCGAAGGCCTTCTCGTCCTTGAGCTGCCGGGACAGCTCCTGGTTGGCGGTCTGCACGGCGGCCGGGGTCTTCTGCTTCAGGGCCTCGCGGTAGACCAGGCGCAGGCTGGATTGCTCGGCCAGATGCGTGGCCCCGTCCAGCCAGACCTCGAAGAGTTGGGCGGCATTCTGGGCCAGGCCGCTGAGTTCGCCGTGCCGGGAATCCAGGAGGGCTTGGCGGAAGTTGGCGTAGGAGATGGCGGTGTTGATCGCCATCACCACGAGCACCAGGAACACCACCGGCGCCAGGATTCTGCTCTGAAGACTGACTTTTTTCATATTGTCCCTTTTTTCATCCCGGTTGCCGACTGCCCGCCCCTGGTGGGGCAGGGGGCAATTCTACTACACCCCAAAGGCGGGAAGCGAGATGTAACCATGGACAACCAGCGGGGGCTGGCCAGGGGTGGGCCTAGGCCGTTAGCCAAGGTAATGGGGTTAACAAATATGGCGCGCTCCGCGCCTGCGTCTGCCGCGCCAACCGGCGGGGGCCAGGGTGCCAGCCGGAACCGGGCGGCATAACCGGCCAACACGTATTCGAAATATTGGATTGATCGATAGCAGCCCCTCCGGGGTGACCGCCGGAGCCTCGGCCGCAACCCATGAAAATGGCATGGTTGTTAATCATGGTGGGGCTTTCGGCGGCCAGAAGGCCGCCAGGAAACATTTTATAACCGGCAAATAAACACCAATTTTGTCACCTAATCGTAAAAAAGGCTTGACGTGGCGCTTTAATGGCCGATAAATAACACAACACCATGAACGATCATGGCGCCGGATTCCGGCACGGTTTCTGGCGGCCATCTAGGGTCCAGAGGCCCCAACGCCAGCCGCAACCATCCACTCCCAGGAGTTGCGCCATGTCCCAGACCAACTACCCGGGCGCCCCGGCCGACTTCCGGGCTTGGATGCCGTCCCGCCCCTGTCGGCCCTGGGCCAGGGCACCCTGGATTTGCGCGTGAAGCCGGCCCTACTCAAGACCCGGCGAGGACCAAGGACCGGCGCCCAGGCGATCCTCATGGCCAGTCAGGGCCACCATGCCCAACCCAACGACCTCAAACCGCGCCACCAGCGGGGCACGAAAGTCAAATTCCCGACCTCCGAGGTGGACGATGCCCTGCTATCCTGAAGGTACACCCTCGGCCGGTGGCCCCTTACGGGGGCCGCGGGGAGTCGGCCGGGTCCGCACCCACATAGCCAAAAATTTAGATAACCGGGAGGAAGGGGAAAAACCATGAGCAAGCTTATCCGCGTGATCGGCGTCCTGGGCCTGAGCCTGGCGCTGGCAGGCCCGGCCTGGGCCACCAACGGCATGAACATGATCAGCTTCGGCGGCCAGGAGGCGGGCATGGCCGGGGCCAGCCTGGGGGTCTCCGACAACCCCGTGGCCATGAACAACAACCCCGCCGGGCTTTCCCAGATCAAGGGCCAGGAGCTGACCGTGGGCATCTCGGCCCTGATGCCCAACCTCAAGCACGAGGACCGCTTCAGCAACAGCGTCGACGGCGAGAGCAACATCTTCCTGCTGCCCATGGCCGCCTACGCCTATCACCACCAGGGCAGCCCCTGGACCCTGGGCCTGGGCCTGTTTGGCCAGGGCGGCATGGGCGCCGATTTCCAGAACCTCAACACCGCCTTCGGCACCAAGGACCAGACCTTCACCAACGTCTCCTACGCCAAGGTGACCCCCTCCCTGGCCTACCAGGTCAACGACAAGCTCTCCCTGGGCGCGGCCTTGAACATCGGCTACGCGGCCATGGAGATGAAGTATTTCCCCAACACCGTGGTGCCCGGCGTCTTCTACGGCATGAACCTGCAAAACGTCTACGGCTTCGGCTACGGGGTCAAGGTCGGCGCCCAGTACAAGGCCACGGAGATGGTCACCCTGGGCCTGGTCTACACCTCCAAGAGCTCCCTGGACTTCAAGCATGGCGACATGACCTTCGCCGGCGCGGGCAAGTACAGCGCCGAGGTGGAGGGCTTCAACTGGCCCCAGTCGGTGGGCGCCGGCGTGGCGGTGCGCCCCACCAAGAAGCTGCTGCTGGCGGCGGACCTGACCTGGGTCAACTGGAAGAACGCCATGGACCAGGTGGACATCAAGACCAACGCCCCCGGTCCCTTAAGCAACATCCACTTCAACATGAACTGGAAGGACCAGATCGTGCTGGCCCTGGGCGCGGCCTACAAGCTCACCGACGTCTGGACCGTGCGCGCCGGCTATAACTACGGCAACAACCCGGTGCCCGCCGAGACCCTCAGTTCCTTGTTCCCGGCCATCCCCGAGCATCACCTCACTCTGGGCCTGGGCTACAAGATCAACGACAGTTGGTGCCTGGACGCCGGCTGGGAGCACGCCTTCAGCAATTCGGTGACCTACACCAACCCCGACACGCCCTTTGGCCCCAACGCCGTGGAGACCCACGACCAGAACACCGTGTCCATCTTCGCCACGGTCAAGTTCTAGCCAGCCTGTACGCAGCCTTGCGGCGGCCCTCCAGCGGGGGCCGCCGTTTTTTTGGCCTGGTGGCCTCTGGGCGGGAACAAGGTGGACAAAAGCCGCCTGGTTGGGCAGACTGCTTCATAGGATCAAAAAATCAGGTGCATTTCACGGCAGAGCGAGGGAACACCATGAAAAACCGCAAACTAATCCTGGCCACGGCGGCGGTGCTGCTGGCGGCCGGCCTGGCCTGGGCCGCCGGCGAGGCCATGAGCGTGCAGGTGCGTCAGGGGCAACTGCGCGCCCAGCCCAGCTTCCTGTCGAGCCTGCTGGCCAACCTGCCCTATGGCGAGCGCGTGCAGACCATCGAGGAACAGGGCGCCTGGCGCAAGGTCACCTCCAGCCAGGGCGCCACCGGCTGGATGCACGTCTCGTCGCTGACCGCCAAGACGGTGGTGTTGCAGTCCGGCCAGGGGCTCTCGGCCGGGGGCGCCTCGGGCGAGGAGATGGCCCTGGCGGGCAAGGGCTTCAACAAGGACGTGGAGTCCGACTTCGCCGCCCACAACCGGGGGGCTGATTTCGCCACGGTGAACCAGATGGAGCAGAGCTACAGCTTCTCGCCCCAGCAATTGACGGCCTTTGTGCGCGAGGGCGGCCTGACCCCGGCCGCGGGAGGTGGCAAATGAACGCCTTGCGCCGTAAGCCTGGCAAGCCGGGCCTGCTCCTGCTGGCCCTGGCCCTGATGTTGGCCGCCGCCGGCCTGGCCGACCGGGCCGGGGCCTTTGGCCTGGGCGACGCCGGCAAGCTCTTTGAAACCGGCAAGGCCGCGGTCAAGCTGGGCAAGGCCGTGGGCAAGGCCTCCGAGGAGCTGACCGCCGAGCACGAGTATTACATCGGCCGCGCCGTGGCCGCCAGCATTCTGGCCTCCCAGCGCCCCTGGGCCAACCAGGCCGCCAACCAGTACCTCAACCTGCTGGGCCAGACCCTGGCCGAGGCCTCCGACCGGCCCCAGACCTTCGGAGGCTATCACTTCCTGGTGCTGGACACGCCCGACATTAACGCCTTCGGCTGTCCCGGCGGCCTGATCATGGTGTCCCGCGGTCTCCTGCGTTGCTGCCAGACCGAGGACCAGGTGGCGGCCGTGCTGGCCCACGAGATCGGCCACGTCAGCCTGCAACACGGCCTGGCCTCCATCCAGCAGAGCCGCATCCTGGACGTGGCCGGCATCCTGGCCAAGGAAGGGGCCAGCCACGCCGGCGGCAACGTGGCCATGCTCAGCGGCGCCTTCTCCGGCAGCGTGGGCGACGTCACCAAGACCTTGGTGGTCAATGGTTACACCCGGGGCCAGGAAGGCGAGGCCGACGCCGACGCCCTGGTCATCCTGGAGCGTCTGGGCTACGACCCCAAAGCCCTGACCCAGGTGCTGGCCACCATGGGCCAGCGCTACAAGCCCGGCGGCCTGGACTTCGCCAAGACCCACCCCGACCCCCAGGACCGCATCACGGCCCTGGACGCCAAGATGCCGGCCAGCGCCCCCGCGCCGCCGACCCCGGCCCGCCAGGCCCGCTATCAGCAGGCCCTGGGCCGCATCTAACGTGATGCCGAGCCCCGTTTAGGAGGGCCGCCACGGCATGCGCGCACCCGCCGCCAGGCTCGGCCAGGGTCTAGCCCTGGGCCTGGCCGCCGGGCTTTGCCTGTGGGGGCTTGGCCACTGGGGGCTCCTGGAGGGGCTGGAGAACCAGACCTGGGGCTGGCGGGTGCGGGCCTTGGCCCGGCCGGCGGCCACCACCGCCCAGGTTAAGCTGATCGTGGTGGACCAGGACAGCCTGGACTGGGCACAGGGGGTCAACGGCCTGTCCTGGCCCTGGCCCCGCCAAGTCTACGCCCCCATACTGCGCTTCTGCCAGCGGGCCGGGGCCAAGGCCGTGGGCCTGGACATCCTGTTCAGCGAGCCCTCCAACCTGCCCGGCGACGACGAGGAGCTGGCCGCCAGCCTGGCCGAGGGCCTGCCCAGCGCGGGCGCGGCCATGCTGGGGCGGAGCACCGGCGCGGCCCGGGCCTGGCCCGCCGAACTGCGGCCCAAGACCCTGGACACCGCCGACCTGAGCGGCTGGCTGGCCGGGGGGGGGCGAGGGCTGATCATGCCGCGTGCCCTCCTGCCCACCCCGGTGCTGGCCGCTGGCTTCTGCGCCCTGGGCAACGTGGCCGAGGACCCCGACCCCGACCAGGTGGTGCGGCGCATAACCCCTTTAAGGGTCTTTGACGGCCGGGGACTGGCCAGCCTGGGTCTGGCGACCTACGGCGTGGCCCGGCCTCCCGCCCTGGCCCACGCCCCGGGCCTCCTGCGCCTGGGCGACAGGAGCCTGCACCTGGACCAGGAAGGGCGGGCCATCCTGCGCTTTCGCGGCCCCCCCGGCACCCACCAGAAGCTCTCGGCCGCGGCGGTGATCCAGTCGGAGCTGGCCCTGCGGCAGGGCGGCAGTCCCACCCTGGACCCGGCCCTGCTGAAAGACTGCTACGTGCTCCTGGGGCTCACCGCCCCGGGGCTGCACGACCTGCGCGCCACCCACACCTCTCCCCTCTACCCCGGCACCGAGGTGCACGCCACGGCCCTGGACAACCTCCTGGCCGGCGATTTCATAAGGCCGGCGCCGGCCTGGGCCTTGCCGGTCAGCCTCATGCTCCTGGGTCTGTTCAGCGGCCTTTTGGGGGTGCTGGCCGTCAAGCCCTGGCAGTCCTCCCTGGCCCTGTTGGTGCTCACGCCCCTGCCCCTGGGCTTTGGGCTATGGCTCTACCAGGCCGGCTGGTGGTGGCCGGTGGCCGCGCCGGCGCTCACCGCCGCCCTGGCCCTCTTGGGCACCATGGTGCTCAACTACGCCAGCGAGGGTCGCCAACGCCGCTTCATCAAACGCGCCTTCCGCCATTACCTGAGCCCGGAGGTGATCGAGGCCATCCTGGCCGATCCCGGCCAGCTTCGCCTGGGTGGCCAGCGCCGCGAGTTGACCATCTTCTTCTCGGACTTGCAGGGCTTCACCAGCCTCTCCGAGGGCATGGACCCCCACGACCTGGCCGCCCTGTTGAACGACTACCTCTCGGACATGACCGAGGTGATCCTGCGGGAGGGCGGCACCCTGGACAAGTACGAGGGCGACGCCATCGTGGCCTTCTGGAACGCCCCCCTGGACCAGCCCGACCACGCTCTGCGCGCCTGCCGCGCCGCCCTGGGCTGCCAGAGCCGCCTGGCCCAGCGCCAGGCCCACTATGTCGCCCGGGCCGGCAAGCCCCTGTTCGCGCGCATCGGCCTCAACAGCGGCCCGGTGGTGGTGGGCAACCTGGGCTCCCGCACCCGCTTCGACTACACCGTGCTGGGCGACGCCGCCAACCTGGCCTCGCGCCTGGAAGGGGCCAACAAGCTCTTCGGCACGCCCCTGATGGTCTCCGAGGCCACCTGGCACCAGGCCGAGGGCGCCCTGGCCGGACGCGAACTGGGCCGGCTGCGGGTGGTGGGCCGCGCCGCGCCGGTCAGGGTCTTCGAGCCCTTCCCCCTCGGCGACCCGGCCCGGAGCGAGCTGGCCCAGGGCTTCGCCCAGGGCCTGGCCCTGGTGGAGGCTCGCCAATGGCCGGAAGCCCTGAAGCGCTTCCAGGCCCTGGCGCCCGACCCCGCCGCCGGGGTCTACGCCGCCCGCTGCCGCCAACTCTTGGCCGATCCCAGCCAGGACTGGGACGGCGTCTGGAATCTCACCTCCAAATAGGTGGGGTGCCCCCCACGGGGCTTAAACGGGTCGGTTGGCGCTCTCGCCGGGGCCGACGCCGGCGGCTCCGGTTGGGGCGTCGTGTCGTTGGCGAAGGAAGGCGGGCGCGGAACTACAGAGCGTGGCTATTTATTCTCCCTCTCCCCCATTCTAGTGGGGGGGAGGGCGGGGTGAGGGGACCCGGCCGGGCCTTGGCACCCAAAAATGACGGGCGGGGGTGTTCCCCCCGCCCGCTGATTTGGCGTTGACTAGGCTATGCTTGGCGCGGGACTAGGCGATCTGGACCACCGCCGTCTGCTGCTTGCGCCCCTGGCGGCGGCGCAGCCAGCCCATGAGCCCGGCCGCCGAGCCGAAGAGCAGCATGCTGGCCGGCTCGGGAGTGGCGGAGGTGGGGCTGCCCACGATCAGGTCCTGATGGGAAGCGCTGACCAAGGCGCCGGAGAAGCCCAGGCCGGTCTGGGTGGTGTCGGCGGCGACCATGGCCTGCAAGTAGCTGGTGGCCAGGCTGCTGATGCCGGAGTCCAGGTTGGAGGCGTAGAAGTTGCCCGAGGTGAGGGAGTAGGTCCCCGCGGCCGAGTAGTCGTAGGTGACCTCCCAGATGGCCACCTGCAAGGCGGTGATGGTGGTGCTCAGGCTGCCGGTGTAGGAGTTGCCCAGGCCGGGGGCATAGTGACCCAGCAGCCAGGCCGCCGCCTGATAGTTGGCGCTGCTGCTGACCGCGGCCAGGGAATAGTCGGTGAAGGTGCCGGTGCCCACGGTCTGGAGCAGGTCGATGCAGTAACCGATGACATCCTGGAAATTGCCGTAGCCCAGGTCGATGGTGCCAGAGAACTGGGCGCCTTGCTTGTTGCCCAGGTGGTTGCCGTTGACCGTGACGTCCACGGCATTGCTGATGGTGTAGCCGGTGATGCTAAGGGAGTTGATGCTGTCGGCCTGGGCTGCCGTGTTCAGGCCCAGGAGCAAGCAGAGCGTCAAAAGCGTGGCGGCGGCGAAGTGCAACTTGATTCTTGACATGGTCTTCTCTCCCCCTGCGCTGGCTCCAGCCTGGCGTTAGCCATGAAAAAAGCTGGACTGCCTGTTAGAACCCTAGGCAACCCAGCCATCTCCGTTCACGGGAGATCCGTCGGCTTTCCGTCCCCATCTCGCGACGGGTTTGGCTTTGTCTGCTATTTCCTCTCGACCTGCTTATAAGCAAAACGCGTGCCGTTTCGCCACAGGGCTGTGAAGTTCGCGCCCAGGCAGGCACCACCCATTATTTACAAATTAAAACAGCATAATATCTATGCGGCATTGTGAAAGGCCCAGTGAGTGTAGGCGTCAGAATATCTGCACGGGGCCAGAAATCAAAAAAACGGAACTTGTTGAGCACAGCAATGCCCCAACTTTTAAAATCCGAAATTGCGGCGGCCAGCACCCGCCTTGCGGATGCTGGCCGTTGATCGTCGCCGAAGTAACCAGGCCGGGACTTAGGCCTCCTGGCTGGTCTCCTGGCCGGCTCCCTTGCTGACTTGACCACGACGCCGGCGCAGCCAGCCCAGCAGACCGGCCGCCGAGCCGAAAAGCAGCATGCTGCCGGGCTCGGGGGTGGCCACCGAGCCGGCGTTGCCCACGATGAGGTCCTGGTTGGCGCCGCTGACCAGCGCCCCGGCAAAGCCCAGGTTGTTCAGGCCCACGGTCCCGCCGGTCTGGGCCGCGCCCAGGGCCGTCAGGTAGCTGTTGGCCAGGGCGGCCACGGTGCTGTCCAGGTTGTTGAAGGTGAGCCGGCCCGCGCCCAGGTTGTAGTTGCCCGTGGCGGAGTAATCGTAGGTGACCTCCCAGATGGCCGCCTGCAAGGCCGAGACGGTGGTGGTCAGGTTGCCACTGTAGGGGTTGCCCAGGGAGGGGTCGTAATGGCCCAGAAGCCAGGCCGCCGCCTGCTGGGCGGAGCTCCAGGTGGGCGTGGTGCTGGCCGAGTAGAGATTGTAGTTGTTGCTGTAGGTGCCCTGGCTAATGCCTTGGGTAATGTCGATGCAGTAGCCGATGACATCCTGGAAATTGTTGTTGCCCAGGGCGATGTGCACGAAGAACTCGGCGCCGGTCTCGCCACCCGAGACGATGACGTTGTTGCTGGCGTCCTTGAGAGTGACATTCAGGCCCGAGGTCAGGTTCCAGCCGGTAACGGTTATGGAGTTGATGTTACTGGCCTGGGCCGCGGAGCCAAAACCCAGCAGCAGGACCAGGGCCAACAACGCCGTCGCGGTCGATAACTTGGTGGTGCGCATAATCAACACTCCCCCTGCCGGGTGCCCGAATTCATTGGTACGGCACGAAAAACAGATGGTCCCCCATCCTGTCCTTCGAGGCAACCCAGCCATCTCCCGGGGGAGACCCGTTGGCTTTCCGTCCCCACCTCGCGATGGGTTTGGCTTTGTCCTGCATTTTCCTATTGAGAAATAATAGCAAAGTCCGTGCCGCTTAGCCATAGGAGTATTTTGGCCTGCGCCAATGGAATGCCATTTTTCAACTACTTGGAATGTAAAGCTTAATTATTAGGCAGGGGCCAAGGCCCCTATATGGGGGACGGTAGATTTTTCCCGGGGCGGATGCGGCACAATTGGGAAAATGTAATTTGTTGCCCACCTGGCCCAGCCAAATTCAAAAATCTGAATATGGCGCGGCCAGCACCCGGATGTCGGGCGCTGGTCGCGGGCATGTGACAAAGAGGCTGGTCGAGCAGGCTAGGCGGTCTCGGCCTCCCGAGCGGGGGCCTGGCTGGCCTGGCCCCGGCGCCGGCGCAGCCAGCCCAACAGGCCAGCCGCCGAGCCGAAGAGCAGCATGCTGCCGGGCTCGGGCACGGCGTTGACATTGCCCACCACGAAGTCCTGCTGGTAGTTGCTGCGGGCCACGCCGGAGTAGTCCAGGCCCGTGAGGTTCAACTGGGCCAACTGGGTGGGTATGGAGGCCAGGTAGGACAGGGCCAGGGTCTTGATGGCGCTGCTCTCGTTGGCCAAATTGGAGACAATGAAGTTGCCGGTGTTCAGGGCCGTGTAGTAGCCGCTGGTGTCGTAGGTGGAGGCGTAGTCGTAGGTGACCTCCCAGATGGCCAGCTGCAAGGCGGTGATGGAGGCGGCGGTGCTGTAGCCGGCGTTGGCGTAGCCCAGGCCGGGGCTGTAATGGCCCAGGAGCCAGCCGGCCTGCAAGGTCGAGAGGCTCTGGTCGATGGGATACATGTCGTAGGTGGTGTAGCTGACGCCGGGGCTGAAGCTCTGGTTCAAGTCCACGCAGTAGGCCACCACGTCGTTGAAGTTGTTCAGGGTGACGTCGAACTCGCCGATGCTCACGGTGCGGCTGTTGCCATATAGCTTTATGCTGGCGTTGTATCCGTAGTCGATGCTGTTGACCACCAGGGTGTTGATGTGCTCGGCCCGCGCGGCGGGGCTGAGCCCCAGCAGCAAGGCCAGCGACAGCAACGCGGTAAATGCGGCTAATCTTGTCCGGTTCATGATCTTCCCTCCCCCTGCTTGGCCCGGCCTGACCTGACAGGCATACGAAAAGCCGGGCCGCCATCACTTTATCGTGGCAACCCGGCCATCTCCCCTGGGAGACCCGCTGGCTTTCCGTCCCCGCCTCGCGACAGGTTTGGCTTTGGCTATCAATTCTCTGCGATAATAAAGTTTAGCAAACTCCATGCCGATTTTCTAGCATTTCGTAAAATTTTAGCCCCCACAGGTATTTTATATTATTAATATAGCTATTACAGCCAATTATGCAAGTCACCCACAGGAAGTCCCCCCCGGGGCGCAGAGAAAAATTTACCCATGCACGTCACATAATCCAATAATTGAAACTTTACGGTGGCTAAAACCGTCAAAATTTTAAATTTGAAATTTTCCGGCGGGTGGTGTTATCTATAGATATATTAACTTCAGGTGTAATCCCTAGCACAACCAGTGGGGCATGACCATAACCTCCAGCAACCATCTGCTCCTGGCCGATCCGGATCAAGCCCTGCGCGGTCAGGTGGTCTCCCTGATGAGCCAGGACGGGGCCCGGATCACCCAGGCCTCCGACAGCCACCTGGCCCTGGAACTGTTGTCCAACAACGTCTTCCAGTTGGTGGTCACCGACCTGGACCTGCCCAGTAGCGGTGGGCTGGAGGTGCTGCGCTACGTGCAGGAGCACGCGCCCTCCACCCCGGTGATCATCACCAGCCGGCCCGGCTCGGTGGAGGACGCCGTGGAGGCCATGCGGCGCGGGGCCTTCGACTATCAGGAAAAGCCCCTGAACCTGGAGCACCTGCGCCTGACGGTGCGCCGCGCCCTGGAAAAGGCCTCCCTGCAGCACGCCTACCACTACCTGCGCCACGAGCAGCCCTACCTCTACCGCCTGGAGAGCCTCACCGCCCAGAGCGAGGCCATGCAGCAGGTTATCCGCCAGATCAAGCGCCTGGCCCCCACCAACCTCACGGTGATGATCACCGGCGAGACCGGCACGGGAAAAAGCCTCATCGCCGGGGCCATCCACGCCAACAGCCCCCGCCTGGACGGCACCATGGTGACGGTCAACTGCGCGGCTCTGAGCGAAACCCTTTTGGAGAGCGAACTCTTCGGCCACGAGAAGGGGGCCTTCACCGGCGCCCACATGGCCCGGGCCGGCCGCTTCCAGCAGGCCCACGGCGGCACCCTGTTCCTGGACGAGGTGGGCGAGATGAGCCCGGCCATCCAGGCCAAGGTCCTCAGGGCCATCGAGGACCAGGTGATCTACCGCCTGGGCGGCTCGCGGGAGATCCACGTGGACGTGCGCATCATGGCCGCCACCAACCGCGACCTCACCCAGGCCGTGGAGAGCGGCCAGTTCCGCAAGGACCTCTATTACCGCCTCAACGTGGCCACCCTGGAGCTGGCCCCCCTGCGCCGGCGGCGTCTCGACATCCTGCCCCTGGCCGACATGTTCCTCAAGCGCATCTGCCAGGAGCTCAAGCGTCCCCTGGTGAACATGGGCCCCGCCGTGCGCCAGACCCTGCAAGACTACCCCTGGCCCGGCAACATCCGCGAGTTGCGCAACGTCATCGAGCGGGCGGTGCTCTTCGCTGAAAACGGCGAGTTGACCCTGGCCGACCTCAATCTCACCTTTCCCGATCCCTCCAGCCTGGACCCCGCCTGTCAGGACCTGGCCCCGACGGTCACCCCCGGCGGGCTGTTTTTGGCCCAAAGCCTCAACCTGGAGGACTTGGAGCGCCAGGCCATCGTGGCCGCCCTGGAGCAGAGCGACTGGGTGCAAAAGGACGCCGCCGCCCTGTTGGGCATCTCCCCCAGCCGCATGACCTACAAGCTCAACAAGCTGAACCTGAGCCACCCCCGCTTCCGGGCCAGGAGCCGCCGCGCCTGATCAGCCCCCCTGGCCAACCCTCGGCCCGTGCTTATACTTAATAGCAAGAATAATCAATAGCGGCCATGCCCGGTGCTAGCGTGACGCCGGGTGGCGCGCTTAGCCCAATGAGCCGGGTGGGACGCCTCTGATCCGGCGGGCCTGCGAGCTAGCTTGTTCAATCCTAGAAGGAGGTTGCCATGCGCGCCCTAATATTCATGATCGCCGTGCTGGCCGGGATGGGGGCCTTTACGGCCTGGGCCGGCAAGGAAGCGGCGACCGCGGAGCCCCCGGGCTCCAAACTGGCCGTGGCCACCTTTGCCGGCGGCTGCTTCTGGTGCACCGAGTCGGATTTCGAGAAGCTGCCCGGCGTCAAGGCGGTGATCTCCGGCTACAGTGGCGGCGAGGAGCCCAACCCCACCTACAGCCAGGTCTCGGCCGGCCAGACCGGCCACCTGGAGTCGGTGCAGGTCACTTACGACCCGGCCGAGATCACCTACGGCCAGCTCCTGGACTGGTTCTGGCGGCACATCGACCCCAGCGACGCCGGCGGCCAGTTCGTGGACCGGGGCGCGCAATACCGCTCGGCCATCTTTTATCACGATGAGGAGCAGCAGCGCCTGGCCGAGGAGTCCAAGCAAAAGCTCATGGCCTCCGGGGTCTTCAAGAAACCCGTCGCCACCCTGATCGTGCCATTCAAGTCCTTCTGGCCGGCCGAGGAGTACCACCAGGACTATTACAAGCACAACCCCCTGCGCTATCGCTACTACCGCCACGGCTCCGGCCGCGACCAGTTCCTGGAGCGCACCTGGGGCCACGACAAGGACAAACTGCCACCGCCGCCGGGGCAGCCAGCCTTTGTCAAGCCCGACAAGGCCCAGCTCCAGGCCACGCTGACCCCCTTGCAGTATCAGGTCACCCAGGAGGAGGGCACCGAGCCGCCCTTTAAAAATGAATATAATGCCAACAAGGAGCCGGGCATCTACGTGGACATCGTCTCCGGCGAGCCCCTGTTCAGCTCCCTGGACAAGTACGACTCCGGCACCGGCTGGCCCAGCTTCAGCAAGCCCCTGGAGCCCGGCCACATCGTGGAGCGCCAGGATCGGCGGCTGTTCACGGTGCGCACGGAGGTGCGCAGCCGCCTGGGCGACAGCCACCTGGGGCACGTCTTTGACGACGGCCCGCCGCCCAGCGGCCTGCGTTACTGCCTGAACTCGGCGGCCCTGCGCTTCATCCCGGCGGCCGAGTTGGAGGCCCGGGGCTACGGCCAGTACCAGCATCTGTTCGAGAAGAAGTAGCAGACCAGGGCCTCCCGGCCCAGGCGCGGCCCCGCCGGCAGGCCCCGGCGGGGCCGCCTATATTTTAAGAAATATGCGGCGGCGATAGAGCAGCCAGGCCAGGCCCAGGTACAGGGAAAGAAAGAACAGCGCCCAGGCCAGGGAGGCGTGCAGGGGGGCCAGCCAGGAGGCGAAGAAGCGGTCGTACAGAAAGGCGTGCAGGTTGACGGGTCCACCTGGTCCGGCCTGCACCGTGACCAGGAACAGGATTTTTTCCAGAAACTCGGAGAGCAGGTACAGGGCCAGGGAGTTGCCGCCCAGCACCACCAAGGGCCTGGCCCAGGCTGTTTGTTGCTTGACGTCGGCCAGCCAATGGCAGGCCGCCAGAAGCAGGATGGCCGCCCCGCTGCTGAAGACCACGAAGGAACTGGTGCACAGGCCCTTGTTGATGGGGTACCAGGCGTCCCACAGCAGGCCCAGGAGCAGCAGGCCCGCCCCCCAGCCGGTCAGGGCCGCCAGGCAGCGCCCCGGCCTGGCCCGCATGGCCCGTCCGGTCAGGAGCCCCGCCAGGGCGATGCACAGGGCGGGCAGGGTGCTCAAGAGGCCCTCGGGGTCCCAGGGGGTGTCGTATTCCCACAAGTGGCCGCGCATGATCATGTGGTCCAGCCAGGCCACCAGGTTGGTCTCCTTGAGCATGCTGGGCTGCCCCAGGCCGGGCACCGGCAACAGGGCCATCATGCCCCAGTAGCCCAGGAGGATGGCCACCATCAGGGCCGCGACGCCCCGGCTGCCCAGGCGCAGGTGCAGGCCCACGGCCAGGAGGTAGATCAAGGCTATGCGTTGCAGCACGCCGGGGATGCGCAGCGAGGGCCAATCAAAGTTGGGGAAGCCGTTGTAGAACAGGCCCAGGCCCAGGAGAATCAGGGCGCGCCGGATGGTCTTGCCCGCCACGCCGCCGGGACCGCCCCATTTGACCTTTTCGCGGTCCAAGGCCCACACCAGCGAGGTGCCCATGATAAAAAGGAAAAAAGGGAATACCAGGTCCACCGGGGTCCAGCCGTGCCACTGGGCGTGGTCCAGATAGGGATAGACGTATTCGTAGGAGCCGGGGTTGTTGGTCAGCATCATGCCGGCGATGGCCAGCCCTCGGAAGATATCCAGGGAAACGAGCCGGGTGTGGGCGGGCATGACCGATTACCTCGCTGGAGCCTGGGCGGCCCTGCCTGGGCCGATGTCTGAAAGCATATGCCAGGGGTCGGGGCTTGTCCAACCGACGCCGCCGGAGGCGGACGCGGGGCCGGCCTTGGCAAGCGCCGGGCTATGTGCCATGTTGGAGCCTGCGCGGGCGGGTGGCCACAAGCCGCGCGGTAGGGGAGCGCCTGGGACAGGAGCCGACGACTTGGCCAGAATGACAGACTCTAGCGACCCGTCTATGCCCGGCCGGGCACCGGCAACCCCGGCTACCCCGGTCAAAGGTGAGGCCCACAACGGGAGCCAACGGACTTGGCCAGAATGACCGCCTCTAACGACCCGTCTATGCCAACCGGGGCTCCCGGTTGGTGGTTGGGGGCGCTATTGGCCGCCCTGCTGGCGCTGGCCCTGGGCTGGGGCGGGGCGCCCGGCCAGGCCTGGAGCGTGGGAGGGGCCGGGTTGACCCTGGCCCCTGGCGGGCGGGCGGTGCTGGCCCCTTGGCCGGAGCGGTGGCGGGCCGCCGAGTTGCGCCTGGACTGCCCTTCCGGCCAGGACTGCGCCGACCTGCGGGCCGCGCCCTGGCCGGGCGGACCCCAGGCCGCGCCGGCGTCCACCTCCCAAGGGCGGGCGCGCTGGCGTCTGGCGGCCGGGCCGGGCCGCTCGGGAGGGCCTGAACTATACAATCCCGGACCTGGGGCGGTGCGGGTGGGGTCCTGGCGGGCGGCCAATTTCCTGGCGGTAAACTCGGCCTTGCCGCGCCTGGCTGTGCTCCTGGCGGCGCCCGGTTCTGGCCCCGCCGCCAACCGCGATGACCAGCGGCAGGCCCTGCTGGGGGGGGGTGGGCGCGGCCCTGCTGGTGGCCCCTGCCCTTTTGGTCTGGTGGCGGCGGGGACGCCAGCCGCGGTCCTGGCTGCTGTGGAGCGCGGCCCTGCCCATGGCGGCGGTGCTGGCCCTGGCCGTGGGCCTGCGCCTGGCCGGGCTGCATCTGCTCCTGGCCGGGGAGACCCTGGCCCTGCTGGGCCTGCCGGCCCTGGCGGTGTTCCTGGCGCGGCGGCCGCTCATGGCCGTGCTGCTGGGCCTGGCCGGGCTGTGGGGGCTCTTGTTGGCCACGGTGCTGGGCGTGGGCCTGCCGCCGGAGTGGTTCGGCCCGCCCCTGCTGCAACAGCGCCACTATATCTATATGTGCGCCCTGGCGGCCCCGGTCATGGCCCTATTGTATTGGTGGTTGTATCGCCTGCGGCCGGCCTGGTTCCGCCCGGCCGAGCACCCCCTGGCCAACTCGCTGTTGTGGGTCTTCCTGCCCTGCCTGCTCCTCTACCTGTCCAACGGCTACACGGTCTTCGGCGGCGACGCCACCTACAACAGCCTCCTGGCCACGCGGCTGGTGGGCGGCCACGGCCTGTATTACGACCAGGCCTGGGTGCAGGGCCACGGCGGCTGGGGCCTGGTGGAGGTGGGCACGCGTTTCTTGCCCACCTTCCCCATGGGGCCGGGCTTCTTCGGGTTGCCCACGGCCCTGCTGCAAGCGCTCCTGGGCGGCGGCCCCGAGCATTTGCTGGCGGCCTGGAACCAAAAAGTCACGGCCTCCTGGGTGGCGGCCGCCACGGCCATGGTGATGTTCCAACTGGCCCAGCGCCTCACGGGCCGCGCGGGCCTGGCGGGGCTGATCACCGCGGGGCTCGCCCTGGGCTCCAGCCAGCTGGGCATCAGCGCCTCCACCCTGTGGCAGCACGGCCCGGTGGTGCTGGTCATAACCATGGGCCTGTACTGCCTGCTGCGCGGACTGCATGAGCAGGCCGCGGCCGGGCAGGTATCCCGGGCGCCCCTTGATCCAAACATGCGGGCCATGGATGGCCTTGGTGGCCAGGGGTGGCTGGCCCTGGCGGCCCTGCCCCTGGGTTTCCTGCCGGCCCTGCGCACCCAGGCCGTGCTTTTCCATCTGGCCGGGCTGGCCGTGGTGGTGTTGGCCGGGCGCCGGGCCTGGCGAGGCTATTTGCTGTGGTCCCTGCCCGGCCTGGCGGCCTTTTTGGCCATCAACCTGGGGCTCTATGGCTCCGTCTTCGGGGGCTACGCCTACCAGGCCCACGGGGCCAACTTCCCCACCTCGGTGTGGCAGGGCCTGGCGGGCATCCTGTTCTCGCCCAACCGGGGCATGCTGGTCTTCTCGCCCTTTCTGCTCCTGGCCCTGCCGGCCTGGGCGCGGGCCGCCCGCCAAACCCCCGCCCTGGCCTGGCCCCTGGGCCTGGCCCTGGCCGGCTTCCTGGCCGTGCACGCCAAGTTCGACGGCTGGTACGCCGGCTGGTGCGACGGGGCGCGCTACAGCAGCGAGGCGGTGCCGGTGCTGCTGGCCTTCTTGGCCTGGCAATACCGGCGCCCGCCCGCCCGCGCCGGGCGCTGGGTCTTGGCGGGCCTGGTGGGCCTGTCCATATTGATCAACCTGCCGCTGCATGTCTTTCCGGCCCAGAGCTTCCAGTGGAACATCTTCCCCAACATCGACCACTGGGTGCAGGCTCGGGTCTGGGACTTTCGGGACTGGCAGCCGGCCCACTTCCGCTATTTCCTGGATCTGGAACAGGGGCGGGAGGTGCCGGCCTTCGCCCTGGTGCGCAACGAGCGGCTCATCCCCAGGCCGGACCGGGAGCTGCACTACCGCGTGGGCGTACCCCTGGGGGAGAGCCCCGTGGAGGCCCTGCGCATCACCAACCTGCCACTGGCCGCCGGAGCCTATCGCTGGCGCCTGCGGGGCAGCGCCCCGACGCCCGGCCCGGCCCGCGCCCAGGTGGTGCTGGACGTGATCAACCAACAGGGACGGCGGCAGGAACTGGACCTGCCCGCCGGCCCCAGCTGGGAGCTTGGCCATGACTTCCGGGTGGAGCGCGACGGCTGGGTGGACCTGAGCCTGTTCCTGTCCGGCCAGGGGGAGCTGGAGATCGCCACCGCCCGGGTCAGCCGCCTGGGGGACTGAGGCCGCTTCCGTCCGCCATGCCGCCGGGCAGGTATAGCTTGACTAATGAATACATTGGTTACATACTACATATAGTATATAGTGTGGTTAGGGTTTCCAAATATGGATAGCGCCGCCTGATTTTGCCGTCTGTTAGCTTTTGACCACTGGAGGTAGGGGCCCCATGAGCGCCAGGAGGCTAAACTCCAGTCATCCCGGCGAGGTCCTGGTGGACCAATTTCTCCTGCCCCATCAGGAATCCATGGCCCAACTGGCGCGGGCCTTGGACGAGCCCATCGACCGCATTCAGGAGTTGATCAGCGGGCAGGGGCGCATCACCGAGGCCATGGCCATGAAGTTGGCCCATCATTACGACGTGGCGGCCAATTTTTGGCTGGGCCTGCAAGTGGCCTTCGACCACCAGGGGGCGGCCTGCTGAGCCACCCCGCCTGGCGCGCGTTTCACCCGGCCGTCCGCGATCCAAATTCCCCCGTCAGACCCCAGACGCTGGCCAAACGCCCCGGCCGACCCGTCGGTCCGCGTGTTCCTGGCCCTGTTTGAGTCCCTTGCGGCAAGACTCAGTGTCTTGTCCGGGCGGACAAAGGGGGCCACGCTCCGGGACAGCACCGCCAGGACCCTCAGGACCCTATAGTGACAAGGGCAATGGTTTTGCCTGCTTGGCGACACGCGCCCTGGCTTCCCACCGGGCTTGCGGGGCAAAGCCGCCCCGCGCCGGGCTGGCCTGGCGCGCGCCCGCGCGGGGCATGGCGGCCTCGCCATGGCTGTCTGGCAGCCAACACGTCGTAAAATAATACTAAAACGTCGGCTTCCCCTAATTTGGCACGGATATTGTTCTTATCCCTGGGCAACGGCATCGGCGCGGGGGGTGCGACCGCACCACATCAGCGCCGCCCGGCAAGGGAGGAGACATGATTGGCGAACAATATCCCGGCCGAGCCAAGAGGCGGCCGGACCTGATCCCGCCCCTGGCCCTGGAGATAGTGGCTCTGCCCCCCTTTCGGCAGGCCAACGCCCTGCGGGAGGTGGTCCTAGAATTGGCGGCCTGGGACCGAGGGGCTCATGGACGGGCCGGCGGGCGCGGCTTGGGGCGCGGCCCGCGCCGCGCCGCCTTTGCGGAGGTGACGCCGGCCGACGCCTAGGGACGGGGGACGCGGTACACGGCAGCGGGGCCGGGGGGCCGGCCCAAAGGCAGGCAACATGACCAGCAACCTGGCGGCATCCTGGGGACAGCGCCCGGCCTCGGTCCTGGTGGCCGACGACGAGGCGCCTCTGCGTGATCTCTACACCATGATACTGCGAGGCCAGGGCTATCAGGTGGCCGCCGCCGGCGACGGCCAAGCCGCCCTGGGGCTCTACCGGCAGGCCCTGGCGGAGGGGGAGCCCTTCGGCGTGGTGCTCCTGGACCTGTGCATGCCCGGCCTGGACGGGCTGGGCTGCGCCCGCGCCATCCTGGAGGACGACCCCTGGGCGCGGGTCATCCTGGCCACCGGCAGTTGCTCGGTGGACCTGGGCGATCTGCTGGATCGTCTGGCCGGGGTGCTGCTCAAGCCCATCAGCCTGCGGGGGCTATTGCGCGAGGTGACGGCCTGCCAGGCGGGCCAGGCCTTGGCCGGTAGGTGAAAGCCCGGCTCAGGCCCACGGGGTGGTCGTGAAGGTGGCCAGGGGCGGGCCGGGCGCGGCGGGTCCCTGGGGGGGTGGGACCATACCTCGCCTGCCCGGCCCCTGGCCGGAGGCAGGCTCCTAATCGACTCCGGGCGGGCGCCCCTGGTCGTCCCAGCCGCGTACCTGGTAATATTCCCGCAGCATTACCGCCATCTGCTCCTCGCTGATGCCCTTGCCGCTCTCGGGCAAAAGCTCGCTGGTGAAACGCTTGGGCAGACGGTCGTCGGCCGGGGTCAGCCCCTCGCGGATGTTGAAGCGGCGGGCGTCGTCGGTGGCCGCGCGGGCGATGGCGATCATCTGCTCGGTGGTCAGCTCCAGGCCGGTGACAACCTTGATTATCTTGGCCAGATGCTCCCACTGGTAGAGGTCGCGGTAGAAGCGACACAGGATCAGGGTGTCGAAGAAGGTCAGCCGGTCCTCCCACTGCACGAAGACGGCGGCCTTGCCCTCTATCTGCTCGGGGTCCATCATGCCGGCCAGCTCGGGCTTGTAGAAGGTGGCGCGCAGATGGCAGGCCCGCGATCGCTGGTGCCGTAGGCCAAGCCCATGCCCTTGAGCACCCGGGGGTCATAGCCGGCGGGCTCCAGGCCCTTGACGTGTATGGCTTGGTCCTGCATGCCCCAGGCCTTGGCCGTGGCCACGATGCCCTCGCCCATGATCCGGCCCAGGCCCCGCCGGGCGGCGATGTCTTCCAGTAGCGCGGCGATCTTGTCCACCTGGCCGTAATCGATGTCCAAATCAATGCGCCCCTGACGGGAGGCCTCGATGGCCAGGGCCGCCAGGTTGCCGGCGCTGATGGTGTCCATGCCCAGGCGGTCGCAGATGTCGTTGAGGTGGATGATCTCCTCGATGGAGTCCACCTCGCACAGGCCGCCGAAGGCGTAGATGGTCTCGTATTCCGGCCCCTCCAGCTTCAGTCCGGCGTGACGTCCCTTTTGCACCACCGACATGCGGCCGCAGGCGATGTAGCATTTCTTGCAGGCGTGGGGCGTCACCTGGCAGTTGTCGTGCAGGGCCGCGGCGTTGATGCTCTGGCGGTGGGCGGCCTGGCCCTGGTGCCAGTAATGGGTGGGGAAGCTGCCCGCGTTGTCCATGATGTCCACCATCATGGTGGTGCCCATGGCGCGGTAGGCGTTGACGCCCTTGTCCTCCTTGCCCCTGAGCATCTCGGACTTGCTGAATTCCTTGAGCTCCTGGGGGTGGGCCAGTTCCTTGCGCCTGCGTCCCCAGAAGGCGATGGCCTTGATCTTCTTGGAGCCCATCACCGTGCCCACGCCGGTGCGCCCGGCGCTGCGCCAATGCTCGTTCTCGATGGCCGCGAACCTGACCAGGTTCTCGCCGGCCGGGCCGATGACCAGGGCCGCGCTCTGGGGGTTGCCGGGGCGGTTCTGCTTGATCCAGTCCTTGATGCGGTCCTCGGTCTGGTAGGTGTCCAGGCCCCACAGATCGCCGGCGGGGTGGAAGTGCACCGTCTCGTCGTTGACCTCCAGCCACACCGGCTCCTCGGAGGCGCCGTGGATCATCACGGCGTCGAAACCGCTGGCGGCCAGGTATTCGGCCGCCGCCCCGCCGGAGTAGGACTCGGAGTAGAAGCCGGTCTGGGGGCTCTTGGTGAAGACCCCGTAGCGGCAGGAGCCCCACACCCCGGTGCCGGTGGTGGGGCCGATGGCGAAGATGAGGTGGTTCTCGGGAGCCAGGGGGTCCACGCCCGGCGGGTTGTGCTTGAGCAAGAGATGGGTGGCCAGTCCCTTGCCCCCCAGGCTGGCGCGCAACACCTCGTCGGGCACGATCTTGAGATCAAAGGACCGCTGGCTGAGGTTGATCCTCAGGGCCATGTTGTAGAAGCCGTGCATGGCTTGTTACTCCTCTTACAGCACGCGCCGGTAGATGGCCTCGGCGTCGGCCAGGGTCAGCGTCCGGGGGTTGTTGGCCAACAGGCGGGTGACCTTCATCACCCCTTGGGCCAGATCGGCCACGTGTTCCTCGCGCACGCCGAAGGCGGCCAGGCTCATGGGCACCGCCAGGTCCCGGGCCAACAGGCGCATGGCCTCCACGGCCAGGCTGGCGGCGGCCCGGGGAGTCAGGCCCTGGGTGGACTCGCCGAAGATCTGGGCCATGGCCGCGAACTTGGGCAGGCGGCCCAGCATGTTGAACTCCATGACCGGGGTGAGCATGATGCTGTTGGCCACCCCGTGGGGGATGTGGAACTCGGCCCCGATGGGATAGGCGAAGGCGTGCACCGCCGTGACGCCGGCGTTGGCAAAGGCCATGCCGGCCAAGAGGCTGCCCTGCATCATGGCCGCCCGCGCTTCCAGGTCGGCGCCGTTGGCATAGGCGGTGCGCAGGTTGGCGAAGATCAGGCTCATGGCCTCCACCGCCAGCATGTCGGTCATGGGGGTGGCGTTCTGGCTGGTGTAGGCCTCCACGGCGTGGATCAGGGCGTCCATGCCCGTGGCGGCGGTGACCGCCGGCGGCAGGCCCAGGGTCAGCACCGGGTCCAAGATAGCGCAGGCCGGGAAAAGATGGGCCGAGACGATGCCTTTTTTAAGCTTCTCGTGGTGGTCGGAGAGGATGGCGATGGGCGTCACCTCGCTGCCGGTGCCCGCCGTGGTGGGGATCAGGACCGTGGGCAGGCCCGGTCCCGGCACCAGGTCGATGCCGAAGAAGTCCGCCACCGGCCGGTGGTGCACGGCCAGGATGGAGGCCACCTTGGCGATGTCGATGGGCGAGCCGCCGCCGATGCCGATGAGCACCCGGGCGCCGCTGTCCCTGGCCACCTGGGCGGCCTGGGCCGCCACCTCGTAGGGCGGGTCGGCCGGCACCTGGTCAAAGAGCAGATGCTCCAGGCCGGCCTGCTTTAGGAGCGCCTCCAGGCGGCCCACGATGCCGCTTTTCACCAGGCCCTGATCGCTGACGATCAGCACCTTGCCGCCGCCCAAGCGCTTTATCTCGCCGGGGAGGTTATCCAGGCAGCCCGGTCCGGTGACCAGGCGGGGGGTGGTCTGAAAAAACCTCACTGTGTTGTCCATTTGGCTTTCCTCTCCACGTGCCGAGCTTGCGCGTTTATACAGCCAGGTATTTTTTCTGCACGTCTTCTTGGCGTTTGAATTCCTCGACGCCGCCGGTGTAGACCGCGTGGCCCTTGTCGATGACCACCACGCGGTCCGACACCGCCATGGCGAAGCGAATGTTCTGCTCGCTGAGCAGGATGGTGGTGCGGGCCTTTTTCAGGCTCATCACCAGGTCCTTCAGGGTGCCCACGATCACCGGCGAGAGCCCCTCGGTGGGCTCGTCCAGCACCAGGAGGTCGGGGTTGCCCATGAGGGCGCGGGCGATGGTGAGCATCTGCTGCTCGCCGCCCGAGAGGGTGCCGCCCAGGCGCTCTTGCATCTCGGCCAGGGCGGGGAAATGCCCCAGCACCGTCTCCAGGTTCCAGGCGCCCTGGCGGTGGGGTATGCGCCCCAGCTCCAGGTTCTCCAGCACGCTAAACGGCCCCAGGATGCGCCGGTCCTCGGGCACGAAACCCAGGCCGCGGCGGGCCATCTGGTGGGGGGGCTGGCCGGTGCAGTCCTGGCCCTTGAAGATCACCCGGCCCTGGCGGGGCGGGGTGAGGCCCATCAGGGAGCGAAAGGTGGTGGTCTTGCCGGCGCCGTTGCGCCCCATGAGGCAGACGGTCTCGCCGGGGGCCACCGCCAGGCTCACGTCAAAGAGGATGTGGCTGCGACCATAGAAAGTGTTGAGCCCCTTGGCCTCCAGGATGTTGTCCATCACAACTCCTCCCCCAGGTAGGCGGTGATCACTTGGGGGTTGGCGCGTATCTGGTCCGGCGTGCCCTCGGCCAACAGCCGGCCCTGTTGCAACACCCGCACCACCTGGGCGATGCCGAAGACGGTGTCCATGTCGTGCTCGATGAAGACCATGGTCAGGTCGAACTCCCGCCACAGCTTGACCACCAGCTCGCGGGTCAGGGCCCGCTCATCGGGGCTCATGCCGGCGGTGGGCTCGTCCAACAGGAGCATCTTGGGGTTGAGCCCCAGGGCCACCCCGATGTCCAGGAGCTTCTGGTCGCCGTGGGCCAGCTCAAAGGCCGGGCGAGAGGCCTGGCCGTCCAGGCCCAGGCTCTCCAGGATGGACATGGCCTTGTCGGTGGAGCTTTTGAAGGTGCCCACGCCCTTGAGGCGCTGGCGGGTCAGGCCCTCCCGCGACAGGCAGGCCACGCGCACGTTGTCCAGCACCGACTCCTCGGGGAAGATGGAGGTGATCTGGAAGGCGCGGCCCATGCCCAGGGCCACGATCTTCTGGGTGTCCAGGCCGGTGATGTCGGTGCCCTGGAAGATAATGCGCCCGCTGTCGGGGTTGAGCGCGCCGGTGATCTGGTTGAACAGGGTGGTCTTGCCGGCGCCGTTGGGGCCGATGATGGCCGAAATCTCGGCGGGCATGACCGAGAAGCTCACCTGGTCGGTGACCTGCAAGCCCCCGAAGGCCTTGCTGACGTTTTCCAGCCGCAATAGGGGCTCCATGTCAACTCCTCTCGGCGCGGCGCAGGGCGCGCCACTTCAGGCGGGCTTTCAGCAGGGCCAATTCGCCCACCAGGCCCCGGGGGAAAGCCAGCACCATGGTCATCATCACCAGGCCGATGATCAATGACCAGTACTCGGTGCGCGCACCCACCACGTCCTCGATGATCTTGATCACCGCCGCGCCGACAAAGGGGCCGAAGAACTGGTGGATGCCGCCCAGCACCGACATGAGGATCACCTCGCCGGAGGTGGTCCAGTTGAGCATGTTGGTGTGGATGGAGTTGTCCACCCCGGCCATGAGCCCGCCGGCCAGGGCGGCGAAGACCGAGGAGACCAGGTAGACCCGCCGCTGGTTGCGCTTGACCCGCCGGCCCAGGAAACGCACCCGGCTGGGGTTCTGGCGCAGACAGCGCAGGATCAGCCCTTGGGGCGAGTTGGCCAGGCGTTGCAGGAACCAGATGGAGGCCAGCACCAGCACCAGGCAAAAGTAATAGTAGACCACCCGGTTGCCCAGGATGCCTGGCGGTATCAGGCCCTGGATGCCGTCGTCGCCGCCGGTGACGTTGTACCAGCGGAAGGTGATCTGCCAGGCCAGTTGGCCAAAGGCCAGGGTGAGGATGGTGAAGAACACCCCGCTGGCCCGGATGATCAGAAAGCCCAGCAGATAGGCCACCAAGGCCGCGGCCATGACGCCCAGGCCCAGGCCGGGCAGAAACCAGGCCTTGCCCAGGTATTTGACCATCAGCCCCACGCCGTAGCCGCCCAGGCCGTAGAACAGGGCCTGGCCAAAGGAGAGCATGCCCGTGACCCCGAAGAGCATGTTGAAGGCCACGGCGAACATGCCCCACACCAGGATGCGGTTGGCGATGGTCAGGTAGTAGTCGTTGCCGCTGATCGGCACACAGGCGAAAACCAGGGCCAATAGCCCCCAGAGGACGGCGACTCTTTTCTTGTCCACGGCCTCCATGGCTAAACCTTTCTCACTTGGCGCGGGGCGAACAGGCCCTCGGGCTTGAAGATCAGGGTGACCACCATCACCAGGTAGCTGAACAAGCTGGCCCATTCGGGCGCGGTGGCCACGGCCATGGCGTTGACCTCGCCCAACAAGAGCGCCGCCAGCCAGGCCCCCCAGAAGTTGCCCATGCCGCCCAGCACCACCACGATCAGGGCGTCGATGATCACCTCTATGCCCGCGCCGGGGGTGACTGAACGCAGGGGGGCGGCCAAGGCCCCGGTGAGCCCGCCCAGGGCCGTGGCGATGCCGAAGACCAGGGTCATGGTCAGGGGCACGTTGACCCCCAGCATGCCCATGGTCTCGCGGTCCAGGGCCGTGGCCCGGGCGATGCGCCCGGGACGGGTGCGGCCCAGCACCAGCCAGGCCCCCACCACCACCACCAAACCCACGCCGATGATGGCCAGGTTGTAGGAGGGCATGGTGATGTCGCCCAGGGTCAAGGAGCCGCCAAAGCCCGCCGGACGCGACAGGCTCTTGTACTCGGTGCCCCACACCAGCTTGACCAGGTCGTCGATGATCAGGATCAGGCTGTAGGTGAGCAATATCTGGAAGCCATCTTCCTCGGCGCGGCCGTAGATGCGGCGCAGGAACAGGGACTCGGCCAACATGCCCAGGATACCCGCCCCCAGCGCCGCCAAGAGCACGGCCAGCCAAAAGTTCAGGTGGGTGCCGGCCACGAAGGTGTAGGCCAGGTAGGCGCCCAGCATGTAGAAGGAGCCGTGGGCGAAGTTGAAGACCCCGCCCACTCCGAAAATGAGCGTCAGGCCGCTGGCCACCAAAAACAGCAGGGTGGCCATGGTCAGGCCGCTGACGGACTGCACGATAAAAAAGGAAATATCCATCTGGCTCCCGGAGGTCCAGGGGCCTGGGGAGGCCCCTGGACCTGTTGAAGACTATGCCAGCCTACTTAAGCTTGCCCTTGAGGTAGTCGCTGCCGTGCTCCTTGAGATAGGACGCCGGGGGCAGGAGTTCCTCGGCCTTGTAGACCTTCCAGTTGCCCAGCATGCGCGTGGCCGGCGGGAAGCCCTTGTCGGCGATGGTCTCGCCGATGGCCTGCTGCTGCACGATCTGGTGGGTGACGGGGTCGATGTAGGAGGTGAAGCCCTCGGGGTCCTCGGGCAGCTTGAGCTTCATGCCCTCCAGGGCCTTGACCAGGGCCTCGGTGTCGTCGGGGTTGCCCACCTTCTCCACGGCCTGGGCGATGGCGTACACGCCGGCGTAGGCGCCCTCGGCGGCGTAGGAGGGATAGCGGCCGGCCTTCTTGAAGAAGTCGTCCACGAACTTCTTGTTGGCCGCCGTGGCGGGCCAGTTGTTGTGGTGGCGGCCGGAGAGCACCAGGCCCAGGGGCAGCTCGTCGCCGGTGGCGCTCATCAGCTCGTAGTTGCCGCCCGCGTCGGGGTGGAAGTAGAGCATCTTCTCGAACAGGCCGTAGGGCAGGGCCTGCTTGATGAAGGCCACGGTGTCGCCGCCCCACAGACCGCAGACCAGGATGTCGGGCTTGTCCTTGAGGATGGAGGTGATGAAGGCGGTGTAGTCCGGGGCGGCCAGCTTGGGCCAGTACTCGCCCACGATCTTGTATTTGACGCCGAAGCGGTCCAGGTTGTACTTCAACTCGTTGATCTGGTCATGGCCGTAGGCGTAGTCCGGGCCGATGAAGGCGAAGGTCTGCCAAGGCTTCTGCTGCTGGCGCTCCTTGAGGTAGATGGCGGCGGCGGCCATGGACTGGAAGGTGTTGTTGGCCACGCGGAAGTAGTAGGGCTGGAGCTTGTCCACCGTGGTCTGGGTGGAGGCGTGGTCGGTGCCGATGAATATCTTCTTATATTGGTGGGAGACCTCGGTCAAGGCCAGGCCCACGCCCGAGCTGACCACGCCAAAGATGAAGTTCACGTTGTCGTTGGAGATGTAGCGCTTGGCCACCTGCACGGCGTAGTCGGGCTTGGCCTGGCTGTCGGTGTTGGTGAACTCCAGTTTGTAGCCCTTGACCCCGCCCTTGGCGTTGATCTCGGCCACGGCTATCTCGGCGGCGGCCACCGAGTCCAGGCCGTATAGACCGGCGCGGCCGGTCATGGGGTACAGCGCGCCGATTTTGATGACCTTATCCTGAGCGCCCGCCCATTGGGGCATGATCAGGATCACCATCAGCGCCATGGCCATCAGCATCCAAGATTTGCGCCTGGGCATACTTGTCTCCTCCTTCAAGGGGTTTTGGGGTGCTCGCGGAGTTGCCGACAACAGGCCGGTCGGCACTGCTTAGTAAAGCAAGCAGCGTGCCAGGCGTCGCCGGTTGCCAACTAGCTGCAATTATATATTAATGATGTGAGGGGCGAACCATGGGGGCGGAGGTTGCATTGCATTACCGCAATAAATTGTTTGGCCATTGCGGGCTCTAGCGAAAATAATCAAATAATAACGGCGCGTTATTTGCCATTGCGCTATTGCAACAGCATTGCGCTATTGCAATGGGCCTGACAGCTCCAGGCGGGTCATCTTGCGCCACAGGGTGCTGGGATGCACCCCCAAGGCCCGGGCGGCCAGGGCGGTGCTCTGGTGGCGGGCCAGGGCGCCCTTGATCAGCCGCCGCTCCAGGGCTTCCACCGCCGCCTTGAGGCTGGCGCCCTCTTCCCAGTCCTCGGGCCGGCCAAACCCCGCCTGGCGGAACTCCCCCGGCAGGTCGGCCAGGGTGATCTGGTCCCCCTCGCTCATCACCATCATGCGCTCCATGATGTTGATTAGCTCGCGCACGTTGCCGGGGTAGTGGTAATGCATCAGGCGGTCCAGCACCTCCGGCTCCAGACGCTTGCGCAGCTCCAGGGAGTGGTTGAATTTTTCCAGCAGGTTCACGGCCAGGGCCGGGATGTCCTCTCGCCGCTGGCGCAAGGGGGGGATGAGAATGGGGATGACGTTGAGCCGGTAGTAGAGGTCCTCGCGGAACTGGGATTTGGCCACCATCTCCTTGAGGTCGCGGTTGGTGGCGGCGATGATGCGGGCGTCCACGTTGATGGGCTTGGTGCCGCCCACCCGGTTAAAGGTCTTCTCCTCGATGACCTGCAACAGCTTGACCTGCATGGCCGGGGTCAAATCACCCACCTCGTCCAGGAAGACGGTGCCGCCGTGGCCTATCTCGATCAGGCCGGCCTTGCCCTCCGGGGAGGCGCCGGTGAAGGCCCCCTTGGCGTAGCCGAACAACTCGCTCTCCATCAGGGCCTCGGGTATGGTGCCGCAGTTTATCTTGACGAAGGGTCCCTCCTTGCGCGGGCTCATGTGGTGGATGATGCGGGCCAGCATGCTCTTGCCCACCCCAGACTCGCCCTGGATCAGCACCGAGGTGGCCGCCGCCGCCACCTTGATGGCCTTGCGCACCACCTGCGCCAGGGCGTTGCTCTTGACCACCATCTCCTCCAACACGTGCTCGTAGCGCTCATGCTCCAACAGCGTCTCCTGGAAGCGGTTGCTCAGGCGCCGGCTCTCCTCCAGTTGGCCGCGCAGCTCGTTGAGGCCCGTGAGGTCGCGCACGTTGGTCACCACCAACACCAGGGAGCCCTCGTCGTCCAACACCGGGGTGCCGGTGACCATCACCTGCTTGCCGCCCTTGATCTGCTGCATCAGGTTGACCTGCTGGCCCTTTTTTAGCACCTCCAGGGTAACCGACTGATCAATGAAGCCCTCGCTCACCATCTGTTCGAGGCTCTTGCCCAAAAGATCGCGCCGGCGCAGGCCGGTGATGCGCTCGTAGGCGCCGTTGGCCCGGATGCAGACGGCGTTGCCATCGGCGATGAACAGCCCGTCCTGGGAGGCCTCGAAGATGACCTCCAGCTCGCGGGTGAGCCGGCGGTAGCCTTGCAACTCGCTGATGATGGCCTCGTACTCGCTGATGTCCTGGAAGACGCTGATCACCCCCACCACCTGGCCATCGGCCACGATGGGGTTGCGGTTGGCGATGATGGTGGCCTGGGGCAAGGCTATGCGCCGGCCGATCTGGGGCTGGCCGGTTTGCAGGATATGCTGCATCTCCGGCCAGGTGTCGGGGCGCAGCTTGGGGAACATGCGCCCCACCGGCGAGCCCCCCATGTCGCCCAGCATGCGCTGGGCCGCGCGGTTGAAGGCCCAGATCAGGCCGTCGCTGTCGATGATGACGATGCCGTTCTGCGAGGCATCCAACACCGAGGCCCATAGGGCCGATAGAGGCTCCAGGTAGCTCATGGAGGATTGTCCTTTCGGCTAAAGCGGCGTCCGGCCAGCATGGGAGCCGCTGGGCCTTATCCTGCTGGTTTTGGCGCCAACCTGCAATTCGATTCTGCCGGTGGATGGCGCCGGCCGGCAAGGGGCCTTGGGGCGGGGGGGCGAGGGTGCTAGAATGGCCGGACGCGGCGGCCAGAGTTGGTATTTTATTTGCCTGCGCCACAACAGGCCTTTTACACATCGCCATTCGGAGGGCATGCCATGGAGCGACGTCCCATCCAGCGCATCGAGGACCTGGAGCACGAGGAGCTGTTGGACTTCTTCCTGGAGATGCTGCACCGCTGTTGGATGCACTATGGCCTGTGGTTCCAGGCCGCCCAGGCCCAGGTGGAGCATGACCGCTTCCCCCAGCTGGAGCGCCGGGTCTTCGCCCAGACCCTGGCCAACGTCATGGGTCGCCTGGGCAAGGCGCTGGGTTTCGCCGTGGACCAACGCGGGCTGCCCCAGCGTCTCAAGGACATGCCGCGGGACGAGTTGGCCCGGGCGGTTAACGCCCTGGCCGCCAACTGGTACGTGGGCGACGGCATCTGGTTCCAGCAGTTGGAGGGCCTCTACGACATGGACCTGGCCAAGCGCGCCAACGACTCAGTCTGGGCCCGCTACGCGCCCTACGAGGCCGAGCACATCCGCCTGTTCCTGGGCCTGCCGGAGCGCTGCGGCCTACAGGGGCTCAGGGCGGCCCTGCCCCTGCGCTCGGCGGCCCTGATCAATGCCTGCGCCTACGAGTGGGACCCGCAGGGCGCCCTGGTGCTGCGCGTGCTGGACTGCCGCATCCAGACGGCGCGCCGGCGGCGGGGCCTGCCCGACTACCCCTGCCAATCGGCGGGCATGGTGGAGCAGATGTTCTTCGCCCGCGCCCTGGACCCGCGCCTGGAGACCCAATGCCTGGCCTGCCCGCCCCAGCCCCACGAGGAAGACTGGTGCTGCGCCTGGCGCTTCAGCCTCAGGCAGGAATGAAATGATGAGGTCTTGATGGCCAGCTCTGGCGGGCCAAGGATGGCCCGCCGGGCGCGCCAGCGCCCGGGAGGCCGGGCAAAATCGCATTTTTGCCCGGCCGATGGCGGTCAAGGCCAGGACGGCCTTGGCGGCCAGGTCTGGCGGGCCGGGCAAAATCGCATTTTTGCCCGGCCGATGGCAGTCAAGGCCAGGACGGCCTTGACTGCCAGGCAATAGAACCCCCGGCCGGGCGGGTGGGCGTATTCCGCCCGGCCGGGGTGAGTGCCCGCGCGCGCTGTTTGGGGCGCGCGCGGGCTGCTTTGCGGGAAACCGCCTTGGGGCCTCCTCTACTTGGGCCCCAGCAGCAGGTCAGGCACCACGGTGGAGAGCCAGGGCACGTAGGCCAGTATGAACAATCCCACGATATAGATGATGAGAGTGGGGGTTATGGCCCTGGCCACCTGTATGAAGTCCAGGCGGGTGATGGCCTGGGCGGTGTAGAGAAGAAGCCCCAGGGGCGGGGTGATGTAACCGATGCCCAGGCCCACGGTGAACAACAGGCAGTAGTGGATGGGGTCGATGCCCAGATGGTTGGCGATGGGCATCATGATGGGCACCAGGATCATGATGGCGCCGATCTGGTCGATGAAGGTGCCGATGATCAACAGCACGATGCAGGTGAAGGTCAGGAAGACCCAGGCGTTGGGAATGTAGGCCATGGAGACTTCCAGTATCTTCTGGGGGATCTCGCGCATGATGATGTACTCGGAGATGACCCCGGCCCCGGAGACGGTGACGCACAGGGCGCCGCTGATCACCCCGGAGGTGTAGAGCAGGTCCCAGAGGTCCTTGAAGCCCACGGCGCGGTAGATGGCCATCTCCACGATGATGACCATGACGCAGGAGACCACCGAGGCCTCGGTGATGGTGAAGGCGCCGGAGTAGATGCCGCCAAACAGCACGGCGATGATGGCCACTGGGAAAAAGGCCTCCACGCCGGCCTTGGCCAGGCCCGACAGGCTCAAGCGCTCGCGGGAATCCAGGCCCATGCCCTGGCGGCGGGCCTCCCACCAGGCGTAGAGGGAGAGCATGGCCATCAGGAGCAGGCCGGGCAGATAGCCGGCGGCGAACAGGCGCACCACCGATTCGCCGGCGGTGAGCGCGCAGACGATCATGATGATGCTGGGCGGGATGATGATGCCCAGGATGGCCGCGCTGGTCACCAGGCCCACGGAGAAGGGCTTGGGGTACTTGAATTTCTCCATGTGGGGCAGCATCACGCCGCCGATGGTGACCACCGTGGAGATGGATGAGCCGCTGATGGCGCCGAAGACGCCGGAGGAGATGACGGCGGTGATGCCCAGGCCGCCGGGAATCCAGGAGACGAATTTCCAGGCGAAGTTCACCAGGCGGCCGGCGGATTTGCCCTTGACCATCACCGAGCCCATTAGCACGAAGAAGGGGATGGACAAGAGCGAGAAGTTGTCCAGCTTCTTGAGCATGGTCTGGGCCACGAAGGTGAAGTCCAGGCTGGTGAAGATCCACAGGCCCAGCACGCCGGTGAGGTAGAGGCAGATGTAAATGGGCACCCGCGACAAGAGCAGGGCGAAGAGAATGACCAGGATGACCAGGGATTCCATTTAGCGTCCCTCCCCGCGCCGCTGGGCGATTACCTTGAGCAGACCGTCGATGGAGCGCAGGCCCATGGTCAGCCCGAAGAAGGGCAGCATGGCGGCGATGAGGCTGTTGGGGATGAGCAGGATGGGGGTTACGGTATCCATCTCCTGCTCGATGAGCACGAAGCGCCAGCCGGCGTAGATGAAGGTGCCGCAGACGCCCAGGCGCATCAGGTGCAAAAACACGTCAAAGGGAAAGCGCCAAGCCGGGAAGGCCTCGTAGAGCGCGTCCACCTTCAGCTCCAGGTTGGACTTGACCGAGTTGCTGGCCCCCAGGAAGGTCATGAAGATGAACAGGTAGGTGGTCAGCTCGTCGGGCCAGGTCAGGGGGCGCTCAAAGACATAGCGGGTGATTATGCTGATGGACAGGGCGATCAAGCTGACCCCGAAGGTCAGGGCTATGCCCCAGCGCTCCAGGCGGTCTAGTACGGCGATGATGCCTTGCATGGCGGGCTCCCTGAGGGGGCCGGCCGCCCGCGACCGGCGGCCGGCCCCTGGTTGTCGCGGCTAGCTGATCATTACTTGACGGTGGCGGTGAAGGCCTTGACCTTGTCCAGCCAGGGCTTGCCGATCTCCGGCTCGAACTTGTCCCACACGGTCATCTCGGCGGCCTTGAACTTCTTCATCTCCTCGGGGGAGAGTTCCAGGACCGTGATCCCCTTGGCCTTCAAGGCCTCCGGGGCGTCCTTGGTCAGGTCCATGCTGGCCTGGCGGGCCTTGGCCATGTCCTCGGCGATGATCTTGTACATGGCCTCGCGGGTGTCCTTGTCCAGGCCCTGCCACCACTTCTCGTTGACCATCAGGAAGAACAGCCCGATCATGTGCTGGGTGCGCGTGTAGTACTTGCACACGTCGGCCAGACGCAGGCGGGTGACGTTCTCGGTCTGGTCGGTGCCGTCCACCACGCCCTGCTTCAGGGCCGGGAAGACGTCGCCCCAGGCCATGGGCACCGGGTTGACGCCCAGGGCGTTCCAGAAGGCCAGAGGATAGCGCGCCTGGGTGGTGCGCATCTTGAAGGACTTGAGCTCCTCCAGGGACTCCACCGGCCGGGTGGTGGCGAAGCCGTAGGAGCCGAAGTAGGCCATGTCAATCACGCGCAGGCCCTTGTCCAACAGGCAGGTGAACAGCTCGTCGCGCAGGGCCTGATTCTTCTGGAAGGCCTCCCATTTGGCGTAGGAGTCCATGCAGTAGGCCAGGGTGCCGATGCCGAACTTGGGGTCCAACTCGGGGGCGTAGTTGCCGGTGCAGTAGGCGGCCTGCAGGATGCCCATGCGAACCTTCTTGACGATCTCGATCTCATTGCCCATCTGGCCGGAGTGGAAGTACTTGGCCCGGACCTTGCCGGCCAGCTTAGTGTTGAGGTCCTTCTCGATCCACACGCCCGACTCGGGGCCGGGCTCGATGGGGTTGATGAAGTGGGCGAACTTGAACTCCACGGGCTCGGCGGCCAGCGCGGCCTGAGCGCACATGCCCAGGCTGGCAACTGCTAGAAGGACCACCAGTAGGCGCTTCATGTCGTCTCCTTTCATCTAGGCGCCGAAACGGCGGGGATGCCCCGGGCGCTCCGGCAAGTGGGTTGGTCGGGCGAAGACCATGCTAAAAACCATCGCCTCCGCGACGCGCGGGCGCGCCGCGCGGACAATCAAACGTTGCGCTCGCGGCCCTGCCAGAACTCGTCCCGCAATACGCGCTTGAGTATCTTGCCGGTGGCGCTCTTGGGCAGCCCCGGGCGGAACTCCACGGTGCGGGGCTTCTTGTAGCTGGCCAGGTTCTCCTTGCAGAAATCGATGAGTTCCTCGGCCGACGCCTCTTGGCCATCCTTGAGCACCACCACCGCCTGCACCGACTCGCCCCAATGGGGGTCTGGCACGCCGATCACCGAGGCCTCCAGCACCGCCGGATGGCCGTAGAGCACCTCCTCCACCTCGCGGGGGTAGATGTTCTTGCCGCCGCTGATGATCATGTCGTTCTTGCGGTCGACGATGTAGACGAAGCCTTCGGAGTCCAGGCGGGCGAAGTCGCCGGTGTGCAGCCAGCCGCCTTCCAGAAGCCGCGCGGTCTCCTGGGGCAGTTCCCAATAGCCCTTGGTCATGGCCTCGCCACGCACGGTCAACTCGCCCACCTGGCCCACGGGCACCGGCTGGTCCTCGGCGTCCACCAGGCGCACCTCGAAATGCAGGGCCGGCCGGCCGCAGGAGGCCAGGCGCTGGAGGCCGGCCTCGTCGGTCAGCAGATGGTCCTCGGGCCGAAGCACCGTGGTCATGGGGCCCGTTTCGGTCTGGCCGTAGAACTGCATGAATCCGCACTTGAAGCGCTTCAGGGCCTGTTTCAGGAGTTCCACCGGCATGGGGGCGGCGGCATAGAGGATCAGGCGCATGGCGCTGAGGTCGTAGCGCTCGATGTCGGGCTCTTGCAGCATGGTGTTGATCATGGTGGGCACGAACTGGCAGAGGCTGATGCGGTGGTGCTCCAAGAGACCCAGCACCTCGGCGGCATCGAAGCCGCCCTGACGCCGGATGACGATGGTGTTGCCGCGCAGGATGTGGCAGAAGCGGTCTTCCAGGGTGACGTGATAGAAGGGGAAGAGCAACAGCACCCGGTCGTCGGGTTGCAGGCCCAGCTCCACGCTGGCGGCCAGGGCGTTCAAGCAGTTGTGCCGGTGGGTGCGCATGGCTCCCTTGGGCCGGCCGGTGGTGCCGGAGGTGAGGAAGATGCTCATGAGGTCGTCCTCCAGCACCGTCACCGCCGGTTCCTCTTCGCTCTGTCCCTCCAGGAGCGTCTCGTAGTCGCGGGCGCCGGGCTCGTCCTGGCCGCCGATGCAGATGGCCGTCTCCATGGAGGCGCCCTCGGCCATGAGCTTGCGCACCATGTCGCCGAATTCGTGCTGGTAGATGACGAAGCGCGGACGCACGTAGGCCAGGTCGCGGGACAACTCGCGCTGGCGCAGCAGGGTGTTAAAGGGCACATGCACGCCCCGGACCTTGCATAGGGCCAGGTAGATTTCGTAGTATTCTATGCAGTTGTGGGTCAGGACCGCCACGCGGTCCCCGGGCGCCAGGCCAAGCTCCAGCAAGGCGTGGGCCAGGCGGTTGACCCGGCGGTTGAATTCGGCGTAGGTCAGGGACTGGTCATCCAAGACCAAGGCGGTCTTGTCCGGCATGCGGGCGGCGGTCCTGCGTAGCACTTCTCCCATTGTCATGGTTCAGCTCCGGGTGTTTTAAGCTTTTCTCTATCCAACATCTCTGCCGGGCAAGTAAGCAGGTCAGCCGTGGGCGATGGCGGGTAGTCCCGCGCGGCGCAGCGTCGCTGCGAAGCTGAAATACGGGTTCAGGCGGCTTCCGGAGTAGAGCGGGAGATAGCGCGCGGGAGCTTACGGATGCCAGCAAACCAACTCGGGGCCGGGCCTGGAACGGCCTTCTTTGTGGCCCCGCACAAGGTTGAATACTAAATAGTTTATATATTAATCATCTTCGCGCTGTCAAGGCATAATTGCGCGTTCAGCCTGGACAACGGACGGGAGTCAAGGTAGATATTAGCTTGTTTTTATTACTTTATTATTGCTAATCGACCGGGGGGCATGGACCTGCTGAGGCGTCCCTTCCGACCGTCGGTCGGGCGGCCCAAGGACAATGGGAGCGATATTCTTGGCTGGCCTGGGGGGGGGAGTACCCTGGCTCGGCCATCCCCAGCCCCGTCGGCCCTCGGCAAGGCCGGGGCCGCGTAACCATATTAGATAGGCCAGCCCCCGAGGCCGGCCAGGCCGAGAGATTGGTCTTATTTTCACAATGTCTGCTCCTTGCGCGCTGGAGATGTCCTCGGAGGGCATCGCTTGCCGTCCCTGCCAGCCGCCGGAACGCCTCCCAAGCCCCGCGGCAGGTTGGCCCAAAGGCGCGGGAAGGGACTGGGAAGATCGTGCAAAAATGCTTGACAGCCGTGTGACAACGCGCTAAAAACATAATAAGTTATTAATTAACATATTAACTAAATTGAGCGGCATGAGGAGACTCCATATGGAACTCAAGGAAAAACTGCTTGGCATCGTGGGGGCGGGTCAGGCCGACGATAGCCCCGCCGTCCTGGCGGCCTATGCCCGCGACCACAGCCTGATCACCGCCAATGGCCTGCCAGACATCGTGGTCTGGCCCGAGTCGGCCGAGCAGGTGCAGGAGATCGTCAAGCTGGCCAACGAGATCAAGATTCCGGTCATCCCGGTCAGCTCCCAGGAGCACTTCCACGGCAGCATCCTTCCCAAGATGGGCGGCATCGTGGTGGACATGCGGCGTATGAACCGCATCCTGGACATCGACGAGCCCGACCGCCTGGCCCGCATCGAGCCCGGCGTGACCTGGAGCCAGATGCAGGCTGAAATGGCCAAGATCGGCCAGCGCATGGTCCTGCCGCTGTTGCCCCTGGCCTCCAGCTCGGTGGTCACCAGCCTCCTGGAGCGCGAGGTGCCCACCAACCCCCGCTTCGAATACGGCGAGCCCATGACCTCCACCGAGGTGATCTGGGGCTCGGGCATGCGCTTCCGCACCGGCTCGGCCAGCGCCCCGGGCTTCCCCGAGAAGGCCGACTCCAAGGGCGGCAACCCCGAGGGCCCCGGCACCAACTGGTACCGCTTCCTGCAGGGCGCCGAGGGCACCATGGGCATCATGACCTGGTCCATCGTCAAGTTCGAGTACCTGCCGCTCATCGACAAGACCTACTTCATCACCTTCGACGACCTGGCCTCGGCCATCGAGCCCATGTACCAGATACAGCGGCGCATGATCGGCAACGAGTGCCTGCTCATCAACCGCCAGGTCGGCGCCCTGATCTTCAATGACGGCACCCCCGGCTCCTACGAGGCCCTGAAGCGCCAACTGCCGCCCTGGTTCATCGCCGTGGTGCTCTCCGGCCCGCCGCGCTCGCCCGAGGCCAAGCTGGCCTACGAGAAGGAGGCCCTGGAGGAGCTGGCCGCCGCCATCCCGGCGGTCAAGCGCATCGACGATGCCCTGCCCGGCGCCGTGGGCCTGGAGAAGAAGCTGCCGGCCATGCTGCGCGCCCCCTGGCCGGCGGAGCGCCCCTACTGGAAGCACGCCCAGAAGGGCGGCTGCCAGGGCCTGTTCTTCATCGCCAAGATGGAAAAGGCCCCGGAATACCTCCAGACCGTGCTGACCGCCGCCGGCCTGCACGGCTACCCGGTGGAGGAGCTGGGCGTGTATCTCCAGCCCATCGAGCAGGGCCGCGCCTGCCACCTGGAGTTCCAGTTCTACTACGACCCCGCCGACCAGGCTGCCAAGGACCGGATCAAGGCCCTCTACATGGACGCGGCCGCCAAGCTCTTCGGCCAGGGCGCCTTCTTCTCCCGGCCCTACGGCCTGCTCTCGCCCATGGTCTTCGAGCAAGCCCGGGGCTACACCAACACCATCGCCAAGGTCAAGGACGTGTTGGACCCCAACCACGTCATGAGCCCTGGTAACGTTTGCTTCTAAAGGAGGCGGGGAGATGATCGTTTCAGGTTCGCTGGAACTCAAGGACTACATGTACGAGATGCGCCGTTGCATGCGCTGTGCAAGCTGCAAATGGCTCGACCACATCTACATGCCCGATAACCGCTTCGTGTACCGCTGCCCCAGCTACGCCAAGTACTACTTCTCCAAGGTGGCCTACGGCCGGCTCAAGCTGGGCCTGGCCTTCACCGAGAACCGCCTGGAAGAGACCCCCGGCACCAAGGACATGGTCTTCCAGTGCCTGATGTGCGGCGCCTGCGACTCGGGCTGCAAGCGCAACCTGGACCTGGAGATCACCAACTCCCTGGAGGCCCTGCGCGGCCACATGGTGCAGCGCCAGAGCTTCCCCGAGGCCCACCAGCAGGTCATCGACAACGTGCAGAAGAGCCACAACAAGTTCGGCCTGCCCCACGGCGAGCGCGCCAAGTGGACCCCGGCCAAGGCCGTGGCCAAGTCCGACACGGTCTACTTCGCCGGCTGCGGGGCCTCCTACCAGGACCAAAACATCGCCCGCGCCACGGACAAGATTCTGGGCGCCCTGGGCGGCTACATGCTCTTGCCCGGCGAGCAGTGCTGCGGGCACCCCCTGTTCGCCATGGGTCACTACGACGCCTTTAGCAAGCAGATGGAAGTCAACATGGCGGCCATGAAGAAGACCGGCGCCAAGCGCCTGGTGACCGCCTGCGCCGAGTGCTACAAGACCTGGAAGGTCGACTACCCCCGCATGATGAAGATGAGCACCGGCGATTTGCCCTTCGAGGTGGTGCACGTCTCGGAGCTGGCGGCCCAGGGCCTGAAAGACGGCGCCTTGCAGCTCAAGAACAAGCTGGACCTCAAGGTGGCCTGGCATGACCCCTGCAACCTGGGGCGCATGTCCGAGCCCTACCAGCACTGGCAGGGCGACCGCGGTAAGTGGGGCTGCCTGGAGCCGGCCGAGAAGTTCCCGGCCAAGCAGTTCAATCGCGGCACCGCCGGCACCTATGACGCCCCCCGCGACGTCCTGGCGGCCATCCCCGGGGTGGAGGTGCTGGAACTCAAGCGCCACCACGAGTTCTCCTGGTGCTGCGGTGGCCATGGCGGCGTGCCGGAGGCCTATCCCGACCTGGCCAGCTACGCCGTGGAGGAGCGCTTGGAAGAGGTCAAGGCCGTGGGCGCCGAGGCCGTGGTCAGCGGCTGCCCCTACTGCAAGAGTCAGTTCCAGGCCGGCCTGAAGGACCGCGATCACCAGGTCCAGGTCTTCGACATCACCGAGCTGATCGCTCAGGCCCTCTAGAGAGAAAGGACGCGGCCCATGTCCAAAGTTACCGAAAAGGTTTCCCAGGCGGCCTATAACGCCCTGGTCAACATAGTCGGCGCCCAGTGGGTGACCGACGACGCCTGCATCACCGAGAGTTACGTCAAGGGCGGCGAGATCCACGACTGCATCTACCAGCGCGGCCAGCAGCCTCCCGGCGTGGTGGTGATGCCCAAGGACACCGCCGAGGTGCAAAAAATCGTCAAGGTCTGCTTCCGCTATCACCTGCCCTACACCCCCATCGGGGCCTTCTGGGGCGTGCACTGCGGCGGCAAGGTGCCCTTCCACGTCTCCATCGACCTGTCGCGCATGCGCGGCCTGGACTGGGACGAGCGCCACATGGCCGCCATCGTGGAGCCCGGCCTGATCCACTCGCCCCTGCAGGCCGAGGCCCAGGAGCGGGGCATGTACACCATGACCCCCGGCGGCGGCTCCCAGGCCGCGGTCATCGGCAACATGCTGACCTGCAACTACTCGCCCCTCAACTACCGCCTGGGCCTGGCCACGCGGCGCATCCTGGGCGTGGAGTGGGTGCTGCCCAACGGCGAGCTGATCCGCCTGGGTTCCTTGAGCAACTCCGACGACGCCTTCTGGGGCGAGGGACCCGGACCGGACCTGCGGGGCCTCCTTCGCGGCTACCTGGGCTGGTGGGGCAAGGTGGGCATCATCACCAAGATGGCCATCAAGATGCACCCCCTGTTCCTGCCCGAGCGCATGAAGCCCGTCGAGCGCGGCATGCTCAGCACCTTGGAGTTCCCCGACAACCGCATTAAGTGGTACAACTTCCGCATGCCCAGCGAGGATTCCATGCGCAAGGCCATGCGCGAGATCTCCCGCTGCGAGATCGGCGCGGCGGTGATGCGCGTGCCCACCATCTGGCGCTACCGGGGCAAGTCCAGCTCCCGCGAGGATTTCTGGCAGAAGTGGGGGCCGGACGAGCAGAAGATCCGCGACGGCCGCGCCACCTCCTCGGTGCTGCGCGTGCTACTGATCGGCTACACCAGCGCCAAGCAGTTGCAGTACGAGGAATCGGTGCTCATGGGCATCATGGACGAGGTGGGCGGCGAGCTGGGCCGCACCAAGCAGTCCGACCAGTCCTGGATCAAGAACGCCGACTCGGCGGGCATGTGGTGGCCGGCCGGCGGCTACGTCTCCGTGGAGTTCGTGGTGGAGACCCTGGAGCATTCCTTCGCCCGCGGCAAGACCCTGCTCAAGGAGAAGGAAAAGAAGTTCACGCCGCCCTTGGTGGACGAGTACGGCGAGGAGGGCTGGATCCAGATGACCGACATGGGTCACACCAGCTACTTCGAGTTCCTGATCCAATGGGACCCGGAGCACCCCCTGGGCAAGTACAAGTCAGGCGAGTACAAGGCCTGGGAGCATTGGGTGGCCAGCCAGCGCACGGCCATCGACCACGGCCAGTACACCGCCAACATCGGCTCCCTGAGCGTCATGGGCCTCACCGGTCCGGCTTTTGGGCCCAACTACGGCGAGATCTACGACAAGGTGCGCCAGGCCGTGGACCCCAAGGACATCTCCAACCCGCCCTTGGACCTGCACGACCGCGTCATCGAGGAGTTCGCGCCGCAGTGGATGGAGGAGTATGATTTCAAGCCCTGGACCGAGCTGATGCACGGCGGCCAGGAGTGGTGGAAGGTGCTCACCAGCCGCGGCTACAAGTGGCGCGACTGCCTGCCGGACTGGTACTGGGAGCGCGATGACAAGGAAATAGGCTGAGCCGACGCGCGGCCGGGGTGTCTGAGCCCCGGCCGCGCCAAAGGCCGGAAGGGAGCGCGGGGTTATGGGTCGTGGCATGGCGGTGGTGGGAGTCGGCGCGGTGGGCGCCGTGCTGGCGGCGGGCCTGGTGGCGTCTGACCCCGAGACCATCCTGGTCACCCCCTCGGCCGCCAAGCGCCAGGCGCTCATGAGGGACGGCCTCAAGGTGCAGGGCGCGCTGGAGTTCACGGCCCGGCCCCAGCGGGTGCTGGCCAGCGCGGCCGAGCTGGCCCATGACCCGCCCGCCGCGATCTTCATCGCCACCAAGACCTTCCACCTGGACCGGGTGCTGGACGACCTGGCTGCGGTGGCCGGCCCGCAGACGGCCCTGGTGAGCTGCCACAACGGCCTGGGGGCCGAGGACGTCATCGCCCAGCGCTTCGGCCGGGCCAACACCCTGCGCATGTCGGTGAACTTCGGCGTGGCCCTGGGCGGGCCCGGCCAGGCCAGGGTGGCCTTCTTCAACCGGCCCAACCCCCTGGGCGCGCTGGAGCCTGGCGATCTCGGCCTGGCCCGGGATTTGGCTGGCCGCTTGAGCGCGGCGGGCCTGGACACCGAGGCGGTGGCGGACATCAAGCTGCCGGTGTGGCGCAAGATGATCATGAAATGCACCATGGCCAACATCTGCGCCGTCACCGACCGCACCATCCGGGGCTGCCTGGACTACCCGCCCACCCGCCAGATCGCCGAGTCCTGTTTCGCCGAAATTTTAGCCGTGGCCAAGGCCATGGGCTACGACCTGGGCCCGGACTACATGACCCAGGCCCTGGCCTATCTGGACAAGGTGGGCGAGCACAAGGACTCCATGTGCGTGGACCTGGCCAACCGCACCCGCACCGAGATCGATTTCCTGGGCGGCAAGGTGGTGGAGTACGCGCGAGAGTGCGGCCTGGCCGTGCCCTACTATGAAACCATGACCAACCTGGTGCGCGCCCTGGAGCAGAGCCGCCTGGCCGGCCAATAGGCGCCGGCCTGGGATGCAGCTCGCGGGGGGCGGCCCGGCCGGGGGATGAGGCCGCGTGGCTGAGATTCTGCTCATCGACACCAACACCACGCCCTTCAACGAGGCCTTTCCGGTCTACCCCATCGGGTTGGACTACCTGCAAGGCGCGTTGGCCGCGGCCGGCCTGGGCCGGGCCCGCATCCTGGACCTGACCCGCGCCGGCGGGCGTCTGGAAGACATGGCCGGTGCCAGCCTGGCCCAGCGCCGCGCCCGCAGCCTGGCCCTGATCCGCGAAGCCCTGGCCGAGCGCACCTGGGACCTGGTGGGCTTAAGCCTGCGCAACCTCGACTCCACCTACCCGGTGGGCGATGGCGACGCCAGCCTGCACCACTACCTGCCCGAGCTTTTGGCCTATTGCGACTGCGTGGCGGACAACGCCGGCAAGGACACCCGGGTGGTGCTGGGCGGCACCGGGTTCTCCATCATGCCCCAGGCCTTCCTGGCCGGCCGGCCGGAGACCTGGCACGGGGTGGTGGGGCCGGGCGAGAACGCCCTGGTGGAGATCGCCGCCGCACTGGACGCCGGGGCCGCGCCGCCGCGCCTGGTGCGCGGCCGGGCCGGGACAGGCGGGGCCGGAGCGCTGGGCAGCTTGCAGAATCGCGCGCTGCTGGCGGCCTACCTGGACCTGCCCCAGGGCGAGGGCTCGTTTGGCCTGCGCACCAAGAGCGGCTGCGGCCAGGCCTGCGGATACTGCCCCTATCCGGTCATCAACGGCCCGGGCCAGACCCTGAAGCCGCCCGAGGCCGTGGCCGACGAGGTGCGGCTCTTGGGCGAGGTCCACGCGGCCCACCCGGACCGGCCGCCGCTCCGCTTCATGTTCGCCGACGACATTTTCAACCGGCCCCTGGACCACGCCAAGGCCGTGCTGGGGGCCCTGCTGGCCGCCGGCCTGCGCCCGGCCTCCTGGCACGCCTACCTGGACCCGGCCAACCTGGACGAGGAATTTTTGGAGCTCATTTGCCGCACCCGGGGCTGGCGCGCAGCCGACGGCCAGCCCCTGATGTTCTTCCCCATGGACATCGAGAGCGGATCGGAGCGCATGCTGAAAGCCCTGGGCAAGCCCTATCGCCCTGAAAACCTGCTGGCCGCGGCGGCGACCTATCGCCGGGTGAGCCGGGCTTGGGTGGCTCAAGGCGAGCTGGCCGCGGCGGCGCTGGGCTTCCACCTGCTCTTGGGCTATCCCGGCGAGGACCAGGCCAGCGTGGCCGAGACCTGCGCGCTGATCAACCAGGCCCGGCCCGAGCAGATCGCGGTGCAACTGGGGGTGCGGGTCTATCCCGGCACGCCCCTGGCCCGCCGGGTGCAGGGCGAATTGTGGCAGGACGAGGCCGAACTTGAGCGGCCGGTATTTGTGCGAAGCGACCCCGACCAGGTGCTGGGCTGGCTGCGCGTCCATCTGGACCCGGCCTACGACCGCCTGGCCCGGCGGGGACAGATGCTGATGATCGGCCGCTCCGGGGCCTGAGCGCCCCCGGCGGCCATGCGGGGCCCGCTACCCCGGCCCCCTATCACCCAACGCGGGAAGGATGTGGCATGGACTTCGACCTCAGCGAGGAGCAAAGGCTCATCCAGGACATGGCCTACAAGTTCGCGGTCAAAGAGATCGCGCCCCAGGCCAAGGAGCATGACCGGGCGGAGAAATATCCCCGCGAGATAGTGCAGAAGGCCGCCGAGCTGGGCATGGTGGGCCCCACCATCCCGGAGGAGTACGGCGGCGCGGGCTACGGGTTTTTGGAGCACGCCCTGATCGTGGAGCAGATGGCGCGGATGGACCTGGGCATCACCCAGGCCATCGAGTCGGCGGCGTTCGGCTCGCAGAACATCGTGTTCTTTGGCAGCGAGGAGCAGAAGCAGAAATACCTGCCTCCCCTGGCTGCGGGCCAGGCCGTGGCGGCCGGGGCCTACACCGCGCCCGACGCCGGCACCGACGTGACCGCGGTGCGCACCAAGGCCGTGCGCGAGGGCGACGAGTGGGTCATCACCGGCAACAAGATGTTCATCACCAACGGCACCATCTGCGACTACATGGCCGTGCTCTGCCTCACCGACCCCCAGGCCGCCTCCAGCCACCAGCGCCACAGCCTGATCATCGTGGAGTCTGACCGGCCCGGCCTCATGGCCAAACCCATCAAGGGCAAGATGGGCCTTAGGGCCAGCGACACCGCCGAGGTGGCCCTGGACGGGGTGCGGGTGCCCTATGCGAACCTGATCGGCAGCCAGGGCCAGGGCTTCAAGCAGCTCATGCGCTTTTTTGACGCCACCCGCACCGTGGTGGCGGCCCAGGGCGTGGGCCTGGCCCAGGGCGCGCTGGATCTGGCCATCGCCTACACCAAGCAGCGCATCACCTTTGGCCGGCCGCTGATCAGCAACCAGGCCTTGCAGTTCATCCTGGCCGAGATGGCCACCCGCATCGAGCTGGCCCGCCTGGCCACCTACCGCGCGGCCTGGCTGGTGGACCAGGGCCGCCCCGACCCGCTGCAGAACTCCATCGCCAAATACTACGCCGGCCAGACCGCGGTCTGGGTCTGCGACAAGGCCCTGCAGATGCACGGCGGCTACGGCTATATCGACGAGTATGACATCCAGCGCTTTTACCGCGACGCCAAGATCCTGGAGATTTACGAGGGCACCAAGGAAGCCGAGAAGATGGTCATCGCCAAGCGGCTGATGTAGCCCGGCCATGGCCACGCGGGCGGACATGGGCCAGGGGGCGGAGACGGATGCGGCCGGGCGCGGGGGGGCCGGGCAGGGGCCGGCGCACAGCGCGGTGCGCATGGAGGTCTACGGCGAGGAGATCGTGGAGCGCCAGGTGCACCACACCAACCAGGTGGGGCGCGTCTACCTGCCCCTGGACTGGGTGGGCAAGCGGATCAAGATCATCCGGATGGGGTGAGCGGCCGGGTGCGGGCCGAATCCGGCCGGGTCCGGCGGGGCGCGTAGCGCTGCGGATGTGTTCATTGGGATGAACGCAGCGGGTTGGGGGAGATGGCGGCCGCCAGGGCGCGCCCGGCCGGGGGAACGGGGCCGCTTTAAAGACTAAATAGCTTGATTATACCAATTTATGACGATAATATGACCATATGGTTTAGAGAGGGGACTCTTCAGCACAGGGAGCAAGGGCGAGATGGCTAGACAGAACATGGACATTATAGTGAACGGAGTAACCTACCAGGTGGCCGTGCAACCCTGGCAGACCCTGGCCGAGGTGCTGCGGGAGGAGCTTAACCTGACCGGCACCAAGGTGGGCTGCAACCAGGGCGACTGCGGGGCCTGCACCGTGCTCATGGACGGCCGCTCCATCAGCTCCTGCCTGACCCTGGCCCTGGAGGCCCGCGGCCGCGAGATCACCACCATCGAGGGCCTGGCCAAGAGCCCCAATGAGCTGCATCCCATCCAGCAGGCCTTTGTGGAAAAACAGGCCGTGCAGTGCGGCTTCTGCTCCTCCGGCATGATCATGAGCGCCAAGCACCTGCTGGACCGCAACCCGCACCCCAGCGAGTTTGAGATTCGCCAGGGGCTCTCCGGCAACCTCTGCCGCTGCACCGGCTACGTCAAGATTGTCGAGGCCATCGGCGACGCGGCCGAACGCCTGGCCGCCGCCGGCGGCAAGGAGGCCTGAGCCATGTCCGCCGTCCAGTTCAGCCTGTATCAGCCGGCCAGCCTGGCCGAGGCCATGGACCTGCTCTCCACCCACCGCAGCAGCGTGCGCCTGCTCACCGGCGGCACCGACCTGGCCCCCAAGCTCAAGACCGGCGCGCTCAAGGTGCAGAACCTGGTCTCCCTGCGCTGGATACCCGGCCTGGACCAGGTGCGCTTCTCGCCTGAGGAAGGCCTGCACATCGGCGGCGCGGCCCGCCTGTCCCAGGTGGCTGAGCTGCCCGAGGCGCGGGAGCTGTATCCGGCCCTGGCCCACGCCTGCTCGGTGATGGCCACCACCCAGATCCGCAACATGGGCAGCGTGGCCGGCAACATCGCCAACGCGGCCCCTAGCGCCGACACCGCGGCCCCGCTTTTGGTTTATGATGCTGAGGTGGAGGCGCAGAGCCAAAACGGCAGCCGCCGCATCGCCCTGGCCGACTTTTTCGCCGGTCCGGGCTTGACGGTGCTGGAGCCGGGCGAGATTATCGTGGCAGTGCGGGCGCCGGCGCCCCAACCGCCCTGCGCCTCGCAATATTTGCGCCTGTCAGCTCGCTCCAAGGTGGACATCGCGGCCGTGGGTATGGCAGGCTTGGTCGGCCTGGATGCGGACGGCCGGGTGGGCCATTGCCGCCTGGCCCTGGCCGCGGTGGCCCCCACGCCGTTGCGCTGCCGCCAGGCCGAGAATTTGCTGCTGGGCCAATTGCCCGAGCCCAAGTTGCTGGACCAGGTGGCGGCCGCCGCAGCGGCCATTTGCTGCCCCATTGACGATGTGCGGGCCAGCGCCGCCTATCGCCTGGCCATGGCCGAGGTTCTCGCCCGGCGGGTGCTGACGCACTGCGTGGAGCGGGCGCAAGGAGGTGTTGAGTGAAAAACCCCAAAATGATCGGCCAGAGCATCCCGCGCATCGACGCGCCCTTGAAGGTCTCCGGCCGGGCCATCTACACCGACGACATCAAGCTGCCGGGCATGCTCCACGGCAAGCTGCTGCGCAGCCCCCATCCCCACGCCCTGATCAAGCGCATCGACGTGAGCAAGGCCAAGGCCCTGCCCGGCGTGATGGACGTGGTGGTGGGCGCGGACACCCCCAAGGTGAAGTACGGCAACTGGCGGCTGGTGCCCGAGAGCCAGGACGAGCTGCCCCTGGCCGTGGACAAGGTGCGCTTTGTGGGCGACGAGGTCGCGGCCGTGGCGGCCGTCGACGCCGAGACCGCCGAGCGGGCCCTGGCGCTCATCGAGGTGGAGTACGAGGAGCTGCCCGCGGTCTACACCGTGGAGGACGCCACCGCCGAGGGCGCGCCGCTGGTCCACGAGGCCAGCAAGGGCAACGTCAGCCTGGTGCGCAAGATCAACTACGGCGATCTGGAGGGCATGTTCCAGAAGGCCGACTACGTGCGCGAGGACACCTTCCGGGTCCACGCCGTGCAGCACGCCTACCTGGAGCCCTGCTCCTCGGTGGCCCAGGCCGAAGAAGGCGGCCGGGTGACCCTGTGGACCAGCACCCAGACCCCTTACATCGTCCAATGCCTGCTGGCCTCCACCCTGGGCATCCCCGAGAACCACGTGCGGGTGATGAAGGTGATGGTGGGCGGCGGGTTTGGCGGCAAGATGGAGCTGCGGCCCTGGGAGTTCTGCGCCGCCTTCATGGCCCTGCGCACCGGCCGGCCGGTGAAGTTCACCCTGACCCGCGAGGACGAGCTGGCCTATGGCCGCCGCCGCCACGGCATGACGCTTTATTCCAAGATCGGCTTCAGCAAGGCAGGCAAGCTGCTGGCCAAGGACTTCCAGGTGATGCTGGACGGCGGGGCCTACAACGCCATGGGCCCCACGGCGACCTTCCTGTGCGGCACCTTTGGCAACATGGCCTACCGCCTGCCGGCCTACCGCTATTTCGGCCGTCACATCTACACCAACAAGCCGCCGGCCTCGGCCATGCGCGGCTTTGGCGCGCCCCAGGCCTACTTCGCCATGGAGAGCCAGTTCAACATGGCGGCCGAGGAACTGGGCATCGACCCCATCGAGCTGCGCATCATCAACGCCATGGAGGAGGGCGACGTCATCCCCGAGGTGGCCACCGTCTCCACCTGCGGGTTCAAGCAGAGCCTGGAGAAGGTGCGCGAGCTAAGCGGCTGGGACGAGAAGCGCAAGAACAAGAAGCCGGGCCACGGCCTGGGCGTCAGCGCCTACAGCTTCATCAGCGGCGGCGTGTTCAACTGGTTCAACACCAAGTACAACTTCAGCGCGGCCGAGGTGCGGGTCTTTGAGGACGGCACCGCGCACCTGCTGACCATGGCCTGCGACATCGGCCAGGGGCCGGACACGGTGCTGCGCCAGATATTGGCCGCCGATCTGGGCATCAGCATCGACAAGGTGCGGCTCACCTCCATGGACACCGCCGTGACCCCCAAGGCCGACCTGGGCTCCTGGGGCAGCCGCGTCACCCTGATGAACGGCAACGCCATCCTGGACGCCACCCGCAAGATCAAGGAAATGCTGGTCCCGGTGCTGTTTGGCCAGTTCGACCTGAACCAGATCCACGAGGTGGGCTTCGAGGACGACCACGTCTTCGTGAAATCCAGCCCCAAGAAGCGCATGACCTTTGCCGAGTGCGTGTACAAGGCCCTGCGCGGCCGCCGCGGCGAGCCCTTGACCGCCCAGGGCTTCTACACCCCCCGCGGCAAGGGCCTGGTCAGCCCGGCCTTTTCCTTCGGGGCCCAGGTGGCCGAGGTCACGGTGGACCAGGAGACCGGCCTGGTTAACGTGGACAAGATGTACACCGCCCACGACTGCGGGGTGCCCATCAACAAGGCCGCGGTGGAGGGCCAGTTGGAGGGCGCCATCCAGATGGGCCTGGGCTACACCCTGAGCGAGCAGTTCGTTATGAAAGAGGGCCGCACGCTCAACACCAGCTTTTTGGACTACAAGATGCCCACCGCCCAGGACATGCCGCCCAGCGAGTCGGTGGAGGTGGAGACCTATGAGCCCGAGGGTCCCTTCGGGGCCAAGGAGGCCGGCGAGGGCCTGGCCATCCCCACCGCGGCGGCCATCGGCCACGCGGTCTACGAGGCCACCGGCTACCGCTGCCAGGATCTGCCCATAACCCCGGAGAAGGTCCTGCGCGCCCTGGGCAAGCTGAAATGACGCCGTCCGGCGCTCCGGGGCCTGTGCCGGCCCCGGAGCGCGGGCCGCACCCGGCCGCCTGCCCCCGCCCCGGTTTGACGACTGTCTATAATCTAGTATAATTAAGAGATTATATTTATTGCGAGGATTGCCAGCATGGGCCTGACCACGAACTATACCAACAGCCTGACCCTCAATGAGAAGCTCCTGATGAGCGTGGTCCGGCTGGCCGAGAGCTTCAAGAAACGCTCCTCGGCCATCTTCAAGAACTACGGCCTCACCTTTGCCCAGTACAACGTGCTGCGGGTGCTCAACTCCTCTGAAAACGGCACCAACACCGTGACCAACGTGGGCAAGATCATGCTGGTCACCGGCGCCAACATGACCGGCCTGGCCAAGCGCCTGGAGCGCGACGGCTACCTGATCCGCAAGGGCCACCCCCACGACGAGCGGGTGACCCTCCTGGAGATCACGCCCAAGGGCAAGCAGGCCCTGCAGAACATCGAGCGCGAGAAGGAGGACACCATCAACTACTTCGTGGGCGCCTTCGACGATGAGCAGAAACAGGCCATGCTGGAGCAGTTCCGCAAGATGGTAGGCCGCCAGCGCGGCCTCTAGGCCGGCCCCCTCGCCCCCGGCCGGCGCCCCAACCACCACCCGGCCACCGCCCTCCACACGCCGTTCCCAGACGCCGCTCCCCGCGCAACCGCACCGCAAGGGCGCCATCCGCACCACCCGCAGGGCCACGCCGCAGTCTGTGGCCGCGCTGGTCCTGGGCTTAAACCGCCGGGTCGATTTTTCGGGCTTTATGCGGCCGGTTCGGCGTCCAGGGCCATGATCTGGCGGGCCAGGATGCGGTCCAGGGGGCAGAGGTCTAGCCCCAGCATCTGGGCCGGGGTCACCCAGGCGATGGCCAGGTGCTCCAGGGCCTGGGGTTCGCCCGCCACCAGCTCGCAGCAGAAGCAGTGCAGGTCCAGGGGCCGCTCGGGCGGCAGTTGGCGCACCACGGCCAGGCGGGTCTGCACCCGCACCGCCACGCCCAGCTCCTCGGCCAGCTCCCGGACCAGGCAGGCGCGCAGGTCCTCGCCGGGGAGTTGCTTGCCGCCGGGCAGCTCCCAGCGCTGGTTGTCGGCCCGGCGGGCCACCAGCACCAGGTCGCCCCGGCGCAGCAGGCCGCAGGTGACTTGCAGCGGGGATTGGTCCGGCTGGGCGGGGCAGGTCGGGGCGCTGGTCACTGCTTGCCCGTCTCGCCGTTTTTGCGGGGCTCGCGGCCCAGGCGGCTGGTCTTCAGTTGCAGGTAGCGGTCTTGCACGCCGGGGAAGTTGGGGTCCTTGTCCAGGATGCGTTCGTAGGCCTTGAGCGCCTTGTCCTCCCGGCCGGCCAGCTCATAGAGGCCGGCCAGCTTGGCCAATAGCTCCAGGTTGGCGGGCAGGGCCTTGGCCCCGGCCTCCAGGGCGGCCACGGCCGTGGCGGTGTCCTCCTGGTCCAGGGCCAGGGCCGCGCGCAGCTCGTAGAGGCGCGCCGCCTTGCTGCCGGCGGCCATGGCCTGGTCCAAGAGCTTGGCCACGGCCTGGGCCCGGTCCTTGGCCAGGGCCACGTAAAGGCGCTCCAGCAGGGCCGGCTGGTCGGGCTTGCCTTTGAGCAGGGCCCGGGCCACGTCCAGGGCCTGGTCCTTGCGCTCCAGCTTGAGCAGGCAGGCCAGGATCAGCTCGCTGATCTCGCGGTCCTGGGACCGGGCCTGGCCGGCGGCGGTCAGGCTGTCCAGGGCCTCGGACCAGCGGCCCAGGTCGTAGAGCAGCACGCCCAGGTTGTAGTCCAGGTCCGGGTCGTGGGGGCCCAGGCGCACCAAACGCTGGTAGACCCGCACCAGGGCCGGGCGGTCGTCCACCTGCTCGTAGAGCCGTGCCAGGCGCAGCCAGAGGCCGGAGTCGCCGGGGCTCTGCTGCACGAGCTTCTCCAGCTCGGCCGCGGCCTCGGCCGGCTTGCCCGCGGCCGCCAGGTCCTCGGCCAGTTGCTGGCGGGCGGCCTGGTCGGCCGGGGCCAGCTCGGCGGCCTGGCGCTGGGCCTCGATGGCTCCGGCCTGGTCGCCGGCCTGCTTGCGGGTCTCGGCCAGCTCCTGCCACAGGGCGGGATCGCGCGGGCGCAGGCCGGTGGCCTGTTGCAGATAGCGGGCGGCCTGGTCCAGGCGGCCCAGCCTGCGTTGGGCCTGGGCCAGGCGCATGAAGGTGGCAGCGCGCTCGGCCGGGGCCTGGTTGCGGCTCAGGCGCTCCAGGAGCACCACGGCCTCCTCCCAGCGCTCCTGGCGCTCGTAGGCCGTGGCCATGCGATCCAGCAGCACCGGGTCGTCGGGGTTCTTGACTAAAAGCGCCGCGGTGACCTCGGCCAGCTTCTCGGGCTGGTCCAGGCGCTGATAAAGATCGGCCAGGCGGGTGAGCAGGGTCGGGTCGTCCTGCACCCAGGCCTCGCCCTCCAACTGGGCCGCGGCCTCGGCCAGGCGGCCGGCCTCCACCAGCAGATCCACCAGGCGCAGCACCAGCAGGCGGTCATCCGGGGTCAGGTCCAGGGCCTTTCTGGTCAGGGCGATCTTGTCGGCCAGGCGGGGGGCCTCCTCGGCCCGGCGCAGCCAGTCGATGGGCAGCAGCTTGACCAACAGTTGGATGTCGCCCAGGCGGCGCTGGCCCCGCCAGATCTCCAGGGTCAGGGCGTCGCGCTCGAAGACCTGCTCGCCCATGAGTTCGTTGAGGGTGTGGAAGCGGCCGAGGTCCGCGGTGGGCAGGCCGGCCAGGCGCGGTTGCAGGCCATAGTCCAGCCAGCCGTCGCCCTCCATCTTGAGCACCCGAAACGGCGCGTCCGGGTGCAGGGCCACCACCCCGCCGGCCGAGACCCGCACCGGTAGGCCCCCCACCGACAGCTCCACCCAGCGCAGGCGGTTGCCGGTTATGGCCGAGAAGTAGCCGCCGTCAGCCTGGGCCGGGGCCTGGCCCTCGCGCTTGGCCGCGGGCGCGGGCGCGGGTTGGGTGGTGCTGGTGGTGCGGCTGGTGATGGTGGTGTCGCTTTCGGTGGTGGTGGCCGAGCTGCTGGTGGTCGTCGTGCTGGTGGCGGTGGTGGCGCTGGTGGCGCTGGTCAGGCTGGTGCTGGTGGTGTCGCTGCTGACGGTGGTCGCGGTGGCGGTGCTGGTGCTGACGGTGGCGCCGGTGGTGAGGTCGGGCTGGCTGGGCGCGGCGGGCCGGGGCGGGGCCAGGCCGACCGGCGCGGGGGTTTCCACCGCCCCGGCCGGCGCCGGCCAAAAGGGCGCGGCCCCGCAGACGGCCAGGATGAGCACCAGGAGGACAAGTCGGCGAAGCATCGGAATAAAGCGACCCCCGCTCGGGTGTGTATCCCAAACCATACCCAAGGCCAGGGGCGAAGTCAAAGGCGGCGGTTGGCGGGCGCGGAGTCTAGACCACCCGGCCGCTCAGGCCCGGCCCCTGGGGGGTGGCCACCGGCTCGCCCAGGACCACCTCCACCACCGCGCCGGCGGGCATGGCGCGGTCCAGGCTGACCAGGGCGTAGTTGCCGGTGCGGGCCAGGCCGTGGCCCTCCACCAGGGCCCGGTGGCGCTGGCCGGCCAGGCTGGCCAGGAAGGCCTGGCGCTTGGCCTCGCCCAGGCGGCGCAGGCGGGCGGCGCGGGCCTTGGCCACCGGGCCGGGCACCCGTCCGGGCAGGCTGGCGGCCGGGGTGCCGGGGCGGGGGGAGTAGGGGAAGACGTGCAAGTAGGCCAGGGGCAGGCCGGCGATGAGGGCCTCGGTCTGGCTGAAATCCGCGGCCTGCTCGCCGGGCAGGCCCACCATCACGTCCGCGCCCAGGCACAGGCCGGGCAGGGCCGCGGCGGCCTGGCGGATGGTGTCGGCGTACTGGGCCGCGCTGTAGGGCCGGCCCATGGCCTTCAGGAGCCTGTCGCTGCCGGTCTGCAGGGGTGCGTGCAAATGGGCGCAGAGGCGCTGCTCGGCCGCCATGAGCGCGATGAGCGCCGGGGTGATCTCGCTGGCCTCCAGGGAGGACAGGCGCAGCCAGGGCGCGGGGTGGGCGGCCAGGAGCGCGCGCAGCAGGCCGACCAGGTCGGGCGCGCCGGGCTGGTCCAGGCCCCAGCGGCCCAGGTGGATGCCGGTGAGCACCACCTCGGCCGCGCCGGCCGCGCCCAGCTCGGCCATGACCGCCGCGGCTTGCTCGGCGGGCAGGCTGCGCGAGCGGCCTCGCGTGGTGGGCACGATGCAATAGGCGCAGGCCGCGTCGCAGCCGTCCTGCACCTTGATCAGCCCCCGGGTGCGGCCGCCGCCCGGCGCGCGCCAGCCGGGGCACCAGGGCCCGGTCTCCGGCGCGGCCAGGGGCAGATCCGGGCCGGGGTCCGCGAAACCGGCCAAGTCCGAGGCCAGATCATCCGCCCGGTCGGCCAGGCCGGCCAGCCCGGACCGGCCCACGACGCCCGCCCCGGCCTCCAGGTAGGCCGCGGGCCCGGCCTGCACGTCGCAGCCCACCGCCACCACCGCGCCGGATTCGCGCATGAGCCGCCGGGCCATCTGGCGCGACTGGCGGCCGGCGGTGGCGGTGACCGCGCAGGTGAAGAGCACGGCCAAATCGGCCGGGCCGCCCTCGGCGGCCTCGCGCCAGCCCCGGCCACCCAGCAGGGCGGCCAGGGCGGCGGCCTCGGCCTGGTTCACCTTGCAGCCCAGGCTCACCACCCGGAAGCGCCGGGTGGTTTCGGCCGGCCTAGAACCGCTCACGCACCCGCTTGAAGGCCCCGGCCGAGCGCTCGATGGTCTGGTCGGAGCAGCAGTAGGCGATGCGGAAATAGCCGGGGCCCATGAAGCCCGAGCCCGGCACCAGGAGCAGGTTCTCCTCCTGGGCGGCGCGCACAAAGGCCACGTCGTCGGCCACCGGGCTCTTGGGGAAGGCGTAGAAGGCCCCCTTGGGCTCGGTGAACTCGAAGCCGGCCTCCTGGAGCACCTGGCAGATCAGGCGCCGCTTGGTGGCGTATTGCTCCACGTCCGCGGCGCTGTCCAGGAGCTCGGCCACGGCCAGTTGCATCATGGCCGGGGCGTTGACAAAGCCCAGGATGCGGTTGGCCAGGGTCATGCCGGCGATGAGCAGGCCCTTGTCCGCGGCCTGGGGGTGCACGGCCAGGTAGCCGATGCGCTCGCCGGGCAGGCTCAGGTTCTTGCTGAAGGACGTGCCCAGGATGCTGTGGGGGTAGTGCTTGAAGATGCTGGGCACCTCCACCCCGTCGTAGACCAGTTGGCGGTAGGGCTCGTCGCTGATCAGGTAGACCGGCCGGCCCCGGCGCTGGCCCGCGTCGGTGAGCGCCTGGGCCAGGGCCACGATCTGGCTTTCCGGGTAGACCGTGCCGGTGGGGTTGTTGGGGTTGTTGATCAGCACCGCGCAGGTTTTTTCGTCCACCGCCGCGGCCAGGGCGTCAACGTCCAGGCCGAAATCGGCCTGGGTGGCCACGCGCTTGACCACGCCGCCGTGGTTGTCCAGGTAGAAGTCGTACTCCACGAAGTAGGGCGTGGGCACCACCACGTTGGCCCCCGGATCCACCAGGGCCTTCAGGGCCGCGTTGAGCGCGCCGCCCGCGCCCACGGTCATGATTACCTCCTCGGCGCTGAAGCCCACCCCGTGCAGCCCGCTCAGGTAGGCGGCCACCTTGGCCCGCACCGCCGGGATGCCGGCGTTGGGCATGTAGGCGTGCAGGCCGGGGGTGCGGTCCGCGGCCAGCTTGGCCATGACCTCATAAAAGGCCTCGGGCGGTTCCAGGTTGGGGTTGCCCAGGGAGAAGTCAAAGACGTTCTCCGGCCCCACCTGCGCCTTGAGCTTGGCCCCGGCCTCGAACATGGCCCGGATCCAACTGGAACGGTCGATGAACTGCACGATCTTCTGCGCAACCGGCATCTGTCTCCTCCTGGCCTGGGGCGCAAATGAACAGCCGCGGACCCTGGTGGGCGTCCGCGGCTGCCTGGTGGCTTGGTCTGGGGCGGTTCAGGGCCTGCGGACACACCTGGGCCGGCAATAATAATAGCTGCTAAATCGCCGGCCATGCGGTGCCATAAGCCCTTTGCCTCCAGTGACCGGGAGCATATCACCCCCGGCCGGGATCGGTCAAGGCCCGGCGGGACCGGGCTACTCGTGGGGGATGGGCGGGCCCCACTCCTTGAAGGAGAAGTTGTAGAAGACGTTGTGGCCGTTGTAATCCAGGATGCGCAGGTCGTCGTCCTGCTTCAGGTCGCCCAGGATGACTTGGAAGTGCTGACCATAGCGCTTGCGCACCAGGTCCAGCTCCAGCTCATGGGCGATGAACTTCACGATGCCCTTGCGGGCCAGCTTTTCCACCAATTTGGGGTCGTCAAAGGACTTGAAGCTGGTTAGCACCAGGATGGGACCAGTGCCGGTAAAGACAATACCCGCCTTCATAGCGCACCTCCTTGACAGGATTCACCGCAGGACCCACCCCCATGCTCCGGTTGTGCCCGGCGGCGCGGGGCCGAAAACTGCCTTGCATACTCTGAGGATAGGGTTGGCCGGCGATGCCTGTCAAGTTTTTCGCCGGCCGCGGCGGGGCCTTAGAACTGGCCCAGGAAGCGGACGAAGGACTCCAGCAAGGCGAGATCCAGCCACATGCCCAGCTCGCGGCGCATGATGAGCAGCACCGAGAAAGGGGGCAGGGCGGGGCGGCCGGCCGCGCCGGAGGTGGCGGTCTCGTAGACATCCACCAGGCGGGCCAGGCGCGCCGCCGGCGAAAGCTGGTCGCCGCTGATGCCGCGGGGATAGCCGCTGCCGTCCAGGTTCTCGTGGTGGCAGAGGACGATCTCGCCCACCTCCGGGTCCAGGCCGGGCACCTGGGCCAAAAACGCCACCGCCAGCTCGGGGTGCTCCTCCAGGCTGGCGCCTTCGCGCAGGCCGGCGCCCAGGGGATCGTCCGGGCCGGGCAGGCCCATCTCCACCAGGCCCAGGTCGTGATAGAACATGGCCAGGCCCAGGTTGGCGGCCTTTTCGCGGGGCCAGGCCTGGTGGCAGGCGAAGCCCACCGCCAGCAGGCAGGTGTTCAGGGAGTGGCTGGCCAGCTCCTGATCCTTGGCCAGGATCTTGAGCAGGCCCAGGCGGGTGTTGCGGTCCTCCCAGAGGGCGTCCACCAGTTGGCGCACCGTGGCCGCGCCCAGGCCCAGGCGGCGGCCGTTGCGCGGGTCGAGCATGGCGGCCTTGAGCGCGCACAGGGCGTGCTCGTAGACCATCAGGTAGCCCTGCTGGGGGTCGCCGTCGCCGGGCTGGTCCAGGAGCTTCTGGGCGTGGCCCCCCAGGTAGGTCAGCAGCTCGTCCAGGTCGGGCAGGGACACGTAGGCGTGGACCATGCCGCTATCCAGCAGGCGCTGCCGCCAGACCAGGGACACCTGGTCGCCGATGGTCAGGGCCTTGACCAGGTGCAGGCCGCCGTAGGCCGGGTTGAAGGCCTCCAGGCGCACCTGGCAGGGCGCGAAGCTGCCCGGAGCCAGGGCGCGCAGAGAAAAATGCGCGAAACCCGGATACAGGTTGGGCGGGCCGCTGATCTCAGTGGTGGGAAAGTTCACGTCTCTGCCGTCCCCACAAACGGGCCGCGGCGGGGCGCTCGCACCCCGCTGGTCTGCGCAAAGCCGGCCTGTTGCCCGCTCAACGGGTGGGGCTGAAGCCGGGTTCCAGTTTGGTTGGCGTGCGGCAATAGGGGCAGTAGGCCACACCCAGCAGGCTGGTGCGGAAAACCTTTTTACACTTGGGGCAGGTCACCTCCCGCTGGCGGGGCGGCTTGATGGCTTGCATGGACCGGCGACTCCTGCTATGAGGGGCTTGGCTGAGGCTGGCCGCCAGCCTGCGGCCGGGGGCCCAAACGCGCGGCAGTTTGTCCCGCCCGCAGGCCCGGCCGGAAACCCGGTGGCTAACTCGTGATAATTACCAACTATATGCTGGCTTTGCCCGCCTGTCAATGTGGCTGCGCGGGGCCGGAGGGGATGTGATGCCGCCCAGGGTTGCCGCCGACCAGCGGGAGCAGGTGCGCCAGTGGGTCTTGGAGGCGCTCTACGCGGCCCAGGCCGAGCAATCTGCGGCCCGGGACGCGGCCTGCGCGCCCGGCTGCCACGCCTGCTGCAGCGACCAGTTGCAGCTCACCACCTTGGAGGCCAGGCATCTGCTGGCCCACCTGCGCGGCCAGGGCCGCTATGACCTGCTGGCCGGCCTGGTGGACCTGGGCCGGGCTTCGGCCGCGGCCGGCGCGGCTCCCAGGCCGGCGGCCAGCCTCAACGCCCTGGCCCGGCTTTGCCTGGCGCGCAACGAACCCCCGGCCGAGGCCATGCTGCCGCCGTCCGGGCCCTGCCCGCTGCTGAAGGACGGCCTCTGCGCGGCCTATGAGGCCCGGCCCCTGGCCTGCCGGACCATGGCCTCGCAGACGCGCTGCGCGGCCGGCGGCCAGGCAATGCAGGACCCCTGGTGGGTCACCCTGGACACGGTGCTCTTCCAGTTGGTGGAGCAGGCCGATGCCGGCGGCGGGTTCGGGTTTTTGGGGCCGGTGCTGGCCGCGGTGACGGGCGATGACGAGGCATTGGCGGCGCTGATGGTCTGCGAGGACCTGTCCGGCTTCATCGCCCCGCCCGAGCACGAACAGCGCCTCAAGGACCTGCTCTGGGCCCTGCACCACCGCTGGGTGGAGGGCCGGCCCCTGGGCGGCTGGCTGGGCGAGCTGCGCCATAAACCGGTCACCCCGTCCGCCCCGGCGACTGCAACCAATTAGGCCGCGCCCTCCGGGCCGGGGCCGGCCTCGCCCTCGGCGATGTCCGGCACCGCAAAGGTGAAGCGGGCGCCCTCGCCGGGCTGGCTCTGGACGTCGATGGCCCCGCCGTGCTCCTCCACGATCTTCTGGCTCACCAACAGTCCCAGGCCGGTGCCCCGGCTGCCCTTGGTGGAGAAAAGGCCGGCAAAGAGATGCCGGCGCACCTCGGGCGGGATGCCGGGGCCGTTGTCGCTGACCGAGATCGTGATCTGGCCAAAACCGTCGCGGCCGCAACGCAGGACCACCTCCGGCGGCCGGCCCGGGTCCGGGGCCTCGGCCAGGGCGTCCAGGGCGTTGCTGGCCAGGTTCAGGACCACCCGCCGGATGCCGTGGGGGTCCAGCACCACCCGGTTGCAGCCGGGGTCGGACTCCACCTTCACGCTCACGCCCTCTTCCTGGGCCCGGCCGGCGATGAGCCCGGCCACCTCCCCCAGGAGGCGGTTGAGGTCAAAGGGCTGGTACTGGGGCCGGCGGTCCTTGGCATAGGCCAATAGGTCCTGGGACAAGCCGTTGACCTGGTCCAGGTTGTGCTTGACCATGCGCCAGCCCTGGCGGGTCAGCTCCAGGTCGCCATCGCCCAGGCCCTGGTCCACCAGGTAGCTGGCGGTGCCCATGCCGTGCAGCAGGTTCTTGATGCAATGGGCCAGGCCCGCGGCGGTCTGGCCCACGGCGGCCAGGCGGGTCTGCTTGATGAGCTGGGCCTTGAGGGCCTTGGCCTCGCGCAGGTTCTGCAAGAAGATCGTCGCGCCGCTGAAACGGTTGTCGAGGAAAAGTGGCCGGGCCGAGAGCAGCACCGGCAGGCGCTTGCCGGTCTCGGTCTTGACCACGCCGGCCCGCACAAAGGCCTCACCCCGGCGCGGGTTCTGGAAGACGTGCTTTTCCAGCAAGCGCACCAGGGCGCGGGGGAAGAAGGTGGTGTAGTGGCGCAGGCCCTCCACCGCGGCCGAGGGCACGCCCAGGAGCGCCTCGGCGCTCTCGTTGAAGATCTGGATCACGCCCCGGTCGTCGGTGGCGATGATGGCGTTCAGGGCCTGGTGGATGAGCCCCTGTTCAAAGGCGCGGCGGCGGGCGACCTCTTCTTCCAGGCTGCGGCGCACGGTCACGTCGCGCAGGTTGGCCAGCACCACCCGCTGGCCCTGGTCGTCCTCCAGACGGCGGAAGCGCCCCTCCAGCACCTTGACCTGGCCCCCGGCGGCCTGCACCGCGAAGTTCAGGGTGCGGCTGGTCTCCTCCAGGCTGAGCGCCCGGTACATGGATTCCAGCACCGCGGAGCGGTCGTCGGGGTCCAGTATCTCGGAGAAGCTCTGGTCCTCCAGGCCATCCGGCGGCCGGCCCAGGATGCGTCCGGCCTCGGGGTTGGCCACCAGCACCTTGCCGTTGACGTCGATGACAAAGACCGCATCGGTGGAGTTGTGCACCAGTTGGCCGTAGCGCTGGTCCTTCAGGCGCGAGCGGCGGGCCACCTCCTTGGCCATGCGGTTGAAGGCCTCGGCCACCTGGCCCAGTTCGTCCGGGGCGCTGACCACCTCCACCTCGGCGTGCTCGCCGGCGGCCACCTTCTCCACCTCGCCCACCAGGCGCTTGACCGAGCGGTTGACGGTCATGATGACGCCCAGGCCGATGAAGGTGGAGATGGCCAGGAACAGGGCCAGGGCAAAGGCCAGGGTCTCGTGGATCTGGCGGCGCTGCTGGTTGTCCAGGCTGTCCAGGCGGTAGCCCACGTCCAGGACGCCCAGCACCTTCTGGTCGGCCGGGTGGGCGTGGCAGGGCGGGCCGCTGCAACCGGGCTCGTTGTAAATGGGCAGGATGGTGGCCAGGAGGCGCTGACCCGGCGCCGGGCTGAAGATGCGGGTGCGCTCGCCGCTGGGTAGGCGCTCCAGGGGGGTGTCCTGGGCGTGGCAGGCGTAGCAGGCCTCGGCCTGCTTGTCCACCTCGTGACCCACCTCGGCCGGGTCGGAGGAGAACATGATGCGCCCGTCCTTGTTGAAGACCCGGACCCGGTCGATGTGGGCCTGCTCGGCCACGTCCTGGACGATGCGGTGCAGGCTCTCGCGCTCGTTGCGCAGCATGGACCAGAAGGTGGCCCGGCGCACGGTCTCGGCGAAGCCCTCGGCGTCGGCGCGGGCCTGGGCCAGGGCCTGGGTGTGGTGCTGGTCGATCTGCCACCAGGCCCCGGCCGCCACGGTGAGAAAGATGACCAGGCCCACCGAAAAGGAGAGCTTGAAGCTCAGCGAGTGGAGCAGGCGGGAGAATATGCGCTTAAGCAGATGCCACACCGTGTGCCGGCCACCGGGTCTGGGTTGGGGGCGCGATTGCCCAAAATTGCCGTGAGCGATTTCACAAAGTATATCAGCCAGGGGCCTCGGGGGGGGCATGATTTAAATGCCAGAAAAGCGCCGCCGAGGCAAGCCGGACGGACCGCGCAGCCGCCGCGGCCGCCGGCCCAAGGGGCGGTAGTGCCAGATGGCACAATAGTCTGTCGGTTTTTGTGCAAGCGTGGTATGCTCTGATCATGACTGATCAACAGCCCCATTTACAGGAGGAAGGCCTGGTCCGCTCCCTGCATGGAAACCTGGCCATGGTGGAGGCGGTGGCCTCCGACGCCTGCTCCCATTGTGGCGCCCACGGCGCCTGCCAGTTCCTGGGCGGGGACAAGGTCCGGGCCGTGCCGGCCGAGAACCCCATCGGGGCCCAGGTGGGCGACCGGGTGCTCCTGAGCGCGCCGCGCCGGGGGGTGCTCACGGCCGGGTTTCTGGTCTACATGGTGCCGGTGCTGGCCCTGATCGCCGGGGCGGCGGCGGGCCAACGCCTGGGGCCGGGCTGGGGGCTGGAGGCGCAGACCGCCTCGGTGCTGGTGGGGATCGTCAGTCTGGTGGTCACCTGGTTGATCCTGCGCAGGGTGTCCCTGCGCCTGGGACGCAAGGCGTCGTTCAAGGTCAAGATCGTGCGCGTGCTGCGAAAGGGGAACGCCGATGCTGTGGAGCAATGTGCTGTTGGCCTATGATTGCTCGCCCGCCGCGCTCAAGGCGGTGGAGTACGTGGGTCAGATGTACGCCAAGGTGGAGGGGATGAAGGTCACCGTCCTGTCCATTTACGACAAGGTTCCCTCCACCGACCTGGGGGATTCGATCTCTTCGCCCCGGCTCATGGAAGGCATCCTGGCCCTGGAGCGGGGCAAGGAAAAGGGCCGCCTGGTGCTGGAGGAGGCCAAGAAGCAACTGGTGCGCATGGGCCTGGACGAGACCCGCATCACGCTGAAATATATTGAGAAAAAGAAGAGCGTCGCCAAGCAGATCATCGACGAGGCTAAAGAGGGCGGCTACGGCACCGTGGTGCTGGGCCGGCGCGGCGAAAGCAACCTCAAGCACATGCTCTTCGGCTCGGTCTCCGGCTCGGTGGTGAGCAACCTCACCGGCGCCTCCATCGTGGTGGTGGAGTAGCCCTGCCCACGGCCGCGGTTATCCCAGACATAACTCGGCCGGTCGCCTCGCCCGCGCGAGGGGGCCGGCCTTTTTTATTCGGCTGCTCGCGCCGCCGGCCAGCGGGTGCAAATCCGCCGGCGCTGACCATGGATGGCCTGTTTCAGCGTCCTGCTAGGCCGCGTGGCGGACCTTCTCCACCTCAAGTGCCGCCTCCACCGCCGCCCGGAAGGCCCGGTTCTGCAGGCCCTGCTCGTCGGGCTCGGACTTGAGCAGGCTTAGGCTGGCCAGCACCGCGTCACGGTAGGTGTCGAACTGGCGCTCATCGCCCCAGGGACCCCGGCGCAGCAACTCCTCTTCGCTCTGGTAGACCAGGCGGTCCTGCTTCACATTGGCCCAGTGGGCCAGGGCGTAGGCCACGTCGCGCCATTCGGCCCCCGGCGCCAATTCCA
>JAZDIQ010000037.1:0-2189 GCA_043804825.1 Pseudomonadota bacterium
CCGGGGAGAGCGCGGTGCTGGGGGCCATCAGGGGGCTGCAGGAGGGCTCCCAGCAGTTGGAGACCCTGCAGAATCGCCTGGTGGCCCTGGAAAAGGGCGACCTGGAGCGCCAGGCCAACCGCCTGGTGGATACGGCCATGACCAACGGCAAGGTGGCGCCCGCCACCAAGGACAAGGCCCTGGCGTGGGCCAAGAAGGACCCCGAAGGCTTCGAGGCCTACATGAACGCCGCCCCCAGGGTGGTGCCCTTGGGCGATCTGCCCGGCGGCTCCGGCAAGACGCCCGGCGGCGTCCTGGACGACGCCCAGCGGGAAATCAACCGCCAGTTGGGCATCAGCGACGAGCAGTTCAACAAGCACTTCCCCACCGAGAAGGAGGTCTAGGACATGGGCCTTTCCGCTGATCGCGCGACCGAGTACCGCGAGGGTGTGGAGATCCAACACCCCGTGGCGGCCACGACCCTGATCTACTCCGGCTCCCTGGTGGCCATCAACGCCAGCGGCTACGCCGTGCCGGCGGCCGACACCGCCGGGCTGGTGCTGGCGGGCCTGGCGATGGCCCGGGCCGACAACTCCGCCGGCCAGAATGGCGACATCAACGTGGTGGTGCGCACCAAGGCCGTGGCCCGCCTCAAGGGCTCCGGCCTGGCCCAGAGCCAGGTGGGGCGCAACGTCTACGTGGTGGACGACGAGACGGTGGCCGCCTCCCGGCCGGGCACGGCGGTGAGCGCCGAGTCCCTGGTGGCCGACGCTGGGGGGACCGCCACCGAGTTCCGGGGCATGCTGGCCCACGGCGGGGTGGCGCCCGGCGGGGTGACCATCAACGCCACCGTGGGCAGCGCCGCCAAGACCCTGACCGACGACGGTCAGGGCCGCCTCTCGGGCACCGGGGGCAAGGGCTTCATCGACTACGCCTCGGGCTACTACGACCTCTTGTTCACCACCGCGCCCGACGACAACACCGCCATCACCGCCGATTACCACTACGGCGCCGCCAACGTGCTGGCCGGCCGCCTGGTCAAGTACGTTTCGGCCACCGACGGCTGGGTGGCCCTGGGCTAACCCGGCCAAAAAGGAGACGATCATGCCGATTGTTAATCAGCCCATGCTCACCGCGATGAGCAAATCCTTTCAGGCCATCTTCATGGAGGCCTTCGGAGTGGTGGTCCCCGACTACCCCCGGATCGCCACCACGGTGCCCAGCAGCACCCGCGAGACCGACTACGGCTGGCTGGGCAAATTCCCCATGCTGCGCGAGTGGATCGGCGACCGGGTGATCCAGGCCCTCAAGGCCGGCCAGTACTCCATCCGCAACAAGAGTTTCGAGGCCACCGTGGAGGTGGACCGCGATGACGTGGAAGACGACAACATCGGGGTCTATAAGCCCCTGATCGAGCAATTGGGGCGCAACGCCCGCCTGCACCCTGAGCTGCTGATCTTCGCCCTGCTCAAGGCCGGCTTCGCCACCGCCTGCTTCGACGGCCAGTACTTCTTCGACTCCGACCACCCCGTGGGCGACGCCAGCGTGGGCAACACCGGCGGCGGTTCCGGCACCCCCTGGTATCTGCTGTGCACCAAGCAGGCCCTCAAGCCGCTGCTGTTCCAGTCCCGCCGCCAGCCCGAGCTGGTGACCCAGGACCGCCCCGATGACGAGAACGCCTTCATGCGCAAGAAGTACCGCTATGGCGTGGACTACCGGGGCAACGTGGGCTACGGCCTGTGGCAGTTGGCCTATGGCAGCAAGCAGACCCTGGACGCCACCTACTACGCCAGCGCCCGCGCGGCCATGATGAGCCTGACCAACGAGGCCGGGGTGCCGCTCGGCATCGTGCCCGACCTCTTGGTGGTGCCGCCCACCCTGGAGGCCTCGGCCACGGCCCTACTCAAGGTGCAGACCCTGGCCAACGGCGCCGGCAACCCCTGGTTCAACACCTGCGACGTGCTGGTCAGCCCCTGGCTGGCCTAAGCGCTGAGAGGAGTACTCCTTCGCCATGATCAGGATCACGAGCAAGAAAGACGGTTTCCGCCGCTGCGGGGTAGCCCACCCCGCGGCGCCCACCGACCACCCCAACCAGGCCTTCACGCCCGAGCAGCTCGCGGCCCTGGAGGCCGAGCCCATGCTGGTGGTGCAGCGCCTGGCCGATCCTCCGACTACCAGTGACGAGGCTCAGAACGCGGGCGATCTCCCGG
>JAZDIQ010000038.1:0-47527 GCA_043804825.1 Pseudomonadota bacterium
CCCTCAGCCCAGCACGCCCTCGCCTTTCAGCTCCGCGATCCGCTCGGCGGTGTAGCCCAGCTCGGTCAGCACCTCCTGGGTGTGCTGGCCATACTCCGGGGCCGGGCGCTGGTACTGGGCCGGCGTGGCGCTGAAATCCCAGGGGAAGCCGGTGGTCTTGGCCGGGCCGGGGCCGTCCTCGGGCAGGCGCAGGAAGTAGTCGTTGGCCAGGGCCTGGGGATCATTGGCCACCTCGCCCGGCGACTGCACCGGCTGGGCGATGCAGCCGGCCTCGTCAAAAATCTTCAGCCACTCTCCCCGGCCCTTCTGGGCAAAGGCCTGGTCAAAGGCCGCCACCAGCTCGGCGGCGTGGGCGCCCCGGGCCTCCACGCTGTCAAAGCGGGGGTCGTGCTCCAGCTCGGCCAGGTCCAGGGCCTTCAAGACCTTGGGCCAGTGGCGCTCGGGTTGCAGATGGGCGATGGCCAGCCACTTGCCGTCGGCGCAGCCGTAGTGGTTGTAGATGGGGTTGCCGGCCGTGGCGCGCCGCTCGCGGGGGAACTCCTGGCCCAGGATGGCCGGCGCCGACATGATCAGCCCCAGGCTGGCGATGACGCTGCCCATGAGCGAGGTGTCCACCACCTGGCCCTGGCCGGTCTTTTCGCGGGCGTAGAGCGCCGCGCAGACCGCCCAGGCGCAGACCAGGCCCCCCATCTCGTCGCCGATGCCGGGCAGCATCTGGGTGGGCGGCGAGCCGGCCTCGCCGCCGGAGAGCATCAGCCCGCTGCGGGCGATGCCGGTGTAGTCAAAGGATAAGGCGCTGGCCTCCGGGCCGCGCCGGCCCCAGCCCGAGGCCTGGGCGTAGATCAGGCGGGGGTTGCGCTCCAGGAGCGTCTGGGGTCCGATGCCCATGCGCGGCGGCGCGTCGATGCTCAGGTTGTTGACAAAGACGTCGGCCTGGTCGATGAGCTTGGAAAAGACCTCCATGCCCGCCGGTTGCTTTAGGTCCAGCACCACGCCGCGCTTGTTGCGGTTGCAGTGCTCAAAGTAATAATTGGGGCCTTTAAGCCCGGCCATGGCCCCGATGATGCGCATGAAGCCCCGGGCGGGGTCTCCGCCGGGGGCCTCGACCTTGATCACCTCGGCCCCCAGGTCCCCCAGGCGCATGCCCGCCACGGGGCCCTGCTGGAACATGCTGATCTCCACCACCTTGACGCCGTGCAACGGTCCGGGCATGCTCGATCCTCCGCCACTGTATATAGGCCAGCCCGTGAGCACCTCTCCCGGAGGGGCGCCGGGGGGCGAGCCTGGCCACGGGCCGGCGCTAGAGTCAAGCAGGCTCGCCAGGCTCCATTTTACCTGGCCGCCACGACGGCGCCAGGCCCGGCCGGCGACTGGAGCGCCGGCACCGCGGCCCGCCGCCGGTCAAGGATATTTTGGGGCAGGCATGACTGTTGGCGCGGGGCGTGGATCGCCCCGGCGGCCCGGGTCGAGACCGGCGGGCGTGGGTTGGCGGGCCGCTCCAGGGGCCAGCGGGGGTAATGCTTCGGCGAGCGCCTAGTCTTTTTCCCCGGACCCGGCCTCGGCGGGACCCTCGGCGGGGGCGCTCGGGGTGGCGGCCTCCCCGGCCTCCCCGGCCGGTGCGGCCTCCTGGCGGGGCGGCGCGGGCTCCTCCAGTAGCTCGGCCAGGGTCTGTCTGCTCTCCTCGGCCCGCCGGGCCTCGGCCTCCGCCTCGGCCGCCAGGGCGGCGGAGCGGGCGGCGGCGAACTCGGCCGCCTGGAGGACCAGCCTGGTCATCTTGCCCTCCAGGATTTCCTGGGTGAAGGGCTTGACGATATAGGCGTCCACCCCGGCCTTGACCGCCTCCACCACATCCATCTGCTGGCCCTTGGTGGTCACCATCAGGAAGGGCAGGCGGGCCGTGGTGAATTTTTGGCGCACCCAACGCAGCAGTTCCAGGCCACCCATGTCGGGCATGTTCCAGTCGCTGATGAGCAGGTCCACCCGGTCCGATTCCAACAGCTTGACGGCATCCACGCCGTCGCCGGCCTCCAGCAGATTGACCACCCCCATCTGGCGCAGGCTCTTGAGCAACAGCTTGCGCATGGCGGGGAAGTCATCCACCACCAACACATGCAGATTAGCTATATCCATCCCCCCGACTCCCGCCGCGGTTTAACGCTTGCACCGCCGGTCACCTAAAGATTTGCTTGAGCTTGGCCTCCAAGATATCGACCGTGAAGGGCTTGATTACGTAATTACTAACCTTCTGCCGCAGGGCCTCGACCACGTTCATCTTGTCGCTCTCGGCCGTGACCATGATGAAGGGCAGGGACTGGAACTGCTCGCGCGAACGCACCCAGATCAAAAGTTCCAGCCCCGACATCACGGGCATGTTCCAGTCGCACAGGATCAGATCGATGGGCTCCGAGTCCACGATCTTCAAGGCCTCCTCGCCATTGGCCGCTTCGCAGATGTTGGTGAGCTCCCGCTCGCGCAGGGCGTTGCGCATCAGACGGCGCATGGCCGGAAAGTCATCCACCACCAAAATACGCATGAAGGGGTTTATGGGCACTTGCGCATCCCCGATATCTTGACGGCCACAGGGTGGACCCCGCTCGGCGGGGGCACCGCCTTGTTCATCAATATGGCTTTATCTCTGACTATATACCATTTTTAGCTGTATCGGCATAAGGGTTGACGGTATAAGTAGTATGGAATTCGTCCTCTAATATATTTCCTTGCCGCCGCGGCGCGGGCTCCAGGATCGTCAACCATGGAGCCCCGGGGCCGGCGCTTGGTTGGTGCTGATGGGCTCCCTAGTCGACGAAACCCTGCTGCGCGATTTTCTGGCCGATAGCGGCGAGCACCTGAACGCTATCGAACCGGACCTTTTGGCCATGGAGAGCCAGGGTCCCGACCTGGACCCCGAGGTGATCAACCGGGTCTTCCGCGCCATCCACTCCATCAAGGGGTTCTCCGCCTTCCTGGGTTTCGAGAAGGTCACCGAACTGGGCCACGCCATGGAGCACCTGCTGATGCGCTTCCGGGACGGCCTGGCCTCCCCCAATCCGGACTCGGTGGACGCCCTGTTGGCCGGCGTGGACAAGCTGCGCACCATGATCATGGACATCCAGGCCAGCGACCAGGTTTCCTGCCAGGCCGAGCTGGATAGGCTGCGGGCCGCCCTGTCCGATGGCCCCGGCGCGCCGTCAACCGCGGCGGCACCCCCGGCGGCACCTCCGGCGGCACCCTCCAGGGCCGAGGAGGGCTGCCTGGGCCAAGGCCCCATAAAGCTGGAGGCCCCCGGTGAGCCGGGGCGCGGGCCCATGGTCTTCGCCCTGGAGCCCGCCCAGCTGGGCCAGGTGGTGGAAGGAGACCTTAGCCTCTACGCGGTGTGGGTGGACATCGGCCAGGATATCATCGGCCAAGGTTGCGGGATGGAACGCCTGCTGGCCGACCTGGAGTCCTGCGGCCAGTGTCTGGTCTCCGACCTGAGCGACGACGCCTCCGGGCAGGGGGTGGGGCGCTGTCTGTTCGCCACCCTGATCGAGGAGCCCGAGATCGCCGGCGCGGCCTTGGATCTGCCCATCGAGCGCCTGTATCAGTTCCCCAAGGAGCAGGTGCGGGCCGCCTGGCGGGCCGGTGGCGGCGCTCAAGCCGCCACCCAGGGGCCGCCCCCGGGCGCGGCCACCAGCCGGGTGGCCAGCCTCGAGGGGCCGGAAGGCCTGAGCTTCGCCTGCCAGGCCTCGGACCTGGAACTGGCCCAGGCCCGCGAGCGGGAGCTGCACCTGTTTGCCGTGTGGGTGCATCCCCAGCGCGACCTCAAGGACAAAGGCCGTGACGCCCAGGCCTTTTTGGCCAACCTGGCCACCTGCGGCGGCTGCCTGGCCACCGACTTGGATCGGGCGCTTGCCCCGGGCCAGGCCTACGGGCACTGTTTGTTCGCCACCCTGATCGAGGAACCCGAGATCGCCGCCCTGGCCCTGGACGTGCCCGAGGACCAGGTGCGGCGGGTGTCCACCGAGGCTGTCCCCGAGCCGGCGGCCCCTGCCCCGCCCGCGCCACCCACGCTGGCCGTCGCCACCCCCGCCCGGCCGGCCCCGCCGGCCCCCGCGCCCGCTCCGGCGCCGGCCCCCCTGGCCGCCCCCCCGGAGGTGTCCTGGGCCAAGGCCCCGGCCACCTGCACCGAGACCATCCGGGTCAGCGTGCCCCTGGTGGACAAGCTGATCAACCTGGCCGGCGAGATGGTGTTGGGGCGCAACCAACTGCGCCGCCTGCTGGGCGAGGCCACCCGCAAGGAGCCTCTCTTGGGCTCGGTGCTGCAAAAGGTCGACCTGGTCACCAGCGATTTGCAGGAGAACATCATGCAGTTGCGCATGCAGCCCGTGGGCAGCGTGTTCAACAAATTCCCCCGCCTGGTGCGCGACCTCTCCCGGCAGTTGGGCAAGGACGTGGAGCTGAACGTGATGGGCGGCGAGGTGGAGCTGGATAAATCCATCCTGGAGCAGCTCTCCGACCCCCTGACCCACCTGATCCGCAACTGCGTGGACCACGGCATCGAGTCCCCCGAGGAGCGCCAGGCCCTGGCCAAACCCCGCGCGGGGCGCATCGTGCTCAAGGCCTTCCACAAGGAGGGCCTGGTCAACATCACCATCGACGACGACGGCCGGGGCATCGACCCCGAGGCCGTGGCCAGGCGGGCGCTGGCGGCGGGCAAGATCAGGGCCGAGGAGCTGGAGCGGCTGGGACCCTCGGAGAAGCTCAACCTGATCACCCTGCCCGGCGTCTCCACGGCCAAGCAGGTGACCGACATCTCCGGCCGCGGCGTGGGCATGGACGTGGTGGCCACCAATATCCAGAAGATCAGCGGCCACCTGCAAATCGACAGCGAACCGGGCCAGGGCTCCTGCATGCGCCTGCGCCTGCCGCTGACCCTGGCCATCATGCCCTCGCTGGTGGTGGGGGCGGGCGGCCAGGTTTTCGCCATCCCCCAGGTGGACGTGCAGGAGCTTCTGTGCATCCAGTCCCGCGTGGCCGCCCAGCGCATCGAGATGGTGGGCGAGGCCCAGGTGGTGCGCCTGCGCGAGCGGCTGTTGCCCCTGGTGCGCCTGCGCGACGTCCTGGGTCTGCGCCGCACCATCCGTCATGGCGCGACCAGCCAGAGGATGGAGGACCGCCGCCAGCGCCTGGCCGACCGCCGCCAGACCCGGCCCATCCCCGAGGCGGCGGCCCTGCCGCGCTCCGGAGGCGAGCGCCGCCGCCGCCGGGCCGACGACATCTTCGTGGTGGTGCTCAGGCTGGGGGACAACCGTTTCGGCCTGATCGTGGACGAACTCTTCGACACCGAGGAGATCGTGGTCAAGCCCCTGTCGCGCCACATCAAGGATTGCAGATGTTTCGGCGGCACCACCATCATGGGCGACGGCCGGGTGGCCATGATCCTGGACGCGGCGGGCATCGTCGAGCACGCCCGGCTGCGCTTCAGCGAGATTCAGGCCGAGGACGCCAGGAGGTTGCAGGAGCTCAACCGGCGCCGGGAGGCCCAGGCCGGCCCCAGCATGTCGCTGGTGGTGTTTCAGTACGCTTCCGGCGAGTACTTCGCCCTGCCCCTGGAGCAGGTGGCCCGCCTGGAGCTGGTCAAGCCCGAACTAATCCAGCTCGTGGGGGGGCGCGAGTGTGTACAATATCGTGACGGCGGGCTGGCGCTGTTGCGCCTGGAGCGCCATCTGCCCGTGGGAGCCTACCCCAGCCCAGCGATATCCATGTACGTGATCATTCCCAAGGGCGAGGACCAGCAGGTGGGCATAGTGGCCTCCAGCATCGTGGACATCGTGGACAGCTCCGCGGCGGTGCGCCCCTACCAGGGTCCCCACCGGGGCCTGGCGGGTATGCTCAACCTGCACGGGCGGCTGATCCTCCTGCTCAAGGGCGAGGAGCTGCTGCGGGACTACCGCCAACGCCGGCCGGTGGTGGACGCCCCGCTGATCGAGACCGGAGCGGGGCAGTAGCCATGGAGACCAGGCAGTTCGTCTCCTTCCGCCTGGCCGGGCGCCTGTTGGGCCTGGACATACGCCAGGTGCGCGAGATCAACCGGGCCTTGGACATCACCCCCGTGCAGCACGCCAGGCCCCATGTGCGCGGCCTGTTGAACCTGCGCGGCCAGATCGTCACCGTCTTCGACCTGGGTCGGCGCCTGGGGCTTGGCTCCCAGAAGATCACCGCCGAGACCCACAACGTGGTGCTCAAGGCCGATGACGTGGCCCTCCTGGTGGACGCGGTGGGCGAGTCCGTGGAGGTCCCCCCGGAGCAGATCGAACCGCCCCCCGCCAACCCGGGGGGCATCGCCGACGGCTTCATCCAGGAAGTGGTCAAGCTGCACGGCGATCTGCTGGTGGTGCTTTCGGTGGAAAAGATACTGGCCCTGGATTAACGGGCTGTTGAACAACAGCCTGTTGGCGGGCCAGGGAAGGCCCGGGGCCGGCGGACGATAACAAACCTTTTTTTGATGACGGGGTGCGGGTTATGCATCGACACACTTGGCGAGGAAGGCTGGGGGCGGTCCTGTTGGCCGGCGCGCTGGCTGCCGGGGCGGCCAGCGCCGCCATGGGAGCGGATGACGCGGCGGGCCGGGGCAGGCCAGGCTCCCCGCCGGCCGCCGCGGCCAACCAGGCCACCTACGTGGGGGCGGAGGCCTGCCAGGAGTGCCACGAGAAGGAATATCAGAGCTTCAAGGCCAACTCCAAGAAGGTCCACTCCTTTGCCAGCGTCAAACGCATGAGCCACGCCCTGAGCGAAACCGAGATGAAGCAGTGCTACGAGTGCCACACCACCGGTTACGGCAAGCCCGGTGGTTTTGTCTCGGAGCAGCAGACGCCCAAGATGGCCGAGGCCAGTTGCGAGGTCTGCCACGGACCGGGAGGGCTGCACGCCCAGAGCCAGTCCAAGAGCGACATCAAGGGCAAGCTGGAAGCCAAGGACTGCCTGGGCTGCCACAACGCCGAGCGCGTGCAGGCCTTCAACTTCCGTCCCTTGATCTACAGCGGCGGGCATTAGAACCATGGAGCGTGACATGAGCACACCCGAAGCCAGCTTCCGGGGGCGGGTTTGGATCAAGCTACTCACGGCGGTTTCCCTGGTGGTCCTGGTGGCCGTGGCCGTGCTGATCACCCTGGGCCTGCGCAGCCAGTCCGACCAGATGCACGACCTCATGCGCGAGCAGGGGCAGAACCTGGCAGCTGCCGTGGAGGGGGGCATGATCGACGCCCTGGCCGTGGGCAACAACAACGTGGTGCGCCAGCAGTTCGCCAGACTGCACGAGCGCCTGCCCGAGACCCAGGTGGCGGTCTTCGACTTCGCCGGCCGGGTGGTGTTCGCCACCCAGCCCGAGATGATCCAGAAGAACCTGGGGCAGTTCATCAGCGAAAAGCCCACCGTTGAGGCCTTGAAGGCCATGTTGGACAAGGGCGCGGCGGAGGAGGACACCTTTGAGGGCGCCGTGGAAGGCAAGCCCTTCCTGGCGGTCATGCGCCCCATCCTCAACGACCAGCGCTGCTATCACTGCCACGGCAGCGCCCGCAAGGTGCTGGGCGGCATCATGGCGCGCACCTCGGTGGAGAGGCCCATGGCCAAGATCGCCCGGGCCCGCAACCTGAACCTGGCCGCCGCCGCGGTCAGCCTGGGCGTGGTGATCCTCCTGGTGTTCCTGGTCACCAGGCGCTTCGTGGCCCGGCCCATCGACTCCACGGTGTCCATGCTCAAGGACATGGCCCAGGGCGAGGGCGACCTCACCCGCCGCCTGGAGGGCGCCTCCCGCGATGAGCTGGGGGCCCTGGCCAGTTGGTTCAACCTTTTCGTGGACAAGCTCCAGCGCATGGTCAAGCAGGTGGCCGAGCACGTGGGCGTGCTCACCGGCTCGGTGGACCACCTGACCCGCATCTCCCAGGAGATGACCGGCAAGGCCCAGGACATGAACGCCCAGTGCGCCAGCGCCTCGGAGAGCACCAACCGGGCCACCAGCAACATACACAACATGGCCGCCGCCGCCGAAGAGGTCAGCGCCCAGGTGGCCACCGTGGCCCAGGCCTCTGGCGAGGTCTCGGGCAGCATGGACCAGGTGGGCCAGGCCACGGAGGAGGTCTCCAACAACCTCAACAACGTGGCCGCCTCCACCGAGCAGATGTCCAGCTCGGTCAACACCATCGCCACGGCCGTGGAGGAGATGTACGCCGCCCTGAACGAGGTCAGCAAGAGCGCCTCCCGGGGGGCCAACGTCACCAATGAGGCCTCGGACCGGGCCTCGCGCACCTCCGACATCGTCAACAACCTGGGACGCGCGGCCAAGGAGATCGGCGACGTGGTGGATTTGATCAAGGGCATCGCCAGCCAGACCAACCTCTTGGCCCTTAACGCCACCATCGAGGCCGCCAGCGCCGGCGAGGCCGGCAAGGGTTTCGCCGTGGTGGCCGGCGAGGTCAAGGAGCTGGCCAAGCAGACCGCCGGCGCCACCGAGGAGATCCGCGAAAAGATTGAATCCATGCAGTCCAACACCGAGCAGGCGGTGTCGGCCATCGGCAAGATCGTGGACTTCATCACCGAGGTGGACTCCATCATGAACACCATCGCCTCGGCGGTGGAGGAGCAGACCGCCACCACCAACGAGATCTCGCGCAGCCTGGCCGAGGCCGCCACGGCCGCCAGCAACGTCTCGGAGAACGTGCACCAGGCGGCCCGGGGGGCCGGTCAGACCGCCAGCAACGTGCGCCTGGCCATCGCCTCCGAGACCCAGGTGGCCCGCAACATCGCCGACGTGGCCGAGGCCGCCAAGGCCATCGCCAAGGAGGCCTCCGACGCCTCCCAGGGCATGAACCAGTTGGCCGACCACGTGGGCGGGCTGCAACAGGCCGCTCAGGCCACCAGCCAGTGGGCCTCCCAGGCCAACCAGGCGGCCGGGGAACTGGATCGCCTGGCCAGCCAGTTGAAGGAGATCGTGGTCCTGTTCAAGGTATAGGCGCGCCGGGGAGTCATGGACGACAACAACCACAAGCTCAGGGTTCTGGTGGTCGACGAAAGCGTGGTCAACCGCCGGCTTTTGGCCGAGGCCCTGGCCGCCATGCCCGAGGTGGGCTCGGCGGCGGCCACGCCCACCGGCCGGCTGGCCCTGTCCCGCTTGGGGCTGCAACCGGTGGACGTGGTGCTGGTGGACGTGGAGGGTCCGCCGGACGGGGGTCTGGAGTCCATCCGGGCCATGCGCCGGCAGTACCCGGAGGTGACGGTGGTGGCCTTGAGCCACCTGGATTCCATGGCCGCGCCCAAGGTCATCGGCGCCCTGGAGGCCGGGGCTCTGGAGGTGGTGGGCAAGCCAGCGGAAAAGGCCCCGCCAGCCGAATGGCGCGAGTTCCGCCAGCAGTTGGAGGGGCTGTTCAGGGGCATACGCGGCCGGCGCGAGGCGGGCCGCGCCCGCAGGCTCTCCACCCCCGGCCAGGCGCCCCCGGCCCCCAGCCGGCCGGCCCCGGCCCCACCGCGCCCCACCGCGCCCCTGGAAACGCCCCCGGCGCGTCCCCGGCCGGCCCCGCTCGGCGGGCGCCTGGAGGTGGTGGCCATCGGCGTCTCCACCGGCGGACCCAATGCCCTTAAGTCCGTGGTGCCGCGCCTGCCCCGGGACCTGGGGGTGCCGATCCTTCTGGTGCAGCACATGCCCGCGACCTTCACCAAGGCCCTGGCCGAGAGCCTGGACCGGGGCTCGCAGCTTACCGTCAAGGAGGCCCGGGAGGGCGAGACGGCGCTGGCCGGAACAGTGTACCTGGCCCCTGGCGGCCGTCACATGGTGGTGCGTCAGGAAGGGCCGCCCAGCGCCCGGCGGCTGGTCATCGGACTCAACGACGACCCGCCGGTGAACAGTTGCCGGCCGGCCGTGGACGTGCTGCTGGCCTCCCTGGCCCAGGGTGAGACCGGCAGGGTGCTGGCGGTGATCATGACCGGCATGGGCAGCGACGGCCTGGCCGGCGTGGCCGCCATCAAGCGCCGAGGCGGCTACTGCCTGTCCCAATCCGAGGACACCTGCGTGGTCTACGGCATGCCCCGGGCGGTGGACGAGGCGGGCCTGAGCGACGAGAAGGTGGGCCTGGAGGACCTGGCCGCCCGCATACTGGCCCTGGTGCGCCGGGGACAAGAGCAGCGGGGTTGACCATGAACGCCCCCTTGACCCACCAGGAGTTCATGGACCTGCGCGAGTTCATCCACCAGCGCTGCGGCATCTTCTTGGGCGAGGACAAGGCCTACCTGGTGGAGCACCGGCTGGCCAGGCTGGTGGATGACAACCAGTGCAAGAGCTACGGGGAACTCTACAGCAAGGCCCGGCAGTCCCAGCAGCACAGCCAGCTCTGCCTGTCCATCATCGACGCCATCACCACCAACGAAACCTTCTGGTTCCGCGAGCCCCGGGCCTTCGCCGCCCTGGGGCAGCGCATCCTGCCCGCCCTGCATCAGGAGATCACCCGCGGCGGCCGCGCCGACATCAGGATGTGGTCCGCCGCCTGCTCCACGGGCCAGGAACCCTACTCCCTGGCCATGACCGCCTATGAATACTTCCGGGCCCACAGCGGCGAGGCGGTCTGCCGCCAGCACGTCCGCATACTGGCCACCGACATCTCGCGCACGGTGCTGGCCGTGGCCCGGGCCGGCCTCTACGACAGCGCCTCGGTTACCCGCGGCCTGCCCGCCGAGCACTTGGAGCGCTATTTCCGCCCCCACGAGGGGCGCTGGATGATCAGGGACACGGTCAAGGAGTTGGTGGAGTTCAAGCCCCACAACCTGCGCGAGCCCATGGCCGGCCTGGGCGGCTTCGACATCATCGCCCTGCGCAACGTGATCATCTATTTTTCGGAGCAGGTCAAGCAGGAGATCTTCGCCAGGCTGGTCTCGGCTCTCAATCCGGGGGGGTATTTTTTCCTGGGCACCGGCGAAACCCTGGGCCAGTACACGCGCTCCTTCGAGCTGTTGGAGTACCAGGGCCTGAACTATTACCGCCTGCTGCCCCGGGCCTGATCGTCTCCCCTGGCCGGGGCTAGGATTCCATCACCAGCCGGTTGCGGCCCTTGGCCTTGGCCTGGTAGAGCAGGTCGTCGGCGCGCCGCAGCATGTCGTCCAGGGAGGGGCCGGGCACCATGGCCAGCCCTATGGAGACCGTCAGGCCGATGGACGGCCCGCCGGCGTTGAAGGGCGAGCGCTCCAGGGCCTTGCGCACCTCGTTGAAGCGCAACAGGGCCTGTTGGCGGTCCAGGTCCGGGACCAGCACGCAAAACTCCTCGCCTCCCAAACGGGCCACCAGGGCCGGCTCCTTGAACATGCCGCCCAGGAACGAGGCGATGTGGCGCAGGGCCTGATCGCCCACGGCATGACCGTGCTGGTCGTTGACCTTCTTGAAATGATCAATGTCGATCATGCCCAAGGCCAGGCCCCGCCGGCCGGCCACGGCCCGTCCGTGCCTTTCCTGCCCGGCCGCGAAGAAATAGCGGCGGTTGAACAGGTCGGTGAGAAAGTCGCGGTAGGAAGCTTCCTTGATCTTTTTGATCAAGTCCAACAACTCCACGTTCTGGCTGACCCGGCAGTGGAACTCCTCGTTGAGAAAGGGCTTGGGCAAAAAGTCGTTGGCCCCGCTTTTCAGGAACTTGGCCGAAAGGGTGCCGGTGCCCTCGGCCGACATGCCGATGATGGCCAGGCGGTCCTTGCTGTGGCGGTCGCGCAGGCGGCTGACCAACTCCAGGCCGTCCATGCGGGGCATGTTGTAATCGGTGATCACCACGCGCACGTCGGGGTGCTCCTCCATCAGCCCTAGGGCCTGCTCGCCGTCCTCGGCCGTCACCACCTGGTAGCGGTGCAGTTGCAGGAGCATCTTGAGGTTCTCGCGTATGCCCCGGGTGTCCTCCACCACCAGCACCTTTACCCACTGGTTGCTTTCCAGGCGGTTGAGCAGGTGGGCCACGTAGTCCAGGTCCTTGAGCCCCCCCTTGACCACGTAGTCCACCACGCGTTTGGCCAGGATGCGCTCGCGCACCGCCTCGTCGAAGGTGGCGGTCAGGATGATGGCCGGCAGGCGCTGATCTATGGCCAGGTCCACCACCTCGCCGTCGGGGGCGTCGGGCAGGTTGAGGTCCAGCACCGAGACGAAAAAGCGCGCGCGATCCTCATCCAGGGCCTGGCGAGCCTCGGCCAGGCAGTAGGCCACCACCGGGGTGAAGTTGGTCTCAGCGGCGATCTTTTCGCAGAGCAGGCGGGCGGCAACCTTGTTGTCCTCCACCACCAGCACCGAGCGGCCCATGGTCAGGTCCTGGGGCCCCGGCTCTTCCTGGGCGGGCCAGACCGGCTCCTCGGCCGGCGGGCAAAGGCCCGGGGACGGCAGGGGAGTCTTGCGGACCTGGCCGCCTTGCATGGCCAGCAGGCCCCGCCGCTCCCGCTCCAGGTCCACCGCCCCGCCGGAGGGCCCGGCCTCTATCAACTGGCGCAGCCTGTCCACGGCGCCCAGCAGCACGTCGATGCGCTCGGGCGTGGGGGCCAGTTCGCCGGCCCTGACGCGCAAAAGGACGTTCTCGACCAAATGGCTGAAGTCGCGCAGGGCTGCCAAGCCCACCAGGGCGGCGGAACCCTTGATGGAATGGATGGCCCGAAAGATGCGGTTGATGACGTCCTTTTCCAGGCTGGCCGGGTCTTTTTCCAGGGCCAGCAGGTCGGGCTCGATGTGATCCAGATGCTCCCGGGCCTCCTCCCCGAATTCCCTGAGGAGGGCGGTCTGCTCGTTGAGGCCGGTGTGTTTGCCGGTGGGGGTCTCGCTGGGGCTCATGTTCACCCTGGGCTGAGGTGTGCGTGCCGCTAAAGGGAGTTCCGGTGGTCTGGCGAGCTAAATCTAACCCAGGCCGGCCCCGGGGACAAGCCGCAATCTTGTGGCGGCCCGCCCCGTGCCGGGTTGCCAGACCTGATTTCAGGCCCGGCCAAGAGGCCGGGCGGCTGGTTGGAGGGGGTTGGGGAGGCGGGCGGGGGCGGGGCGGCGATCGGGACTGGCGGCCCGGCCCGCCCCCGGCTATTGTTATGGCTGGCCGGACAGCGTGGAGAAATATTTATTATGACGCAACCGCCCGCCGAGAAGTTCGCGGCCTCCTGCCTGATCCTGGCCGGAGGACAGGGCCGCAGGCTGACGCCGGACAAGCCGCTCTTGGAAATCGCCGGCCTGCCCATAATCCAGCGCACGGCCAGCGTGGTCACCGCCCTTTTCGACGAGGTGCTGGTGATCACCAACACCCCGGATAAATACGGCTTCCTGGGCCTGCCCCTGGTGGCCGACCAACGTAAGGGTTGCGGACCCCTGATGGGCATATACAGCGGGCTCTCCAGGATCAAGCACGACGTGGCCTTTGTGTGCGCGGCCGACATGCCCTTTCTGGACCAGGAGGTTATCCGCCGCCAATTCCACGAACTGGACGGTTTCGACATCGTGGTGCCCTGCCCCGGCCGCAAGCCGGAGTTCCTGCACGCCTTTTATCGCCGGCGCTGCCTGCCCGTCATACGCGAAACCCTGGAGGCCGACCTGTTCAAGGTGGAGGCGCTGACCCGGCGCTGCCACACCCTGCACCTGGACGAAGACTGGTTCGCGCGCCAGGGGCTGACCGCGAAGATGGAACTGGCCTTCGCCAACGTCAACACCCCGGAGGACTACGGCCGCTGGCAGGGGCGAGGCGCCGGGGCGCCCGGCCCGTCCGAGGCCAAGGCGGAGCCCCCGGCGGGCCACGGCCCGGACCCGCTGCAAATCATCGCGCCCGAGGTGCTGCGCCAGGTCCGCGAGACCCTGATCCAGCAGGAGACGTCCTATCAGCACAAGTCCGCCGGGCAGACGCTCTCCAGCCTGTGGGCCCACAGCTCCCGGGTGGGGCGCATCGCCCACCACATCGCCCAGGCCCAGGGCTGGGAGCCGGGGCCGGCCCTGCTGGCGGGCCTGTTGCACGACACCGGCAAGTTCGTCCACGGTCGCTATCACGAGGATGACATCCCGGAAGAAACCAACGCGGCCCAGTTCGCGCGGCGGGTGCTGACCGGCACGGTCCACGAACCATGGCTCCCCACCGTGAGCCAAGCCATCCTCACCATGTACCTGGAGGAGGAGGCCACCAGCGATACCGGCCGCGTGGTGCATGATGCCGACAACCTCGACAAGCTGGGCTGCATGGGGGTTGCGCAGTATTTCGCCAAGAACGCGCTGCGCCGGCGCTTTCTGGACGATGAACTACTGGCGCGGGCCAGCATCGAGCTGACCTATGCCCACCATGCCCGTGACACGCTCAAGACGGCCACCGGCAGGTCCCTGGCATGGGAGCGCAACCTGCGCACGCGCCGCTTCTACGGCGAGCTTCTGGAGGAATGGGCCCAATTGGGGCTGGGCGCCTTCAACATCCTGGAGGAGGATATCGCCGGGATCCAGTGCATACTGGTGGTGGCCCGCGCCTGCCCGTGCGGCGGCCGGCTGGATATCGCCTCGGATATCCGCGATGCCATCAAGTGCCGGTCCGTGCTGGTCAAGTATGCCTGCGCCGACTGCGGCCGGCAAAGCGAATACACCTTCTGCCTGCCCAACCTCAAGGGCCTGCCCCGCCGCCGCCAGGAGGGATGAAGGCCCGGGGTCGGGGCCGCCCCTTGACGATCGGCAAGGCCCCCGCCCGGCCCACGCTGACCAGGGGCTCGGCCAGCTCTTCCCGATCCGGCGCGGCATCCGCCACAGACAGGTGGATGAAGAAGGCGGGGCGCGCCGGACCGCCAGGGTTGGCCGGGCTACCAGTTGCGCCCCGAAAGCACGTCCAAGACCCCGCGCCGGATGAACTCGGGCGTGGCGGCCTCGGCCACCAATTGGGCGAAGCCCTCCAGGACCAAGGGTGATTCCATCTGGCCGGCCAAGGCGCTACCGGCGATCTGGGCCACCTCCTCGGCGAACTCGTTAAGTTTTTTGGAGCGCGATTCCTTCTCGCGCTTGTCGCCGTTGGCGGCGAAGCCGGCCAGCCAGGGCGACTTGAGCAGGTCCAGCAGGAGTTGCTGCACCTCGGCCTGATTGGCGGCCTTGCCCAAGGCCCACATGGCGGCGCGGTGGGCCTTGGCCTTGCCGCGCCTGAGGAGCTTGTCGCCCTCGCCCCGAATCCACTCCAGGAGCAAGGCCCTCACCTCGGTGCTGACGATCGCGGCGGGGGCCATGGCCTCCACCACCTCCAGCAACAGGCCGGTTTCCAGTTGCGCGTACTGGCCGGCCAAAAAACCGCAGGCCGCCGGCGACTCGGCCAGCCGGCCCAGGGCCACCACGGCGCGCTCGCCATCGTCGCTGTGCGCTCCCTTGCTCTCCACCACCGCGATCAGGGCCGCTATCAGGTTGCCTTTGGCGCTTTCGATGTTGCTTTTGACCACTTTGCCTCTCCTGGGGGGTTGTTTCGCCGGGCATGGCTGGGGCCGTGCCGCGCGCGGGAACCCTATTGGGTGTTGGCCGCGAGTCCGCCCTGGTGGGGCACCGACGATGGCGGCACAGTATCCGCGGGGGAGGAGGCCCGCGGGTCTGTCCCGCGATCTCCCCCGGGGACCACCTCAGAGGATCCCCGGCCCACCCACACGGTTATGATCTCAACAGAACTATTAGCCCGCGCATTTTACGTACGCGTTACTATATGGTTAAGATTGGGTTACATCTGGGGGTGGGGGCGGCTGGTGGAGCAGGGGCCAGGGGGTGGCTCGCAACCGAGGGGCCAAGCGGTCAGGCGCCGCAAGTGGCGGCGTGGATTGCCCAAAAAGGATTGGAGCCGGGCCGGGCGGTCGGGGCCGCTCGGTTGCTGGAGCGGGTCTAGTTGATGGAGCCGCTGTAGAAGAACCAGCCCAGGCCCACGGTGAACAAGGCCAAGCCCCACAGGGCGTGCTCCAGGCCCACGGCCAGCAGCGAGCGCGAGCGCAGGTAGCGGTAGCCGAAGAGCAGGCCGCCCAGGCCGGAGATCACCGGGGCCACCCAGTTGCCGTACCACAAGTGGGCCAGGCCGAAGCTCAGCCCGCTGGCCAGCACCATGACCCAGGGTTGGGGGAACAACTGGCGGTAGCGGCGGAAGAAGAACCCCCGGAACACCACCTCCTGGGGGTAGGCGGCCAAAAGGGGGTAGATGATCAAGAGCGCCAGCCAGGCCTGGGGGTGGGCCAGGGGAAAGTAGAAGAGCTTGTCCTGCGAAAGCACATAGGTGAGCATGATGAGCACCGGCAGGGCCAAAAGCGGCCCCAGCAGGATGCCCCGCGCGTGGGCCACCAGCCCCTCGGCCCGCCACAGACGGCCCAGGTCAAAGCCCTTTTCCCGCCACAGGTAGAGCACGGACAAGCCCGCCAGCCCCAGCACCACGGGAATCACCCGGTGGGCCAGGTGCTGGCGTAGGAGAACGGCGACCAGCGGGGCCAGGAAAAACAGAGTCAGGCACTCGGCCCACAACCAGGCCCGCCGCCGCTGCCCCCAGGGGAGGCTCGTGGCCAAAGTGGCCGCCGGTATGGTCTGAGCATGTAACATGTCTGTAACATAACGTGTTTACCAACCGCCGGCAATATCTATTAAAACGGCAAGGCCGGAACAGGCCCCGCCCCCGGACCGGCGGCTGGGACGCTACATGGCCAACGTCGCACACTGATTAATTAAACCGACCAAGGCCCCTCAGCGCGGAGGCTCAGACTCCGGGCCTGGAAGGGGCTGGTCGCGGGCCTCGCCGTCCTGCCCGCGCAGGCCGCCGTATATGGCCCGCTTGAGCGCCAGGAACTCTGGCGTGTCCATCTGGCGAGGCCGGGGCAACCCCACCCTGAATTCCCGGCGCAGCCGGCCCGGCGATTTGCCCATGACCAGCACCCGGTCGGCCAGCTTCACGGCCTCTTCCGGGTCGTGGGTCACGAAGAGCACGGTCTGGCGCAGGCGCTGTTGCAGGGGGATGAGCAACTCGTGCATCTCCGCGCGGGTCTGGGCGTCCAGGCTGGCGAAGGGCTCGTCCATGAGCAGGGCCACGGGCTGCAACACCAGCACCCGAGCCAGGGCCACCCGCTGCTTCATGCCGCCGGAGATGTCCCGCGGCAGATAATGGCCGTGATTGGCCAAGCCCACCAAGGCCAGCATGCCCTCCACCCGGGCGCGGCGCTCCCGCTTGTCCAGGTGGTGGCCCAGTCCGTGGCGCAGGCCGAAGCCCACGTTCTCGGCCACGGTCAGCCAGGGAAACAGCGCGTCCTCCTGAAACACCACCGCCCGCCGGGGACCGGGTCCGCTGACCGCCCGTCCGTGCATCAGCACCCGGCCGGCGTCCGGGGGCATAAAGCCGGCGATGATGTTGAGCAGGGTGGTCTTGCCGCAGCCGCTGGGCCCCAAAAGGCCCAGCATCTCGCCGACGGCCACCTGGAAGGAGACGTCCTCCAGGGCCTTGACCCATTGGCCGTTCACCCCGAAGGACTTGCTCAGCCCCTGGGCCGCCAGGCAGGGTCCGGCGGCCGGCTCTGGCGCCCCGTTGTCCCTCACCGCCTGCGCGCGCTCTTGAAAAGCTTCAGCCCCCACATCATGGCCAAGTCGCACAAGCGGCCGATGAGGGCGATGAGCAGGATGCCCATGATGATGATATCCACCCGGCCCAGCATGCGGGCGTCCATGATCACCGCGCCCAGGCCGTCGGGCACCCCGGTCAGCTCGCCCAGCACCAGGTAGGCGAAGGCGATGCCCAGGCCCAGCCTGAGCCCCGTGACCACATGGGGCATGGCCGCGGGTATGAGCACCGTGAAGATCAGGCGGGTCCGCCCCAGGCCCAGCATGGCCCCGGCGCGCGGGAGCAGGGGGTTGACCTGGCGGGCGCCGGCGGCGGCTCCCAAATAGATGGGGAAAAAGGCCGCCAGGGCCACCAAAAATACCGTGGTGGGCAGGCCGATGCCGAACCAGGCCAGGGCCAGGGGCAGCCAGGCGATGCCGGGCACCGCCCGCAGGCCGTTGATGAAGGTGTCCAGCAGATGGCGCATGAATGACAGGCGGCCGGAGAGCAGCCCCAGGGGCAGGCCCAGAAGCGCCGCCAGGCCAAAGCCGCCGGCCACCCGGCCCAGGCTGGCCAGGGCGTCGTCCAGAAAGCGGCCGGCAAAGGGCGCGCTGCCCGGCGGGGCCAGGATGTAGTCGGCCGCGCTGGCCAGTACCTGGCCCGGCGGGGGTAGCAAATACTCCGGCACCAGCCCGGCCCGGCCGAGCCAGACCCACAGGGCCAGGGCGCCGGCCGGCAGCAGCCAGGGCAGGAGCAGGGCCGTTATCGGCCGGTTGGCCAAACGGCGCCGGGCGGGCGGGCGGGCGGGCCTCATGGCTCCAGTTTAACCCCCCGCACGAAACGCAGGTCGATGAGCCGGGCGTAATCCGGCTGGCGCTCGATCAGGCCCAGGGCCTTCATGCGCGCCCCCAGGGCCGCCACCCTGGCCACGAAATCCTGATCCATGCGCCAGGCCAGCTCCATGTTGGCGGCGGCCAGGCCCAGGACCTCCGGGGCGGTGCCAAAGGTGGCCGCCTTTTGCAGCCACTCACCGGGGTGGGCCTTCAGGTACTCGGTGGCCCGGGCGTGGGCCGTCACCAGGCTGGCCACCATCTCCGGCTGCTGCTCGATGGCCTGGCGCGTGACCAGCATGCCGGCGTTGATGGCGCCGATGCCCTGGCCGTAATAGGGGTAGGCCAGGATGCGGCCATAGCCCCGCAGCACGGCCAGGGAGGGGAAGGGCTCGCCCGAAAGGAAGGCGTCGATGGAGCCCCGGGCCAGGGCCTGACCCATGTCGAAGAAATCCACCCGCACCAGGCGCACGTCTCGGTTGGGGTCCAGGCCGTTTTTGCTCAGGGCCTCGCGCAGCAGTATCTCGTGCATGGTGCCGGGCACGTAGCCGATCTTCTTGCCGGCCAGGTCCTTGATCTCTTGTATGGGGCCGTCCTTTTGGACCACCAGGGCCGAGCACTTGTTGCACAGGGCCGCCACCACCACCACCGGCTCGCCCCGCGAGGCGGCGTGAATGGCGTGGGCCAGGGTGGTGCCGCACAACTCCAGGCTGCCGGCCAGCAGGGCCGTCTTTTGATCGGCCGGGTTGGTGAAGGCCAGGACCTCCAGCTTTTGGCCTGGCAGGAACTGCTGATAAAAAAATGGCTGTATGGTCTGGGCGGTCTTCCAGGTGCCCACCCGCCAGGGCGACTGGGCCAGGGCCGCCGTCCCGGCGGCCAAGACCAAGACCAGAGCCAGGGCCAGAGTCTGGGCCAGAGTCTGGGACAGGGCCGCCGCCCGGCAAGCGGATGACTTGCGCATGCTACCTCCTCGCTCCATCACCGCGCGCTTGTCAGACATCCCCACTCCCCGCTCCGGCCGGGCGCGCGGGCCGCTCTCATACCTGGCCGCAGGCCCGGCCCGGGTAGTGGGAGGGGCAGGCGGCCAGATCGCCCGCGCCGGCCTGGCCGTGTCCGAAGCAGTTGGAGGGCAGACCCGCGTCCCAGCCCATCTCGCGGTGCAGGCGCCCGCAGGCGGCCAGGTCCTGGCCCCGGCCTTGGCCCGTGTCGGCCTGGGCGTCGCGGGGGCTGGAGCCCACCTCGGGGAACAACAGGTTGGCCCCGGCCATGAGGGCGGCTGAGTTGGGCTCGTGGGTGCAGTGGGCCTTGGCCATCCCGCCCATGACCAGGCGACTGACGGCCACCATGCGCGCCATCTCCAGCTCGTTGATCATGCCGTGCTGCCCCAGGGGCGAGCCGGGGAAGTTGATGCGCCGCATCACCCCCGAATAGGTGGCGCCCATCTCCCGGGCCAGGACCATCAGCCGGGCGATCTCCTCGGGCTGATGCTCGGGTCCCACCGGCTCGATGCAGTTCATCCAGGCCAGGCCCACGTCGGTGATGACCTTGACGGTCTGGAGGCGCGTGGCCTCGGCAAAGGGCGTGTCCGTGCCCTCGCGCAGGCGCACGGCGTGGTAAAAGCCCTTGAACCCGGCGGCCAAGAGGGCCTCGCCCTCCTGGTGATTGATGTCGCGGGTGTTGGCCACCAGGGGCACGCTCACCTCCCGGCTCAGCCAGGCGCCGACCTCCAGAAGCCTGGCAAAGGGGTAGCGGCCGGTGGTCATCAGGTTCAGGGCGTCGGCCCCCTGCTCCTGGCCCTGCCTGGCCCAGGCCAGCAACTGCTCCTGGCCGAACTCCCTGGGCTGGGTGAATAGGCCCGTCTGCTTGGCCAGGGAGCAGAACTTGCAGTTATAGGCGCAGCCCTCCACGTTCAGGCCGATGTGAAAATGGCGCTCGCCCTTGCCACCGAAGGCCTGGCGGCTCATGCCGTTGGCCAGGCCCATCAGCGCGTAGACCTCGGGAGAGCACAGGTCCAGGCGCAAGAGGTAAACCGCCTGCTCCTGGCTGATACCGGCCATGTCCTGGGCCTGGTTCAGAATATCGTTTAGCTTGCGATCAAGGGGTTTCCTGAGGTTCAAGACGCTTTCTCCCCGAAAGGCGCGGTGCATCCATGGTCCAAACCGGGGCCTGAGCGCGCCGATGATCGAAAATGTCAATAAATATTAATATATTCGACAAAGAATAACGCATAGCCAAAAAATGTAAACCCTCTCCAGGCGGCGGGGAGAATTTTATCGGTGGGGCAGCACTCAAGAAAGCCGGCCCGTGGCGGGGCCTCACCCGACCCGTCCATGCCCAGCGGGGGGCACCCCCCACGCCACAAGGCCACTCCCGCCGCAAGCTCTCCACGGAAGCCGCCGCCCCCGGCCCGTGGAAGGCCTCACCCGACCCGTCCATGCCCAGCGGGGGGCACCCCGCCACGGGAGCCGCCGGCCCCGGCCAAGGGAAGGGCGTCTACCGACCCGTTTACGCCCCGCGGGGGGCACCCCGCCCCTGGCGGTTGACCAGCACCATGCCCAGGCTCACCAGGCCCAGGGCGACCAGGAGGCGGGCGGTCAGGGGCTCGCCCAGCAGGATCACCCCGCTGAGGAAGACGCCCAGGATGGGCGTGAAGAAGGTGAAGCCGTGCAACAAGCTCACGGGATAGCGGTCCACCAGCCTGAACCACCACAAGAAACTCAAGAAGGCCACGATGATGCACTGGTAGAACAGGCTGCCGGCCAAGAGCCAGGAAAAGCCCAGCAGGGCCCGGGGCTCCCAGATGAGGCTACAGAGAAACAACAGCGGCACCGAGAAGGCCAACTGATAGAACAGGGTCTGCACCGGCCGGGCCTGGCCCACCAGGAAGCGCTTGATGTAGAGGGTGGTGGCCGCCCAGAGCACCCCGGCCAAGAGGGAGAGCGCGTCGCCCAGCAGTTGCCCGCCGGCCAGGGTCTGCCCCCCGCCCACGAACAGCGTCCCCACCCCCGCGAAGGCCAGCAACAAACCCAAGGCCTTGGCCATCACCAGGCGGTCGTCCCCCAGCCAGAAATGGGCGCCCAGGGCCACGAAAAAGGGCGCGGTGTAGACCAACAGCACCGTGCGCGAGGCCAGGGTGTGGTTGATGCCCACGTAAATGCAGGCGAACTCGGCGCCGAACAAAATCCCCACCACCAGGCCGTGCCAGGCCTGCCGGGCCGAGGGAAAGACCGCCAGACCCCGCCGGCGCAGCCAGGCCCACAGGCACAGGCTGGCCACCAGGGAGCGCAGGCCGGCCATGAACAGGGGTGACATATCCTGGCTGGCCAGCTTGATGGCCGCCATGTTGGCCCCCCATATCACCGACAGCAATAGCAAAAGCGCGATGGTGGACCACGCCAGTTGTCCCTGCCCCATGCTGTCCTCCTTGGTGTTGCCGCGTCCGGGGCCGCCCCCCGGCGGGCCATGTTAGCACTCCCGGCCGAGTTGGGTAAGGCTTACCTTGCCCGCCGGCAAACCAAATAGCGTTAAGCGCCACTTTTTACTTGACGCGCTGCCAGGGGCCGGCTAGCATGGCTTTAGATAACCCCATCACCCCACAGGAGAACCCATGCCCCCACGCGCCCCCTCCAAGCCCAAGCCCGGCCTGCGCATGAAGGAGCTGGTGGCCCAGAGCGGCCTGCCCAAATCCACCCTGCTCTATTACGTGGAACAAGGCCTGTTGCCGGCGCCGGTCAAGACCAGCCCCAACATGGCCTATTATCCCCGCGAGTGCCTGGAGCGTCTGACCCTGATCAAGACCTTGCAAACCCAGCACCGGCTGCCCCTGCAAAAAATCCAGAACCTGCTGCGCCTGCGGGACCAGGGGCAGGAGATATCCCCCCTGATCGAGCTTAACGAGGCCATCTTCGGCCCAGGCGGCGATCCGCTCCTGGAGCGGCCGGCCTTCTTGGAGGCCACGGGGCTCACTTCGCCTCATTTGGATGAACTCCTGGCCGCCGGCCTGCTGCTGCCCTTGCAGGATGACGGCTTCGACCAGCAGGACGTGGCCATGGGCGCCATGTTCGCCCAGGCCCGGGGCCGGGGATTGACCGTGGACGACATGACTTTTTATCCCCGCCTGGGCAAGCAGATCGTGGACCAGGAGATGGCCCTGCGCCACCGGCTCACCAGCCACCTGCCCCTGGAGCAGGATGCCGCCACCACCCTGCAAATGGTGCGGGCCGCCCGCGCCACCCGCGGCTACGTCATCGACCGCCTGTTCCAGCGGCGGGTGGCCGCCTCCCGCCATCTCAAGGACCCCGGGGAGGACTCATGAGCCGCTTGCTCGCCCAACTGCCCATGCTGGCCCTGGCGGCCTTCTTCGGGCTGGGCCAGGCCTGGGATTACGCGCCAGAGCGCCTGCGCATCCTGAGCCTGGGCCTGGTGCTTGCGCTCATCCCGGTGATGATCCATCTGGGTCGACGGGTCCAGGCCTCGCCCATCCAGCAGACCATGGCCAGCTTCCTGGGCCTGGCCGGGCTGGCCTTTGGCCTGGCCCCCGGATGGGCCGCCGGCCTGGGCGGCTGGTGGGTGGTGGTGTTCTACGGGCTGTTCATGCTCATGGCCAGCCTGCCCCAGATCCTGGGGCGCCAACCCTTCACCACCTATTTCGCCCGGCAGCAGACCCCTGAGGCGGTATGGCAAACCGCAGTCTTCCGGCGCATCAACCTGCACATGTCCGGCCTGTGGGCCGGGCTCTTCGCCCTGAGCGGCCTGGCCGCCAGCCTGCCCCTGTGGCTGCCCGCCCTGGCCGGCGGACTGCCCCGCGCCCTGTGCCAGTACCTGGCGCCGGCGGCGCTGATGCTGGGCCTGGGGGTGCCGCTGAACAGGCGCTACCCGGCCTATTACCAGCGCCGCCTGGGCATGGGCCCGGAGGCGGGCCAGCCATCGACCTCGGCGCCCGCCGCCCCACCAACAACCGACTCCCCCGCCAACCCCTCAGTCAAGGAGAGAGACATGTCCCAGACCCCCACCGTGGTGGCCTTGAACGGCTCGCCCCACGCCGGCATGGGCAACACCGCCCAGATGATCGAGATGCTGCGCCCCGGCCTGGAGGCCCAGGGCATGGCCCTGGAGGTGATCACCCTGGCCGGCCAGGATATCGTCTATTGTCAGGGCTGCGGCTGGTGCATGGAAAAGGGCGCCTGCTGGATCAACGACGACCACCGCGCCATCATGAAGCGGCTGTTGGAGGCCGACGCCGTGGTGCTGGCTTCGCCGGTGTACTTCTTCCACGTCACCGCCCAGATGAAGGCCTTCCTGGACCGCTGCCTGGCCTGGGGACACAAGCCGCGCACCACCTGGAAGCCGGGCCTGGCCATCAGCGTGGCCGCCAGCGTGGGCGAGGTGGAGACCGCCGAGTACCTGGGCGGGGTGATGAAGCCCTTCGGTGCCTATTCCGTGGGCCGGCTCACGGCCCTGGCCACCGGCCCCGGCGGCTTCCTGGGCAGGGAGGCGGTGCAGGCCCGCGCCAATGATCTGGCCGCCGACCTGGCGCGGGCGGTCAAGGAAAAGCGCCGCTATCCGGCCACGGGCCAGGACCTGGTCTTCTACCTGTTCATGAAGGACCTGGTGGCGGCCAACAAGGAGGGCGTGATGAACCACGACTTCCAGCACTGGCAGGAGTGCGGGCTGCTGGAGAGCTTCGAGGCCTATGTGGGGCAGCAAAGGACCCAGCCGCCCTACAACGCCGAGATGCGCCAGGCCTGGATCAAGCAGATGATCGCCGCGCGCAAGGCCGGCCAGGACCCGGCCAGCGTGGGCCGGGCCGCGCCGCCCAAGGCCCCGGCCGAGCAGCCCGCCGGTTCCCAGGCGGCCCAGACCTGCCGCCAGTTGCTGGAGATGATGCCCCGAGGCTTCAACCCCCAGGCCGCTCAGGGCTTCAGCGCCGTCTATCAGTTCGAGGTGCGCGGCGGCGAGGAGTTCACCGCTCACCTGGTCATCGAGGGCGGCGCCTGCCGCTACGTGGAAGGACCGGCCGCCAAGGCCGACGTGACCATCAAGACCCCGGCCGACGTGTGGCTGGCCATCTCCCAGGGGCGTCAGGACGGCCAGGCGGCCTTCATGGGCGGGCAGTATCAGGTGGAAGGCAACCTCATGCTGCTCTTGCGCCTCAAGGAGCTGTTCGGAGACTAGACCGTCCCCAGGGGACCCTTCCGCCCCAGCGCCCCGGCCGGCCAACGGCCGGGGCGCTCCGTCATTGCCACCCCATCCAGCGCCGCGCGCGCCCGCCCCGGCCTTTGAAAGCCGGCGATTAGTGAGCCCCTTCCCTGTGCCGGCCACGACATCCTTGTTAATCAACAAGGGCAACCAGCCAAGAGGAGGCGGCCATGGCCCAGGATATCAGGATCGGCATCAGCTTGGAGACCGACAGCTCGGGTTTGGACGAGGCGCAGCGCTCCCTGGATGGGCTGCTGACCAAGGCCCAGGAGATCAAGACCGAGTTCAACAGCCTCAGCGAGGAAACCGGCAACCTGTTCGGCGACGACTCCGCCGGCCAGTCCCTGGGCGGCGGCCTGGGCAGCTCCATTCTGGGCCTGCGCTCGGAATTCGGCCAGGCCTGGTCCACGGGCTGGGACCAGGACTTCCAGGGCCTGGGCGAGGGGCTCAGCGGCAGCCTCACCACGGGCATCCAGAGCGCCCTGGACCAGGCCGGCCCCTTGTGGGAGCAGTCCTGGCAGCAGCTCTGCCAGGTGCCCCAGAAACTCCTGGGGGATATGTTCACCGGCCTGAGCGGCCAGGCCAGCGGCGCGGGCGGCATGGGCGCGGGCCTGAGCGGTATTCTGGGGGGCCTGCTGGACGGTGGCCAGGAGGGCGCCGGCGGGGAAGAGTCCCTGGAGGGGCTGGGAGGCGGCCAGACCAGCGGCGGCGGCGGCGGCGGCCTGTTATCCGGCCTGTTGGGCAAAAGCGGCCTGCTGGGCGGCGTGTTGGGCCTGGCCTCGGGCAAGGGTGGCCTGAGCCTCCTGAGCTCCTTCTTGGGCAAGGGATCGGGCCTGACCGGGTCGCTCCTGGGGCTTTTGGGCAAGAGCGGCATCTTGGGCGGCGGCTCCGGGGCGGGGCTCTTGAGCGGCCTGTGGAACCAGGGCGGCAACCTGCTCTCAGGCGTCTTCGGCGGCGGCTCCGAAAGCGGCGGCCTGCTCTCGGGCGTCTTCGGCGGCGGCTCCGAGAGCGGCGGCCTGCTCTCGGGCATCTTCGGCGGTGGCTCCAGCGGGTTGTTGTCGGTGGCCGGCCCTCTCGGCGCCGGCCTGGGCCTGACCAGCCTGGGGGCCAACCTCCTGGACATGCCCGGCCCCGTGGAGGCCATCATGGGCGCCCTGGGGGGTGGCGGCGGGCACAGCAAGGAATCGGCCCTGTCGACCATCAACGCCGACATGGAATACCTGGAGCGCGCCACCAAGGGCGTGGAGGAGGCCTTCGCCACGGCCCAGGTCAACGCCGAGGGCTTCGCCACCTCGGTGTTGCAGAACATGAGCGGGGCCACCGAGGAGATGGGGCTGTTGGCCGACCGCGCCGGGCTGGGCAGCCAGGGCCTGGAAGACATGGTCAAGAATCTTGATCCCTTGGCCGCCAATCTGGTGGAGGCCTCCCTGGTCATGGCCGACGCCGGCCACTCCATCGACAACATGACCCAGGTGCTGGAGCAGAACGACGCGGTGCTGGGCGGCGCCACCAGCCAGACCGACGCCTTCCGTCAGATGATCGAAAGCCTGGCCGCCTCCCTCAACCTGCCCGCCGAGCAGGCCGACGTCCTCAACCAGAGCACCAAGACCCTCATCGACCAGTTCGCCATGGGCAATGGCACCGTGGAATCGCTCTCGGCCAGCCTCAAGCAATCCTTCGCCACGGCCCTGCAAGCCACGGCCCGCGACGCCAAAACCACCTATGAGCAGATGAAGAACCTGGACGAGGCCATTCGCTCCATCCCCACCGAGTGGACCAGCCACGTCAACGTGGTCTACGACACCCAGGGCGACAAGCCCAGCTTCCACTTCGGCGGGCGGATCATGCACGACGGCGGCTGGCTGGGCGGCCTGCCCCGCTTCCACTCCGGCTCCCAGGTGAGCAGCCTGGCCCACGACGAGGTGCCCATCATCGCCCGCCGGGGTGAGTACATCGTGCGCGCCGAGAGCGTCAACGCCGCCACCCTGCCCCTGCTCGCGGCCTTGAACCAGACCGGCCAGGCCAGCGCCGGCCAGGCCACCTCCCTGCCGCCCCAGGTCAACCTGCACCTGGAGGTGCACGGCAACCTCTTGGGCAGCGAGGACAACCTGGAGGAACTGGCGCGGCTCATGGAGCGCAAGCTACGGGACCTGGACCAGGCCCGCTACGGGGCCTGACCCTCCGGCGGCGGCGGGGCGAGCGAGGATGTCGCGCAGGCGGCGCCAGGCCCGGGGCTTGGCGCCGCCGAGCTTTGGCCCGCCGGGCGGGGTCACGAAACCTTCTAGCCGGTCCGCTATAAACAGAGCTACATGTCCGCGGCCAAATTTGCTAGGATGGGCTTGCGGGGTGTGGAAACTTCCCACGGCTCGCCGCCCGAAAGGGTGTCTGGGTTTATGCCGTGCATGACAACCACCCCTGGAAGCAGCCGCGACTTCCCTCCCGAGGGCAAATGGCACCATGGATATCCACGTAGACGACAAGGAGCTCCTAGACAACCTGATGTCCGTGACCGAGGGTTTGATCCAGGTGCACGACTTGTCGGCGCTCCTGGACAAGATTCTTTACGAGGCGCGCAAGTTCACCAACGCCGACGCCGGCTCCATCTTCCTGACCCGGGGGGACAAGCTGGCCTTCAGCTACGTGCACAACGACACCCTGCTCACCAGCCAGGAGAGCAACAAGTACCTGTACCAGGATTGGGAGATACCCATCGACCAGTCCTCTTTGTGCGGCTACGTGGCCGTGACCGGCCAAACCCTCAAGATAGACGACGCCTACAACCTGGACCCCGCCCTGCCCTTTTGCTTCAACCGCAGCTTCGACCAGGCCAGCGGCTACCGCACCCGCTCGGTGATGGCGGTGCCTCTGCGCACCAGCCGGGGCGGGGTGGTGGGGGTGCTACAGATCATCAACGCCATGGACGACAAGGGCCAGGCCATCCCTTTCTCCTCCCGGGACCAGGCCTACGTCTCCTTCTTCGCCAACAACGCGGCCCTGGCCGTGGAGCGGGCCATCATCACCCGCGAGTTGATCCTGCGCACCGCCAAGATGGCCGAACTCAGGGACCCCAAGGAGACGGGACCCCACGTCAACCGCGTGGGGGCCTACGCGGCCGAGATATATGAAAGCTGGGCCCACCGGCGCCGCCTGCCCCTGGAGGAGATCAAGCGCAACAAGGACATCATCCGCGTGGCGGCCATGCAGCACGACGTGGGCAAGGTGGCCATCAGCGACGTGATCCTCAAGAAGCCCGGCAAGCTCACGGCCGAGGAATTCCACGTCATGAAGTACCATACCGTCTTTGGGGCGCAGTTGTTCAGCCACACCACCTCCGAGGTGGACGCCGCGGCCATGGCCATCGTGCTGGGGCATCACGAGCGCTGGGACGGCAGCGGCTACCCCGGGCACATCGAGAACATCTTCGCCGAGCCGGTGGAGCTGGGCGTGGGCATGCGGGGCGAGGAGATACCCATCTTCGCCCGCATCACGGCCCTGGCCGACGTCTTCGACGCCCTGTCCTCGATCAGGGTCTACAAGCCGGCCTGGAGTGAGGCCGACGTGCTCAAGGAGATCAAGCAATCCTCGGGCAGCCAGTTCGACCCCGAGGTGGTGGAGGCCTTCCTGGACATCTTCGAGGTGATTCGCTCCATACGCGGACGCTACCCCGAAGAGACCTAGGAGTGGATCGGAGGGCGCCATCCCCGGCATTCTCCCCTGGGGCCGTCCTGGGGGTCCGGTGGCTGGCCGCCGCGCTTTTGGCCCTGGCCGTCCTGGCCGGCGGCTGCCTGCCCCCCCGCCCCTTTGACGAACAGGCATGGCGTGGCCAGGTGCGGTCGGCCACGGTGGCCGACCTCTACGCCCCCCACCAGGACAGCCAGGGACGCTTTTTCAACCCCTGGCAACCCCGGGAGCGCTCCTGGGGGGACCTGCTCTACTGGCTCTTGTCCCGCAACAGCCTGGGCGACCAGGGCCAGTCGGCCCCGGCCGTGCCCGTTTTGGCCAACGACGGCGCCCAGCTGGCTGACGCCACCGCCAACGCCTCCGACATCGCCGGCAACCTGGGACAGGAGCCGCCAGACCAGGCCCGGACGACCACGCCGACCGACCCGTTATCGCCCAGCCCGGGGCACCGGGCCGTCACCTGGATCGGCCACGCCACCTTTGCCGTGCAACTGGGCGGACCGCCGGTGATCACCGACCCCTTCTTCGGCGATCGCGCCGGCCCGGTGCGACGGCGGACGCCCCCGGCCTTTGGGCCGGAGAAGGTGCCCGCCGGCGCCGTGGCCCTGATCAGCCACAACCACTACGACCACCTGGACGCCCCCAGCGTGGCCGCCCTGGGGGGGCGGGTCATCTTTTTGTGCCCCCTGGGCCTGGGGGAGCTTTTGAGCGAGATGGGGGCCAGGCAGGTCCACGAGCTGGACTGGTGGCAGAGCCTGACCATCGAGGGCACCACCTTCACCTGCCTGCCGGCCCAGCACTGGTCGCTGCGCCTGGGTCAGGCTTACAACAGGAGCCTGTGGTGCTCCTGGCTGTTAGAGCGCCACGGCCGGCGGGTCTTCTTCAGCGGCGACAGCGGCTATTTCATCGGCTACCGCGAGATCGGCCGGCGCTATCCGGGCATAGACGCGGCGCTGATCTCGGTGGGGGCCTATCTGCCGCGCTGGTTCATGCACTACGCCCACATGGACCCGGCCGAGGCCCTGGCCGCGGCCCGTGACCTGGGGGCCAAACGCCTGGTGCCCGGCCACTGGGGGGCCCTGCAACTGGGCGACGAGCCCATATCCTGGCTGCCGGGCGACCTGGCCCGGGCCGGCCAAGGCCGCCCCCCCGGAGCCAACCCCCGGGTGACCATCCTGCCCGTGGGGGGGAGCCTTACGCTGGAATAGGCCCACCGCCCGACCAACGGCCCTACCCTCCGGGCCACACCGGTCTTATCATAGATATATAGGCCCCACCCCGGCCAGCGGGGCCAGCCCGCGCACGCCGCTCCCCGGCGCGTGAATGGACCTCAGCGTCCACGGCAGGGGGGAGGCGCCAAGACTCCGGCTGACGTCGGCGAGGCTGGTAACTTTTTGGCCCACACCGGTTGGAGAGACACGCATGGAGATCAATAAAATTCTGTGGCCCACCGACCTGTCGGACAACGCCGCCAAGGCCCTGCCCACCGTGCGCTGGCTGGCGCGCACCCTGGGGGCCGAGGTGCACATGCTCTATGTGACCGAGGGCATCAGGGACTACGACCATATCTACGGCGACGCCAACCCCCAATTTCTGCAAGGCTTTCAGGAGCAGGAGAACCAGCGCGCCCTGGCCAGGATGGACGAGGTTTGCCAAAGCGAGCTGTCGGGCTGCCCGCTGATAACCAAGCACCTGCGCGCCGGCTACCCGCCCCGTGAAATCCTGCGTCTGGCGGCGGAGATCGGGGCCGGCATGATCGTGATGGCCACCCATGGGAGCAACCATGACCAGGGGCCCGGCGGCTTCTTCGGGTCGGTCAGCGAGCGGGTGGTGCGCTACAGCTCCCTGCCGGTGATGCTGGTCAACCCCACCGGCGCGGGCTATTACCCCGACCTGGCCCCCCAGACCCCCCGGGGCTATGAGGACTAGGGCCGCCCGGGCCTGGCGGCGGCGCCGGGGAGCCTCCGTGGCCACGGTGATTCTCCCGCCAACAGACCAGGCATGGCTGGCTTTTTGTCTTCGCATACGGTAGGATGCCCGCCATGGTCAAGAAGATGCTCATAAACGCGGTGGACCCCGAAGAGTTGCGCGTGGCCCTGGTGGAGGATGGCCGGCTGGAGGCCTTCTACGTGGAGACCGCCGCCCGCGAACAGACCCGGGGCAACATATACAAAGGCGTGGTGGCCAACGTGGAGCCCAGTCTCCAGGCCGCCTTTATAGACTACGGCGCGCCCCGGCACGGGTTTTTGCAGATCACCGATGTGCGCAACGACCTGTTCGGCGCCAAGGCCCCGGAGAAGGGCCTGCCGCCCATCCAGGAGGTCCTAAGGCGCGGCCAGGAGATTCTGGTGCAGGTGGTCAAGGAGGAGACCGGCAACAAGGGCGCCAGCCTCACCACCTTCTTCTCCATCCCCGGCCAGTCCCTGGTGCTCACCCCCGGGCGCGAGTCCCAGGGAGTGTCGCGCAAGATCGAGTCCGACAGCGAGCGCACGCGGCTCAAGGCCATCGTGGCCGAGATGCGCCTGGACACCGAGCTGGGCATCATCGCCCGCACCGCCAGCGAGGGGCGCAGCAAGCGCGACCTTCTCGCCAACGCCAAGCTCTTGCAGAGGCTGTGGGAGGACATCGAGAAACGCGGCCGTCAGGCCAAGGCCCCGGCCCTGATCCACCGCGAGGAAGAACTGGCCGTGCGCACGGTGCGCGACCTGTTCACCAGCGAGGTGGAAGAGGTGCTGGTGGACAACCCCGAGGTCTTCGTCCGCCTGGAAGACTTCATCTCCCTGGTCAATCCCCGGCGCAAGAAGGCGCTCAAGCTCTACCGCGAAAAGCGTCCCATCTTTAGCAAGTACGACATCGAGCAGCAGTTGGAGAGCATCTACCAGCCTTATGTGCGCCTGGACTGCGGCGGCTCCATCGTCATCCATCCCACCGAGGCCCTGGTGAGCGTGGACGTCAATTCGGGCAAGGCCATCAAGGGCAAGGAGATCGAGGAGACGGCCCTGGTGGTCAACCTGGAGGCGGCGGCGGAGATCGCCCGCCAACTGCGCCTGCGCGACCTCGGCGGGTTGATCGTCATCGATTTCATCGACATGCGCGACCGCAAGCACCAGGCCAAGGTGCACAAGGCCTTAAAGGACGAGCTGAAGAAGGACAAGGCCAAGGTAACCGTGGGGCGCATCAGCCGCTTCGGGCTCCTGGAGCTTTCGCGCCAGCGCATCCGCCCGCCCATCGACTTCGGGGCCACCCGCCTGTGCCCCCACTGTCAGGGCCGGGGCATGCTGCGCACCGTGGAGGCCCTGGGGCGCACGGTGCTGCGCCAGTTGGGGCGCAAGATCGTCCGGGGCGACGGCGCGGTGCGCGTGCGCCTGGCCAGCGAGGTGGCCCTGTACCTGGCCAACGCCAAGCGCGCCGAGCTGTGCCAGTTGGAGGCCAAGACCGGCGTCTGCCTGGAGCTGACCCCCGACCCGGCCTGTCCGCCCGAGGAGTTTTACGTGGAGCGCGGCGAGACCACCTGGGCGCTGCCCGCCCCGGCCGAGGAGCCCCGCCCCGCCCGCGACCTGGCCGCGGCCATCGAGGCCCGCCTGGCCGAGGCCGCCGCCCTGCCGGAAGAGCCCTCGCCAGAGGAGCCCGAGCCGGAAGAGTTCGAGCCGGAGGAGGAGCCCCAGGCGTCGGCCCCCGCGCCCCGGGAAGGGAGCAAGCCCCGCTCGCGCTCGCGCTCCCGGCGCTCGCGCAAGCCGTCGGCCGCCAAGAGCGCCCCCCCCGCCGAGAGCGCGCTCGAGGCCGCAAGCGAGGCCGGGACCGAGGCCTCCACCGGGGCCATGGCCAGTGCCTCGGCCAGCGAGAACGAGCCCGCCTCCCCGGCCGAGGAGGGCGCCGGCGCCGATTCCCCGGCCAAGAAACGCCGTGGCCGCCGGCGCTCGGGCAGCGCCCGTCGCCGCAGCCGCGCCCGCAAGGCCGCCGCCCAGCAGGATAGCGATTCCGCCGCCCCCGCCGACCAGGGCGCCCCCGAGCCTTCCCCGGCCCCGTGATTTCCGGCCGCCCCGCCCGTGGCGGGACCTGTCGGCGCCGGCCTGCAAACCCGGCTCCGATGGCGGCTCCCACGCGGGGCGCCGGGGCGCAACGCCTCAAAATACCAACTAATCTGCACGTGTTTACTCTAGAATCGCTCCCCGCGCGGGCTAGCTTGTGACGTCTATTACATTTTTCTTGACAGGTCTGGCCCGAAAAAGTTAAAAGGACTCGACCCACAAAAAATCCGGCGAGTGCGCATTAAAGTAGGGTCATACGGGGCGGTTGGCAGGTCCCGTTTGATGCCGGCGCGCAACTCGCACGAAAACCGGTGGGGCAGCTTTAGATACTTTGTTCCTACCCGCACAAGGCCGCGCCCGTCAGGGGGAGCGACCAGTGTCGGGGCCTCGGCCATGAGAATTGGTGTCGTCCGAAACTCAAGGAGGTGCAAAGAATCTCAAGTGGTTGTGAAGACCGCTGGGCTAGTGCCCGAAGTCTAGTTAACGGGTAAGAAATTAGGTTGTGCCAACTACAACCAACACCCAATGGAGGAACTGAATGCCAAGCTTCGTGATGGTAGAGAAGTGCGATGGCTGCAAGGGTCTCGACAAGACCGCTTGCATGTACATCTGCCCCAATGACCTGATGGTCTTGGACAAAGATGGGTCTGCTGGTTACGGCGTGATGAAAGCCTGGAACCGCGACCCCTCTTGGTGCTGGGAGTGCTACAACTGCGTGAAGATCTGCCCCCAGCAGGCCATTGACTGCCGCGGTTACGCCGACTTCGTGCCCATGGGCGCGAGCGTGGTGCCGCTGCGTGGCTCCCAGGACATCATGTGGACGGTGAAGTTCCGGGATGGGGCTGTCAAGCGGTTCAAGTTCCCGATCCGCACCACGGCCGAGGGCTCGGCAGACCCCATGGGTGGCTTCCCCGAGGGCGACGGCGACATCAACAGCCCTTGCTTGGTGACTGAGCCCGCTTCCTGCGGCGCCGACAAGCTCCCCACCCCGTAAGCAGTCTTTAGGAGGAGGATAACACATGGCGAATTGGGAAACCGTAGAGGTCACCACTGACCTTCTGATCTGTGGTGGCGGCATGGCCGCCGCTGGCGCGGCGGTCGAGGCAGCTTACTGGGCCAAAAAGAACGGCTTGAAGGTCACCGTGGTTGACAAGGCCGCTTTCGCCCGTTCCGGCGCCGTGGCCATGGGCCTCAGCGCCATCAACGAGTACGTGGGCTACGCCAAGGGCGACAACACCCTGGAAGACTACGTGCGCTACGTCCGCAACGACCTTATGGGCATCGCCCGTGACGACCTGGTGTACAACATCGCTCGCCACGTGGACAGCTCGGTGCATATGTTCGAGAAGTGGGGCCTGCCCATCTGGACGGACGAGAACGGCAAGTACGTCCGCGAGGGCCGGTGGCAGATCATGATCAACGGCGAGTCCTACAAGGTCATCGTGGCCGAGGCCGCCAAGAACGCCATGGAGAAGGCCGGCTTCGAAATTCTCGAGCGCATCTTCATCGTGGGCCCGATCATGGACGGCGATCGCGTGGCTGGCGCCTACGGCTTCAGCACCCGCGAGGACAAGTTCTACATCTTCAAAGCCAAGGCCGTCTGCGCCATGATGGGCGGCGCGGTGCACGTGTTCCGTCCCCGGTCCATCGGTGAGGGCCTGGGCCGCTCCTGGTATCCGCCCTTCAACAGCGGCTCCACCGCCTACTTCACCATCGCGGCCGGTGCCGAGATGACCAACCAGGAAGTGCGCTTCATCCCCGTGCGCTTCAAGGATGCCTATGGCCCCGTGGGTGCGTGGTTCCTGCTCTTCAAGAGCCGCGCCACCAGCGCCACCGGCGGCGAGTACATGGTCAACCGCAAAGCCGAGCTGCAGAACTGGGCCCCCTATGGCCTGGTGAAGCCGATCCCGGCCAACCTGCGCAACTACCTGGGCATGCTGGACGTTGACGCCGGCATGGGTCCGCTGTACATGGAGACCGCCGAGGCCATCGGCAACATCGCCGCCCAGTTCAAGGACGACGAGAAGGCCTTCAAAAAGAAGATGAAGACCCTGGAGGCCGAGGCTTGGGAAGACTTCCTGGACATGACGGTCAGCCAGGCCATCCTGTGGGCCGCCAGCAACATCTATCCTGAGAAGAGCCGCTCCGAAATCGCGGCCTGCGAGCCCTACTTCATCGGTTCGCACTCCGGTGGCTCTGGTGCCTGGGTGTCCGGCCCCGAGGACATCAACACCCCCTACAAGTGGGGCTACGGCAACATGACCACGGTGCAGGGCCTGTTCTCGGCCGGTGACGGCACGGGCGCCTCCAGCCACAAGTTCTCCTCGGGCTCCCATGCCGAGGGCCGCTGGGCTGCCAAGGAAGCCGTCCGCTTCATCCTGGCCAACAACACCCTGCCCAACGTGGCCGGCGTCGACGAGCTGAAGGCCAAGTGCTTGAAGCCCCTGGACACCTACGCCGCCAACTGCAAGTTCACCTCCGACCCCATGATCAACCCGAACTACATCCTGCCGATGCAGTTCATGTTCCGTATGCAGAAGATCATGGACGAGTACGCCGGTGGCGTGGTGAGCGCCTTCAAGACCTCCAAGGCCCTGTGCGACCGCGGCCTGGAACTCATGGTCATGCTGAAGGAAGACTCCGAGAAGATGGGCGCCAAGGACCGCTACGACCTGGAGCGCTGCTGGGAGAACTACCAGCGTATGTGGCAGGGCGAAGCTCACCTGCGCACCATCCTCTTCCGCGAGGAGACCCGTTGGCCTGGCTACTACTTCCGCGCCGACAAGCCCAAGATGGACCCGGCCTGGAAGGTGTTCTGCAACTGCACCTACAAGAACGGCACCTGGGAGTTCGTCAAGCGCGACGTCGTCGAACTGATGCCGTAGTAAGCTGATGTCTTGATTGAGGACTCCAGGCGCCCTCGTGGCGCCTGGAGTTTTTTGCCCGCCCCGGGCTGTCGGCGATCGATGAACCGGCCCTCCCCCTGCCACGGCCGGGTCCGGCGCCATCCCCGAGGCGGACAAAAAACTAGCATTCGCGCCGCTGGCCGCCAGGCCCGCGGCCACGGCTCACCCCACTGGTTAAACAGGTTTTTCTGGACTGGTGGGAAGCGGGTATGTATGATAGGCCCGTTTGTACGTTTGCCGTCTCCCCCCTCGGGGCAGCCGGCCAATCCCGTATCAACCGGACCGGCTCCACGGGTTGGAGGCCCCGGGCATGAAAGGCCCGCGGCCGGCGCCCGGGAGCGGGCTGGCGCTAGAGCGCGCAATGAAACTACCTCGGAGGTGTCTCGATGACAGATGACAGCATGAGCCAAGCCATCCTGGTGGTGGGCGGTGGCATGAGCGGGCTCAGCGCCGCTTTGGAGGCCGCCGAGGCGGGCTTCAAGGTGGTGCTGGTGGAGAAAAACCCCTATCTGGGCGGTCGCGTGGCCCAGCTGCACCAGTACTTCCCCAAGCTTTGCCCGCCCTACTGCGGCCTGGAGATCAATTTCCGGCGCATCCGCAGCAACCCGCGCATCGAATACCATACCCTGGCCGAAGTGACCTCCATCGAGGGCCAGCCCGGCGACTTCACGGTTGCCGTCAAGCAGAACCCCCGCTATGTCAACGAAAAGTGCACCGGCTGCGGCAAATGCTCCGAGGCCGTGACGGCCACCATCCCCAACCCCTTTGACTACGGGCTGGGCCAGATCAAGGCCGCCTACCTGCCCCACGAACTGGCCATGCCCCAGCGCTTTGTCATCGACCCCAGCATCGCCGGGGCCGAGGACGGCCAGAAGGCCTTCCAGGCCTGCCCCTACGGCGCCGTGGACCTGGGCGACAAGGGCCAGGAGTTGACCTTCAAGGTCTCGGCCGTGGTCTGGGCCGCGGGCTGGACCCCCTACGATCCCAACAAGATCGAATACTACAACTTCGACAAGAGCCCCAACATCATCACCAACGTGCAGATGGAGCGCCTGGCGGCGCCCTTCGGCCCCACCAAGGGCGTGATCCAGCGCCCCGGCGACGGCGTGGCCCCCAAAAACGTGGCCTTCATCCAGTGCGCCGGCTCCCGCGACGAAAACAACCTGCCCTTCTGCTCCTCCATCTGCTGCCTGGCCAGCCTGAAGCAGTCCACCTACATCCGCTCTCAACTGCCGGATGCCAAGGTGACCATCTACTTTATCGACATCCGGGCCATGGACCGCAACGAGGACTTCTACACCAAGGTCAAAGCCGACGAGGGAGTGGCCTTCGTCAAGTCCAAGATCGCGCTCATCACCCCCAGCGAGGGCGGCAACCTCATCCTGGAGGGCGAGAACACCGCCACGGGCGAGCGCTTCAAGGCCGAGCACGACCTGGTGGTCCTGGCCACGGGCATGCAGCCCAACACGGCCCTGAGCAAGATCCCCTATGACGTGACCTACGACGAGTACGGCTTCGTAATGGGCAGCCAGGCCATCATCGGCGCGGGCACCGTGCGTCGTCCCAGCGAGGTGGTCACCTGCGTTCAGGACGGCACGGCGGCGGCCCTGAAGGCCATCAGCGCGGCCAGGAGGTAGCTATCATGAGCAATAAAGTCTGTGCATACATCTGCAAGGGCTGCGGCATCGGCGACGCTTTGAACACCGCCAAGCTGGCCAAGGCCGCTGGCGAACAGGGTGTCAAGGAGTTCAAGGAGCACGACGTGCTCTGCTCGGCCGAGGGCGTGGCCATGATCCAGGCCGACGTGGACGCCGGCTATAACGGCCTTCTCATCGCCGCTTGCTCCTCCCGGGTCAAGACCGGCGAGTTCGCCTTTGGCAACCAGGCCCTGATCGAGCGCGTCTCCCTGCGCGAGCAGGTGGTCTGGGGCCTGGCCGGGGCCGACGAGGAAGACATCCTCATGGCCGGCGAGGACTACATGCGCATGGGCGCCATCAAGGTCTGCAAGGGCGAGGTGCCCGTGCCCTACCAGTTGGAGGGCGAGGTCGCCAAGGCCGTGCTGGTGGTGGGCGGCGGCGTGGCCGGCATGAATGCCGCCCTGGCCGCGGCCAAGGCCGGCAGCCAGGTGGTCCTGGTGGAAAAAGAAGCCCAACTGGGCGGCTTCTTGGGCAAGATGTCCAAGCTGGGCCCCCAGACCCCGCCCTACCGCGACCTGGAAGACACCAAGGTCGACGAGTTGGTGGGCCAGGTCAGCGGCCTGGACCAGATCAAGGTCTACACCGGCGTCACCATCGACAAGACCGAGGGCGCTCCCGGCAACTTCACCATCACGCTCAGTAATGGCGAGCAGGTGCGTGCCGGCGCCATCATCCAGGCCACCGGCTGGCTGCCCTACGACCCCGAGAACCTCAAAGACGATCTGGCCTACGGCTCCAGCCCGGGCATCGTCACCAACGTGCAGTTCGAGGAAAAGGCCAAGACCGGCGATTTGTCGGGCATCAACGCCATCGCCTTCGTGCAGTGCGCCGGTTCCCGCGACCAGAACCACCTGCCCTACTGCTCGGCCTTCTGCTGCCTGGTCTCCTGCAAGCAGGCCATGTACGTGAAAGCCGCCAATCCCGAGGCTAGCGTGTACGTGATCTACAAGGACGTGCGCACCCCCAGCCAGTCCGAGGAGGTCTACCGCGAGGCCCAGCGCCAGGGTGTGATCTTCATCCGCCGCGACGAGACCTACCCCACCATCACCGGCTCGGACAAGCTGACCCTGGAGACCAAGGACGTGCTCCTTAACGAGCAGGTCAGCCTGGAAGAGTTGGACATGGTGGTCCTGGCCACCGGCATGAAGCCCAACAACCCCATGGTGGTGGACGCGCCCCTGGTGGCCTTTGGCGAGGATCAGGAAGAGGCCGCCGCGCGCACCGCCGCGGCCAAGGCCGCCAACGAGGACTGGTCGATCCTGAACCTGGCCTACCGTCAGGGTCCCAACCTGCCCACCCTCAAGTACGCCATGCCCGACAGCCACTTCATCTGCTTCCCCTACGAGAGCCGCCGCACCGGCATCTACACCGCCGGCACGGTGCGCCGCCCCATGCGGGTCACCCAGGCCCAGGAGGACGGCGTGGGCGCGGCCATGAAGGCCGTGCAGGTGATCCGGGCGGCCGAGGTGGGCTGCGCGGTGCATCCCCGCTCCGGCGACGAGTCCTACCCCGAGTTCGCCATGCAGCGTTGCACCCAGTGCAAGCGCTGCACCGAGGAATGCCCCTTCGGCGCCATCAACGAGGACGAGAAGGCCAACCCCCTGCCCAACCCCACCCGCTGCCGCCGCTGCGGCGTGTGCATGGGCGCCTGCCCCGAGCGCATCATCTCCTTCAAGAACTACTCCGTGGACATCGTGGGCAGCCAGATCAAGTCCATTGAGGTGCCCGAGGAGGACGAGGAGAAGCCCCGGGCGGTGATCCTGGTCTGCGAGAACGACGCTTTACCGGTGATCGACATGGCCGCGCGCATGGGCAAGACCTGGTCGCCCATCTTCCGCTTCATCAATGTGCGCTGCCTGGGCTCGGTCAACCTGGTGTGGATCGCCGACGCGCTAAGCAAGGGCATCGACGGCGTGGGCCTGTTCGGCTGCCGCCGCGGCGACGACTACCAGTGCCACTTCATCAAGGGCTCCGAGATCGCCAACGTGCGCATGTCCAAGATCTCCGAGACGCTGACCCGCCTGGCCCTGGAGTCCGACCGCATCAAGGTCTCCGAGGTGGGCATCAACGAGGTCGAAACCCTGATGGGCACCCTGGCCGAGTTCAGTGAAACCATCGACACCGTGGGACCCAACCCCTACAAGGGCTTCTAGCCAATAGAAAGGGGCCCGCCCCAGCCGGGGCGGCGCCCCCTTACCCTTGCCAGGGCATGAACGATATTTTGTGTAACCAATCCTAAGCGAGGATGTCCATGGACTACCAGCAGGACTTCGCCAAAGAGGTCTACGAGAAGGTGGACTCCGGGGCAGAGATCAAGGTGTGCATGCAGTGCGGCGTGTGCGCCTCCACCTGCCCCCTGCGCGAAAAGATGCAATACTCTCCGCGCAAATTGTGGACCCTTATCCGCGCCGGTCGCCGCCAGGAGGTCCTCAACTGCCCCGACATCATGCTCTGCACTTCCTGCTACACCTGTAAGGTGCGCTGTCCCCGGGGCATCCCAGTCATCGACGTGATGCACGGCCTGGCCCACTATGCCCTGGAAAATGGCATCACTCCCCGCGAGGAGACCAAGAAGTTCGGCCAGGCCTTCTGGGAGGGCATCTACGAGACCGGCCGGGTGGACGAGGCCACGGTGCCGATCAAGTACTGCCTCAAGGACGGTCTGATCGCCGGCCTCAAGAAGAGCCTGTCCATGGTGGACATCGGCCTGGCCCTGATGAAAGCCAAGCGCCTGACCCCCAAGCTCTTCATCCCACCCAATTTCTTTATCCCCAGCAGCCACAAGATCAAGGGCATCAAGGACCTGCAAAAGATGCTGGACAAAGCCAAGGCCATGGGCGCCAGGAAGGAGGGCTAGCATGGACTACTTCCTCTACTCCGGTTGCTCGTTGGAGGCCTCGGGCTCGCACTACCTGATCAGCTTCGAGGGCGTGGCCAAGATTCTGGGGATGAACCTCAAGGAGATCGAGGACTGGAACTGCTGCGGCGCCTCCATCTCCTACGTGGGTGGCACCGAATTGCAGTCCATCGTGCTCAACGCCCGCAACCTGGCCCTGGCCGAGGCCCAAGGCGGCCTGGACATCGTGGCCCCCTGCTCCTCCTGCTACATCATGATGAACAAGGTGAACCATCACCTGAAAGAAGACCCCCAGCTGCTGGCCACGGTCAACGGCATTTTGGCCGAGGGCGGGCTCAAGTACTCGGGCAAGCTCAAGGCTCGCCATCTCTTGGACGTGCTTTACCACGACGTGGGCGTGGACAAGATCAGGTCCATGGTCAGCCGTCCCCTGACCGGTGTGAAGGTGGCCTCCTACTACGGCTGCCAGACCACCCGCCCCTTCGGCGAGTACGACTCCAAGGAAAACCCCCGCACCCAGGACGAAATCTTGAAGGCCCTGGGGGCCACGGTGGTGGAGTTCGATCACCGGGTCAAATGCTGCGGCTCGGGCATCTTCCTCACCGAGATCGAGAACTGCGCGCCCCTGGCCAAGGAAATCATCGACGACGCGGCCAGTCATGGGGCCAGCATGATCAGCACCGCCTGTCCCATGTGCCAGATGAACCTGGAGGTCTACCAGCCGCGCATCAACGCCATGCTGGGTTGCAACCTCAACATGCCGGTATTGTTCATCACCCAGCTCATGGCCGTGGCCTTTGGCCTGGATGCCAATACCGCGGCCCTGAACCGCAACGTGGTGGCCGCCCAGGGGCTGTAGCGCTCGGCTCGGGGATGGTTATCATATAGGCATGGATGGACTTCACCTGCGCCGGGGGGTATCATCCTCCGGCGCAGGATTTTGACACCTGCCTATATCTCCAAGGAGAGACCGATGAGCCAAGAAGACAAGCTAACCTGCCCCCATTGCGGCCAAGGCTTAAGCAAATGGGTTTCGCCGGCCACCGCCAGCTGGGGCAGCGAGCACCAGTACATCTGCTTCAACGACGAATGCAGCTACTACCAGCGTGGCTGGGACCACACCTTCAAGAAGATCGGCATCAAGGCCAGCTACCGGCACCGCTACGACCCCGAGACCGGCCAGACCGGCCCCTTCCCGGTGAACACCTCCGAGGCCGGCAAGGACCAGATCGTCAACGATTAGGGTATGCCCGGGGCGGCCCGGTGGAGCAAGGTTTAGTTAGTCATGGATTTCAGTAAAATAGAGCGCAACGCCTCCTGCCCCTGCGGTAGCGGCAAGAAATTCAAAAAATGCCATCTGGGCCGCGAATCCGAGCTGGTGGCCGAGCGCATCAACCTTGATCCCTACCAGGCCGCCCAGATGATCATGGGCCTGCCGGCCTGCGACCACCCCCGGGCCTGTCAGATGGCCGCCGACCTCCAGGCCCAGAGCCCGGCCGGCAAGACCTACGAGGTGGTGATAAAGGACCTGGAGGCCTACCTGGCCCTGGGGCTCTATGGCCAGGAAACCGCCCCCCAGGGCGCCGGCGGCATCATGATCAACCCCCAGAAGACCCGCGTGCTGGCGCCGGGGCAAATCTTTTTGGCCCTGAGCCCCCAGGCCGATGAGTCCACGGTGCTGCACCAGTTGGCCCACGCCCTGGACCTGATCAGCGGCTCAGCCCTGCCGCCGGGGCGCGGCCAGGCCCTGGCCTACGAGACCGGCCTGCCCGTGGAGCTCTTGGAGCACCCCCAGGAGTTCGGGGAGCGCCTGATGGAACTGGCCCAGCGCTTCGGGGTGGAGTTGGACGCCGAGGACGAGATCGTGGCCTTCCTGGCCCGGCACCACCTGCTGCTGCCCGGCGGGCTGCTGGCCGAGGGGCAGCGCGAGAGCCTGGTGGAGGCGGCCGAGAAGAGTCTGCGCTTCTTGCGCGACAACCAAGCTGAGCTGGACGCCCGCATCCGCACCCGCGCCGGCTACACCGGCGCCGGCGCCCCGGACAAGCGCCCTCCCGAGGAGGATTAGCCCGCCTCGGCGGCGGCCGTCAGCCGTCTAAATCTTTTGCTTTAAATGTCGCGGGCGGGGATGGCCCCCGCCCGTGTTTTATTGGGGATGAAAACGCCGCGCAGGCAAAGGGCCAAGAATTCTCAAAGCGCTTGCTTTATGGCTTAGCGCCCCTGCCCGGCCCCCTCGCGCAGCACCATGGTGGCGTCACCGAAGATGGCGAAGCGCAGCCAGTCGAAGCCCAGGCGCAAAAGCTCCAGGTCGTTACTGGCCGCCAACTCCAGGCGCAGGGCCGGCACCACGAAAAGCTGACCAAACCTGGTGGTCTGCACGAACTTGCTGAAGGCCTCCAGGTCGTAGCAGGCCATGAAGAACATGCGCATCTTCTGGGCGATGACCTGGGGGTTGGCGTCCGGGGCCTGACGGGTGATGATGGGCAGGAACTGGTCGTTGACCGCGTTGTAGGTCTCCAGTCCCTGGTCCTGGATCCACTCCCGGGGCTGCCACAGACGCCCCTCGGCAAAGCCCTGGCAGTGCTCCTCGCGCACCAGGAAGAAGCCCTCCTCGCTGGGGCCGCCGTCCCGGCCGCCCTTGGTGGCCCGCCCCAGGGGATAGGTGCGGCAGGCTCCGGGACGGTCCTCGTAGACCGTGCAGCCTTGTTCGGCCAGGAAGGGGCAAACGCGCTCGGGGTGGTCGGCGCGCATCAACAACCTGGGCATGGGCCAGCCGTTCTGGCCGGCCTCCACCTCGCTGTGGCGCTCGATGAACTCCTCGCTGGAGAGCCCCAAACGCCGCCTGAGGCGCAGCACGTCATAGGGGGTCAGCCACAGCTCCAGCTTGCGGCAACACTGGTTGAAGCAGGACACGCCCGGATGGCAGGCGAACTGGAAGCCCCCGGTCCCCAGGTCATGGAAGCGCTTGTCCTGAAGAGGAGGCAGCATTTACTTCTTGGCGCCGGCCTGGTCGGCGCCCTCCTTGAGCTTGAGCGACTTCTGGCCGAACAGGCCAAAGCGCGCCCAGGCATAGCCCAGCTCCAGGAGCACCGTGTCATCCACCTTGATGGCCTCGATCAGTTCGGGCTCCAGCTCAAAGCGCTTGAGGAAGGTGCTCTTGAACACGAAGTCGCGGAAGGCGTCCATGTCGTAGAGCGAGGTGACGATCATCTTCTGTATCTGCTCGTTGGTGATGTCCAGCCCGCGCAAAAACTCGTTGGCGGCGAAGGAGTCATAGGAGCCGTCCATCTCCTTGGATTGGGTGGCGCCCTGGTCCATCAGCCATGCCTTGACCTTCCACTGATCGCCCTCCACCAGGCCATGGCAGCGCTCGGGGCTGGGGATGACCTTGTAGCCGCCCTCGAAGCGCTCATCCAGGGGGAACATGCGGCAGGCCCAGGGCCGGTGGTCATAATAGGCGCAGCCGTGGGGGCGCAGGAAATAGCATTGCAGGTTGTCCTCGGGGTTCATGCGCAGTTGCACCATGGGCAGGTGTTTGCTGGGCATGATGACCATGTCCGTATACTGCGCCAAGAACTCCGTGGCGGTCAGGCCCACGGCCTTCTTCATACGGATGACGTCATAGGGCGTGAGGAAGATGGTGACGTCCCGGCAGCAGGAGCGATAGCACTTCAAACCCTTGTGGCAGGCAAAGGTGAACTCGTCTTCCAAATGAAGCTGATTCTTGATTTCGCTCATGGTTGATCCCCTGGCCCAGGGCGCGCGGCGGGCCGGTTGGCACATTTATCTTAAAATATTGATGTTACTTACCAGGGAGGCGCAAAACGGTCAACGGGTTTCTGACCGCGCCTCCCTGGCGCGGCCCCGCCACGGCAGGCCCGCCCCGCCACTTTCTGGCCGGGGGTGCCACAGGGAGCGGGCGGGCCGTTCAGCGCCGGCTCAGCTTGTCGGCCACGCCCTGGAGGAAGCGCTGGCTCTCCACCACGTAGCGTATGTGGGTGGCCCGGGCCACGGTGTCCAGGCCATCGCTGGCCGTAATGCTGAAGACCAGCTTGCGCCCGGCCACCTCGCTGAGCACGGCCCGGGCCGTCACCGTGAAGCCCTCGGGAGTGGGGGCCAGGTGGTCCATCTCCATGCGGGCGCCCACGGTCATCTGGCCCGGCCCCAGGTGGCCGGCCAAGGCGCTGATGGCCGCCTGCTCCAAGAGGGTCATCAGGGTCATGGAGGACATCACGTCCACCCCGGGGTTGCCATAGGCGCTGGCCAAATCCTGGCGGGACACCACGGCCCGGCTCTCGCCGCCGAGACCGGCCTTGATCTCGCTGTCGGGCATGCTCTTCTCCCCCGCCGGGCCAGCCTTGGGACCAGGCCCCGGCGATGTGCTGGGTGGCGCGGCGCGTTAGGGCCGCGATCGGCTAAACCGCGGGGGCAGTTTAGCCCCGGCAACCGCCTGGAGGCAAGATCAAACCCCGCCGCGCGGCGGGGCTCTCCGCCGCCCCAGACCTGGCGCGGTGTGCTAAACTTAAAATGTATATATCGGCCTAGGCCCTGCCTGGCGCGGAGGTGGCGCCTTGGCTTGACACCCCTGGGGCACCATGGTATGAAATCGAATTCGTCGGTGCGGGCCGTTAACTCAGTAGGTAGAGTATCTGCCTTTTAAGCAGAGAGTCGCGTGTTCGAATCACGCACGGCCCAATCAGTTCCCGTCACGTCCCCATCGTCTAGCCAGGTCCAGGACACCGGCCTTTCACGCCGGCGACACGGGTTCGAATCCCGTTGGGGACGCCAAATGATTACAACGGGTTGGGCTCAATGCCCAGCCCGCTTCGTTTTGGCGGAAACGGTTTGCCCGGCCGCCCTCATTCTCCACCCTCGCCGCTACGCTTAAATTCGATGACCTTTGCGCCCTTGCGGCCCAGGCTATCCAGGGCGGGACGGGCCTCCTCCAACCCCAGGCTCTTTAGGTAACGCGCCGTGGTGTGCGGGCTGCGGTGGCGCAAGATGGCCTGAATCACGCTTTCGGGGTAACCCCTTCCATATAGGATCGTGGCTGTCAGATGGCGGATGGCGTGGAAGCCAAAGGGCCGCACCCCGGCACGCCGGCACAGGCGCGCCATAAGGTGCCGCCGCTGCAAGAAGGGCTGGCCGTAATACTCTTTACAGAATGGGGTGTCGTCCTCACACAGGAAGACGTGTACCGCGTCCTTGAAAGTGCGGTTCTCCCACCACCAGAGCAACTGCCGGGCCAAGTCCTCGGCCATGGGCAGCCAGTCATGTTCTAGCGTTCCGTCCCGCCGCTTCCTAGTGGCCAGGCGCACGCGCTTGCGCCCGAAGTCCACGTCAGCCCAGGTGAGCCGGAAGACTTCGCCACGCCGGGCAGCCAGAAAAAGCAGGGTGGCCAGCATGACCTGATCCTGCCCCTGGGCCAACTCGTATATCTGCCAGAAGTGTTCCTCGGGCGGGACGTAACGCGGCTGGCGCTCTTCGCCGAACTTCTCCACCTGGGCCACCGGGTTGGGTGTGGGCAGCCCTAGGCATTTAATCCCCCAGCCCCAGGCGGTGGCCAGGTTCTTGCGGTCCTTGTTGGCGGCATAGCCGGAGCGCTGTTGGGCTTGGCGTTGAAGGTGTTGGAGAAAGTGAGGCGGCTTCAGGGCGCTGGCTTTCATCTCGGGAGGGAACGCTTTCAGTAGGCGCATGAACGCGGCCCGCTTTCCCTGGTAGGTCTTTTCGGCGTGGCGCACGCGCACGTGATCCAGGTACTTACTAGCCCACTCCAGCAGGGCGCAGGAGCCCGTGGGGGTCGTCCAATCCGCGTCCCTTTGCTCTACCTCCCAGGCCAGGGCCGCCGCCCTGGTCTCGAACAGCTTCTGTTTGATCTGGCCGTCCTTCTGGACTCTGCCCATCCAGCGGGTCCGTCCGCGCTTTATTATCTTGGAGGGCATGGCCGTCTTCTCCGCTCAGCGCTCGCAGAACCGAGCGCTCAAAAAACAGAATGCGTCCACGAAGGGTCCGCCGCACCCCGCCATAAAAAACGTAGTTGCGCCTGACCTCATCGATGTCCAGGCCGAGGTATGCCGCCAGATCGGCTGCGGATAGCCGCCGGCCCAGGCCCTGCTCCAGCAGGGACCAACGATAATTCTGCGGTGGTGATAAAGAAGTATCGCCCAACCCGGAAAAACTCCGAGCTGGGCGGGGAAGTCAGGTGGGCACCCGATGGGAGCATGGTATCTCTAGCCTACGGGGGTGTCAAGTGATACAAATCCCTCCAAGACTAGCGCTGGCCTCCGGGGTCTCCAAAGCCTAGCCACCCCTGCGTTAGCGGCCTGAAACTGGGTCCCTTGCCAGCGAGAATATCCATATCTTATGCGGATACGTTTGTTTTTAGCGCGGTTGATGTGGGATTATAAGTATGGCGTTCATCATTTCCGATACAAGGCTCGCACAATTGGGAGGAGGCCATGCTCGGCCGCTCGAGCAAATCCTTACGAGGGGTTGGGCTGCTCTGCCTATTTGCTTTGAGCCTTTTGCTCTGGGGAGCTAACGAGGCTTCGGCCCCCGCACAGACACCACCCCAGATATTGCCATCGTCTTCCTCCAAATCCATATTGCTCCTCTACTCCGCAGGCTATTACCTGCCGGCATATCGAAAGAACCTTTCCGCCTTTTTCTCTGTCATGGAAGGCGCCGGCTTCCCAGTCAATCGGTTGCATTTTGAACACCTGGACTTGATACGCAACACCGGTCCGGAGTACAGGCAGCAATTGCTTGATCTGCTCCACAGGAAATATGCGGACAAGAAGATCGATCTGATCATCACCGTGGAAGGCTTGGCAAGGGATTTCATCTTGAATGAAGGCCGGAACCTCCTGCCTGAAACGCCTCTCCTGGCGGTCCTCTCAGCCAACGCGCTCGATGCCATTGAGACAACGCGCCGAATCGTTCAAATACCGAGCGTCCTAGACTTTAAAGGGACCCTTGAGGTGGGGTTGTCCCTGTTCCCGCAGACCAAGCGGGTTTTTGTCGTGTTGGGGGCTGGAGTAGATGAACAGCGCTGGGAACGGGATGCTAAGAGCCAGTTCGCTCCCTTGGCTGGCAGGCTAGAATTTGAATACAGCAGCAGTCTCACCTACGAGGAGACCCAGCAACGGATCGGTTCCCTCTCCCCGGAAACCATCGTGATCTATGTCGCCCTCTATAAGGACAAGACGGGGAGTTCCTTTGTCCCCAGGGATGCCGCCATCGCTCTCACCAAGAAGGCCAATGCCCCAGTGTTTGGCGTCTATGACGAGATCACCCCTCTGCTGGTCGGCGGCTCCATGATAAGCTACGGGGCCGAGGGCGCCCGCGCCGCCAAACTGGCCCTCGATATCCTCGACGGCAAGTTTCCTTTCGCTCGCCCCCTGGCAACTCTTCCAATCCTGATTACGCCCAATTTCAACTGGACGCAGCTCCAACGCTGGGGAGTAGGTGATCGCAAACTGCCCGAGGGTAGCGTTGTCATCAATCGTCCCTCGTCCATATGGGATGACTACAGGGATTACGTTATCGGGTTCATTGCATTGATCATCTTGCAGACCTGCATGATAGCCGCACTGCTGGCCATGCGGAGACGCAGAAACATAGCCGAGCAAAAGCGTAAGTTGGCCGAGGATGTCATAGCCACAAAGGAAAAAAGCCTCTTCGTCATTTCCTGTGGAATTGGTATAGTTCAGGCTCCATGATGCATTGATCCTCATGTCCGTGTTGAAGCAAGGAGCGATCATGGACGCTGGCGAGCTTCTGGCTCTTGGTCTGGGGTTGCAACCGCCCTG
>JAZDIQ010000039.1:0-17819 GCA_043804825.1 Pseudomonadota bacterium
CCGAACGCCAAACCCGTGATACAACAAGCTCGTGGACATGACGGTGCTCCTCTTTGACTAAACCCAATGACATCAAAGAGGAAATCCTGATTGTCCACTTCCTTTCAAGGCCTATGTACGCAAGATCCGGATGAGCCAAAAAATAACCCCCGGGCCGGTTCCCGCCCCGCCATCCGCCGCCGAGGCCAAACCCGGCCCGCCAAGCGGCCCTAGCGCCCCTTTTCCACCTGCTTGAGGTCCTCGCCCCGGTCCACGGCCAGGTCGCTGCGCATGAACTCGCCCTCTTGGGGCAGCACCATGACAAAGCGGCTGGCCACGGTTATCTGCACGCGCGGGTCCGTGACGCTCAGCCCCAGCACGTGTCCGCCGGCGTCCCGCGCCTGGTCGATGAAGTGCACATGCCAACCGGGCACGTTGACGCCCTTGACAAAGGCCGGGCAACGAAAGCCCAGCACCGTTCCCCGCACCTGGTTGAACTCGAAGACGCTCTGCTGCTTGACCACCTCCACCAGCTTGGGATAGGGGCGGTGTTGGGCCGGCACGCTGCGGGTCTTTACATGGGAAAAGGCGCCGTCGATGCGCACCGCGTAGAACAGGTTGGGGCTGGGCAGGGTCTGGTCGATGGCCCGGTAGAGCTGCTCCAGGTCCAGGGTGCCATGCAGCTGAAGGGTGCGCTGGGGCCTAAAGCGCACCACGTTGGCGAATGGCGTCTTCATGGCCGGGTCCACCGCCAGCACCCGGCCGTCGGACTTGACCTGGTAGAACTTGCCATCCAGGGCCACCATCTCGCCGTCCAGGGCCTCGAAGGTGCCCAGGCCCAGGTCGCCCTGCCGGGCCAGTTGGCCAAAGCTGACCTGCCCCTGGTAGGCCCCGTCCATGAGCGCGTCGATGGTGGAGACCTGGAAGAGCGTGACCTCGCCCTCGCCTTCCAGATTGCCGTGGGCGCAGCCCAGTAATAGCAGCGCCAGCAGGGCCAGGGCGCACAGCGCCAGCCCCCGCCCACCTCGCCGGGTCAGATTCCTGGACATGGCCCCTCCCCGGCTCACAGCCTGGCGATGACCGCCTGGGCGGCCTGATCGGTGGAAAGCTTGCCGCCCAGGTCGCTGGTGGTCTGGTGGGCGGCCAGGCACTCTTCCATGGCCTTTTCCACCCGCGCCGCGGCCTCGCTCTCGCCCAGGTGCCTGAGCATCATGGCCCCGCACAGGATGGCCGCCGTGGGGTTGGCCAGCCCCTGGCCGGCGATGTCCGGCGCCGAGCCGTGCACGGGCTCGAACAGGGCGTGCTCCAAGCCCAGGTTGGCGCTGGGGCACAGGCCCAGTCCGCCGATGAGCCCGGCCGCCAGGTCGGAGAGGATGTCGCCGAAGAGGTTGGTGGTGACGATCACCTGGAACTGGCTGGGGTCAAGCACCATGCGCATGGCCACCGAGTCCACCAAGGCCTCCTCGTATTTAAGCGCCGGATAGCCTTGGGCCACCCGGCGGCAGCAGGCCAGGAACAGGCCGTCGCTCTTGCGCAGCACGTTGGCCTTGTGCACCGCCGTGACCGTGGACCGGCCGTGCTGGCCGGCCCAGTCCAGGGCGAAGCGGGCGATGCGCTCGCTGGCCGCCACGGTGATCACCCGCGTGGCGATGGTCACCTCCGGGGTGAGCACGTTCTCGTGCCCGGCGTAGATGCACTCGGTGTTCTCGCGCACGATCATCAGGTCCGTGGCCGGGTGCAGGCAATCCACGCCGGCGTAGGCCTTGGCCGGGCGCAGGTTGACGAAGGTGCCCAGCTCGGCCCGCAGGCGCAGGATCACGTCGGCCGCCGAGTTGCCCGCCGCGCCGAAGAGCACCGCCTGGGCGGCCAGGGCGCCGGCCAGGGTGGCCTGGGGCAGGGCCACGCCCGTGGCGGCCAGGCAGCCATCGCCGGCCTCATAGCTTTTAAAGTCAAAGGCGATCCCGGTGGCCTGTAGGACCTTCAGGGAGGCGGCCACCACCTCCGGGCCGATACCGTCGCCGCCGATCACCGCCACCTGATAGGGCTTGGGGGGCATGCTCTTACATCCTCACTTGGTTGGGCCGGCCACGGCGGCCTGCCAGGGCTGGCGATGTGCGTCCTCGTAGGCCTTGATGGCCGCCTCGTGCTCCAGGGTCAGACCGATGTCGTCCAGGCCCTCCAGCAGCGAGCGCTTGCGGAAGGGGTCGATGCCGAACTGGCAGGCAAAGCCGTCGCCGCCGCTGAGTATCTGCCCCTTGAGGTCCACCTGGATGCGGTAGCCCTCCTGGGCTTGCACCCGTCGGTACCACTCGTCGAGCATCTGGGCCTCCAGCTCGATGGGCAACAACCCGTTCTGGAAGCAGTTGTTCTTGAAGATCACGGCATAGGACGGCGCGATGACCACCCGGAAGCCGAAGTCCAGCAAGGCCCAGGGGGCGTGCTCGCGGCTGGAGCCGCAGCCGAAGTTCTCGCGGGCCAGCAGGACGGAGGCCCCCTGGTAGCGGGGCTGGTTGAGCACGAAAGCTGGGTCCAGGCTGCCGTCGGGGCGATGGCGCCAGTTGTAAAAGGCGTACTGGCCCCAGCCGCTCTTCTCCACGCGGGTGAGAAACTGCTTGGGCAGTATCTGGTCGGTGTCCACGTTGGCCCGGTCCAGGGGGGCCACCAGTCCGCTGAAGGTGGTGAATTTCTGCATGATGGCGGCTCCTATATGTATTGGCGCGGGTCCACGAAGCGGCCGGCCACGGCGGCGGCGGCGGCCGTGGCCGGGGAGCACAGATGGGTGCGCCCGCCGCGTCCCTGGCGGTCCTCGAAGTTGCGGTTGCTGGTGGAGGCCGAGCGCTGGCCAGGGGTCAGGGTGTCGGGGTTCATGCCCAGGCACATGCTGCAACCAGGCTCGCGCCACTGGCAGCCGGCGGCCAGGAAGACCTCGTGCAGGCCCAGGGCCTCGGCCTGGGCCTTGACCTGGCCCGAGCCGGGCACCACCAGGGCCGTGACCACGCTGGCCACCCGACGCCCCTTTAGCACCGCCGCGGCGGCCTGAAGGTCCTCCAGGCGGCCGTTGGTACAGGAGCCGATAAAGACCACGTCCACGGCCGCGTCGCTCAAGGCCTGGCCGGGCTTGAGGCCCATGTAATCCAGGGCGCGGGCGGCGGCCTTCTGGTCGTCGGGCTGACGGAAGGAAGCCGGGTCCGGCACTTTTTGATCGATGGCCATCTCCTGGCCGGGGTGGGTGCCCCAGGTCACCTGGGGCTTGAGGCCGCTGGCGTCGATGTCCACCTGGCGGTCGAAGCGGGCGCCCGGGTCGCTGAACAGGGTGCGCCAGTGGGCCACGGCGGCCTCGAAATCAGCGCCCTGGGGCGCCAAGGCCCGGCCGCGCAGAAAGGCGAAGGTGGTCTCGTCCGGGGCCACCAGGCCGCCGCGCGCCCCGCACTCCACGGCCATGTTGCACAGGGTGAGCCGGCCCTCCATGGACAGATCGCGCACGGTCTGGCCCATGAACTCGATGACGTGCCCGGTGCCGCCGGCCACGCCCAGTTGGCCGATGATATAGAGGATGAGGTCCTTGGCCACCACCCCCGCCGGCAACTGCCCTTCCACCCGCACGGCCAGGGTGCGGGGCTTCATCTGGGGAAGGGTCTGGGTGGCCAGGATGTGCTCCACCTCGCTGGTGCCGATGCCAAAGGCCAGGGCCCCGAAGGCCCCGTGGGTGGTGGTGTGGCTGTCGCCGCAGAAGATGGTGTTGCCCGGCAGGGTCAGCCCCAGCTCGGGCATGCATACGTGGATCACGCCCTGGCGGGGGTCGCTGATGTCCAGCAGCGAAATGCCGAATTCCTGGCAGTTGGCGCGCAGGGCCTGGAGCTGCTTGAAGGCCACCTCGTCGGCCCAGGGCAGGACGTCGCGGCCTTTAGTGGGCACCACGTGGTCCACCACGGCATGGGTCAGGTCCGGCCGGCGCACCCGGCGACCCTTGAGCCTTAAGCCCTCGAAGGCCTGGGGCGAGGTCACCTCGTGCACCAGATGGCGATCGGCGTAGAGCAGCTCCGGCTGGCCCTGGGGCTGGCGCACCACGTGGGCCTGCCAGATTTTATCGAGCAAGGTTGGCATTCTGGGGACCTTCTCCTTGGGTGATGAGGCCAGGGACGGCACACCTTATGAGTCTATCCAAAAGTGGCGGCTGACGCCATGGGCGCCCGGCCCGTCCAACCCCGGCGCGGGGCCGGGCCTGGACGGGTCATGCCATACTACCGGCTAGGAGTCTGTCGAAGTCTTTCCGCGACAGGCTCCTAGCCGGGCCAAGGACGGCCCGCCCGAAATGGCGCCAACTTTTTTGGCGCCATTTCGGAAGCTTGCCAAAATTTACTTTTGGCAAGCGCCAAGAGGAGAAAGCCATGGATGGCTTTCTCCGACACACAACTAGGGGCTAGCCCAGCCACTTCATCATGGAGCGCAGGCGGTCGCCAACCTCTTCCACGGGGTGCTCGGCCTCGCGCTTGAGCAGGGCGCGGTACACCGGGCGGTTGGCCTGGTTCTCCAGCACCCAGTCGCGGGCGAAGACGCCGGTCTGGATGTCATCCAGGAGCTTTTTCATGTTGCCGCGCACGTGCTCGTCGATGACCTTGGGGCCGCAGGTGATGTCGCCCCACTTGGCGGTCTCGCTGACATAGTGGCGCATGTGCTTGAGCCCGCCCTGGTAAATCAGGTCGATGATCAACTTCAGCTCGTTGACGCACTCGAAATAGGCCATCTCCGGGGCGTAGCCAGCCTCCACCAGGGTCTCGAAGCCCATCTTGAGCAGGGAGCTAAGGCCGCCGCAGAGCACGGCCTGCTCGCCGAAGAGATCGGTCTCGGTCTCCTCGCGGAAGCTGGTCTGCAACACGCCGGCCCGCGCGCCGCCGATGGCCAGGGCGTAGGCCAGGCCGTTTTTCAGCGCCTGGCCCGAGGCGTCCTGCTCGATGGCCACCAGGCAGGGCACGCCCTGGCCGGCGGCGTAGAGGTCGCGCACCAGCTTGCCGGGACCCTTGGGGGCCACCATGATCACGTCCACCTCGGCCGGGGGCAGAATCTGGCCGTAATGCACGTTGAAGCCGTGGGCAAAGAGCAGCGTCAGGCCAGGGCGGCAGACCGGCTCCACGAACTCACGATACACCGCCGGCTGCACCGGGTCGGGCAGCAGGAAGGCGATCAGGTCGGCGTCCCCCACCGCCTGGGCCAGGGGCTGGGTTTTCAGCCCGTCGGCCTGGGCCTGCTTGTCGCCCTTGCCGCCGGGGCGCACGCCCACGGTAACATCGAGGCCGCTGTCGTGCATGTTCATGGCGTGGGCGCGTCCCTGGCTGCCGTAACCCAGCACGCATATCTTCTTGCCCTTGAGCTGGCTTAAGTTCGCGTCTTTCTCGTAGTAAACCGTGGCGCTCATCATCATTCTCCGTGGTTATTTGGATTGTATGCCTTCAATGTCATCGTCGTCGTCCTGCCCCGGCTCGGGCTCGTCGCCCAGCAGGGGCATGGCCTGGCCAGCCACCCGCACCGCCGCCTGGCCTCGGGCCATGACGATCTGGCCGGTGCGCACCATCTCCAGGATGCCGAAGGGGCGCATCATGTCGATCATGGCCTCGATCTTGTTGCTGTTGCCGCTGACCTCCACGATCATGTTGCCCTGGTCCACGTGGGTGATGGCCGCGCGGAAGATGTTGGCCAGCTCGATGATCTCGCTGCGCCGCTCCCGGGGGGCCGTCACCTTGATCAGGGCCAGGCCGCGCTCCACGTGGGGCCGGCCGGTGAGGTCGGTGACGCGGATGACGTCCACCAGTCGCCGCAGCTGTTTGATGACCTGCTCGCGCACCGCCGAGTCGCCGCTGACCACGATGCTCATGCGCGAGATGTCCGGGGTCTCGGTCTCGCCCACGGCCAAGCTGTGGATGTTGAAGCCGCGCCGGGCCAACAGTCCCGCCACCCTGGCCAGCACGCCGGGCTCGTTGCGCACCAAGACCGCCATGGGGTTCAAGCGTTCCATTAGCGGCCCTCCACCTGGCAGGGGATGAAGTTGATGTTGGACTCGCCGGCCGGCACCATGGGCAGCACCGCCTCCTCGGGGTCCACCATGACGTCCAGCACCACCGGCAGCTGCTTCTCCTCGGCCGAGGCGAAGGCCCAGCGCAGGCTGGGGGAGAGGTCCTCGGGGCGCTCCACCCGCCGGCCCAGGGCGCCGAAGGCCGCGGCCACCTGGTCGTAGGGGGGGCAGGCCAGGTTGGATTGGGAGTGGCGCTGCTCGAAGAACATGTGCTGCCACTGGCGCACCATGCCCAGGTTGCCGTTTTTCAGCACCACCACCACCACGGGGATGCGGTAGCGCACCGCCGTGCACAACTCCTGCACGTTCATCAAGAACGAGCCGTCGCCGTCGATGCACACCACCCGGCGCTGGGGCAGGGCCACCTTGGCGCCGATGGCCGCCGGCAGGCCGAAGCCCATGGTGCCCAGACCGCCGCTGGTGATCAGGGTGCGCGGCTTCTTAAAGTTGTAATACTGGGCGGTGAACATCTGGTGCTGACCCACGCCGGTGACCACGATGTCGTCCTCGCCCATGAGGGCGTTGATCTCCTGCACCGCCTGCTGGGGCAGGATCACGCCGTCCTTCTGGCGAAAACCCATGGGGTATTTCTGGCGCCAGGTGGCCATGACCTTGTGCCAGGCGCCGAAGTCCGGCCGGCTCTCCCAGGCGCGGGCGCCCTCCAGGAGCGCGGCCAAGACCGGCTTGGCATCGCCCACGATGGGCACCAGCGCCGGCAGGCACTTGCTGATCTCGGATGCGTCCACGTCGATGTGTATCAGCTTGGCATTGGGGGCGAAGGCCTCCAGTTTGCCGGTGACGCGGTCGTCCAGGCGGCAGCCCACGCAGATCAAGACGTCGCTGTTGTACAGGGCCAGGTTGGCGTAGCCGGTGCCGTGCATGCCGGGCATGCCCAGGCTCAGGGGGTGGGCGCTGGGGAAGTTGCCCAGGCCCATCAGGGTGCTGGTCACCGGCAGGTCCAGATACTCGGCCAGGGCCTTGAGTTCGTCGCAGGCCTGGGCGTGGATCACCCCGCCGCCGGCCAGGATCACCGGCTGGCGGCAGTTCTTGATCAGCTTCAGGGCGCGCTCGATCTGCATGGGGTGCCCCTTGGCCACCGCGCCCCGCGCCCCGGCCAGGCGAGGGCCAGCGGTGGCCAGGTCGGTCTGGGACACGGTGACGTCCTTGGGCAGGTCGATGAGCACCGGGCCGGGCCGACCGCTCACTGCCAGGCGGAAGGCCTCGGCGAACACCGGGGCCACCTGGTCGGCTCCGGTGAGCTGGTAGTTGTGCTTGGTGATGGGCATGGTGATGCCGCGCATGTCGGCTTCCTGAAAGGCGTCGTTGCCCAAGAGGTGGCTGGGCACCTGGCCTGTGATGGCCACCACCGGGGTGCTGTCCATCATGGCGTCGGCCAGGCCGGTGACCAGGTTGGTGGCCCCGGGGCCGCTGGTGGTCATCACCACGCCGGCCTTGCCCGTGGCCCGGGCAAAGCCCTCGGCCATGTGGGCGCCGCCCTGCTCGTGGCCCACGATGATGTGGCGCAGATTACCGTCGCGGTGCAGGGCGTCGTAGACGGGCATGATCTGCCCGCCCACCATGCCGAAGACCACCTCCACTCCCTGGGAGTGCAGGCTGGCGATGACCGCGTCGGCCCCGCTATGCTGGGCGCGGGGGGCGCGGCGGGAACTCTTGTGTGCTTGGCTGGACATTTTATCTTCTCTCCGGCCGGACCGCCGATGCCTCGGCGGCGGCTTTGGTGATTTATTCGTCGCCGCAGGCGTCCCGCAGCACGGCCCCCTGGGCGGCGCTGGTGACCAGGGCGGCGTAGCGGGCCAGGGCGCCCTTCTTGAACTTGGGGGCCGGCCGGCGCCAGGCCTGGCGGCGCGAGGCCAGTTGCGCCTCGTCCACCACAAGCTCCAGACGGCGCCCGGGGATGTCGATGCGTATCTGGTCGCCGTCCTGCACCAGGGCCATGGGGCCGCCGGCCGCCGCCTCGGGCGAGACATGGCCGATGGCCGCGCCACGGCTGCCGCCGGAAAAGCGGCCGTCGGTGATCAGGGCCACCTGGCCGTCCAGGTCGCCGCCGCTGATCAGGCTGGTCAGGGCCAGCATCTCGCGCATGCCAGGGCCGCCGGCGGGACCCTCGTAACGCACCACCAGCACCTCGCCGGGATTGACCAGGCCCTGGCTAACCGCCTCAACCGCCGCCTCCTCGTTGTCAAAGACCCGAGCCGGCCCCTGGTGCTTGAGCATGGCCGGAGCCACGGCGGTCTGCTTGACCACCGCGCCCTCGGGCGCCAGGTTGCCGAAGAGCACCGCGATGCCGCCCTCGGCGTGCACCGGGTCGGTCAGTTCGTGGATCACGGCCTGTCCCTGGTGCTCCACCGCCGCCACCTGATGGGGCAGGTAGGCGGCCAAGGGACCGCCGTTCACCGTGGGCAGATCCAGGTGCAGGCTCTTTTCCAGGCGCTTCATCACCGCGCCCACGCCGCCGGCCTGGTGCAGGTGCTGCATGCGCATGGGTCCGGCGGGGCTCATGCAGACCAGGTGGGGGGTCTGGCGGGCCAGGCGGTCGAAATCCTTCAGGCCGAAGTCCACGCCAGCCTCGTGGGCGATGGCGGGCAGATGTAGGGCGGTGTTGGTGGAGCCGCCCAGGCAGAGGTCCACCCGGCAGGCGTTCTCAAAGGCCGGCGCGGTGAGGATGGCCGAGGGCCGCAGATTTTTGGCCAAAAGCTCCATGATCTTCTGGCCGCTCAGATAGGCGATCTCGTCCTTGTCGCCCTCCTCGGCCAGGGCGGCGGCGCAGCCGGGCAGGCTAAGCCCCAGGGCCTCGGTGATGCAGGCCATGGTGTTGGCCGTGAACATGCCCGCGCAACTGCCGGGGCCGGGGCAGGCCTTGGCCTCCAGTTCCTCCAACTCCTCGGGGCTCATCTGGCCGTTCTTCACCTTGGCCACGCCCTCGAAGACGGTGATCAAGTCCACCACCTGGCCGCGATGGTCGCCGGCCAGCATGGGGCCGCCGGTGACCATGATGGCCGGCCGGTCCAGGCGGGCCGCGGCCATGAGCATGCCGGGCACGATCTTGTCGCAGGAGGCGATGAGCACCAGGGCGTCGAAACCGTGGGCCTTGGTCATCAGCTCCACGGTGTCGGCCACCACCTCGCGGCTGGGCAGGGAGGCGTGCATGCCCTCATGCCCCATGGCCAGGCCGTCGCAGATGGCCATGGTGTGGAACTCGAAGGGCTGCCCCCCGGCCTCGCGCACCCCGCGTTTTACCAGCTTGGACAGGCGGTCCAGGTGCACGTGCCCGGGCACCACCTCGGTCCAGGAGTTGGCTATGCCGATGAAGGGGCGTTTGATGTCCTGGGGCTTAAGGCCCGTGGCCCTGAGCAGCGAGCGCTGGGGGGCTCGCATCAGGCCGCTTTTAATGGCGTCGCTGGGCAGTGTCATGCCGTTCATCCTTACTGCTCTGGCGGGTGGCGCTCCCTGCCCTTGCCTGGGCTTGGGGGGACTGCCGATCGCCGCTGGGGGCGCCGCTGGCGCCGTCGCTGGGGGGCCAGCCCCGGGGCCGGCCGCGTGGTCATACTGGTTGTGGTTCGGCTTGGGGCCCCTAGCGGGGCAGAATAATCAGGAGGTCTACTCGCGGGGATAGGCGTACCAGACGGGCGGGGACCAGGGGCAGGGGGTTGTTCGCGGCCGCGAAGGCGCCCCAAGGGGCTGGCCGCCGGCTAGCTCGGACCGTGCGCTGCTGATGCTGTTGAGTTGCCATGATCGCTTCCTCCTGGGTGCCTGGGGCCGGCGGTTTCATAAAAACCGACGCGCCTGGATGGCTCTGAAACCTGGCTGCCCGTGACTAATAAAAGCGCTACGGGCCTGATTGTAAAAACTGGGTTGTGCTGCGGTTTGCGGCCCCTATAGGGGCAGGCTAATCAGGATGCAGGGGGATACTACTACGAGGTAGTCTAGGCCCAAGGCGGATAGGCAGGACAAGACGGCGCCTTGGCGGCGCTGGCTGACGGCGGTGTTGGACTGGGCGGACAACATGGCCCCGGTCTCCTTGAAAGACTTCATGGTTGACCTTTATCACGGCCTTGGGGGGTTGTCAACCCGGAGGGCGGCCCGGGGGGCATTAATATCCGGTTAACCTTAGCCAAACGTGCGCCGGGCCCACAGGCTGAACCATGTCTGCTCGGCCTCCCGGCGCTCCAGGATGGCGTAGCCCAGTTCGCGCAGGCGGTCCTCCAGGCGGCCGCGCTGGGAGCGCATCACCCCGCTGAGGATCAGGTCGCGCTTGCCCTCCAAGGCCTCGGGGCCAGACAGCAGGCGCTCCTGCACCTCCATGTGCACGTTGGCCAGCACCAGGCCGGCCGGCTGGCACAGGAAATCCTGGGCCTGACCCTCGGCCACGGCCACCTCCAGGCCGTTGATCTCGGCGTTGTGGCGGCTGGTGGTGACGCACAGGGGGTTGAGGTCGGCCAGGAGCACCGCTTCGGCCCCCAGGAGCCGGGCCGCCAGCCCCAGGATGCCGGTGCCGCAGCCCAGGTCCAGCACCCGGCCCAGGGGTCCCTGGCCGGCGCGCAAGAGCAAGAGTTCCAGGCAGTGGCGGGTGGTGGGGTGCAGGCCGTTGCCAAATACCAGGCCCGGGTCCAGGCGCAGCACCGGGCAGCCCGGCGGCGGGGGGTCCTCGCCCCAGGCCGGCAGCACGCACAGCCCCGGCAGCACCAGGGGCTCCAGTTCCAGGCCGCCCTGCCACTGCTCATAGCTCAGGTGATGGCGGGCGTTGAGCTGGAGCCCCGGCTGGCGCTCCAATAGCGCTTCCACCGCCTGCTCGGCGGGCTGGGCGAAGAACACGAAGCTGGTGTCTCCCTCCAGCCACAGGCCCAGGTAATCCCGCCCCAGGCCCACGGCCCCGGCCCGGGCGTCGCCGGCGATCTCATAGATATGGAGCTGGTCGTAGGGTGCCTTGGGCATTATAAAAAACCACGGGGGCCTTCCGAGGAAGACCCCCTTGAGCGGGCTTAAGACTATGGGGCCTAGGATTCCAGGACGAAGATCACTTCCAGGCGCACGCGGTATTCGGCGATCTGGTTTTCGTCCACGGCCACGCGCATCTCGGTCACCTTCATGCCCGTGATGCCCCGCAGGGTGCGGGTGGCGCGCTCAAAGCCCACCTTGATGGCGTCGTCGAAGCCGATGGGCGAGGAGGCGATGATATCGGTTACCCGGGCCACACGTTTTTCGATCATGTCAAACGCTCCTTACAGGCATGGCTGTCTCGCTGGCTGGAACATCTCGGCCTCTTGGCCACAAACCCGCCGGCGCGGGGCTGTCGGGGTCGAGATACCTGGAGTTCATGGTTCCGCCTAACCTAGCACATCGCCGTTCAGGCCCGCAAGAGGGCTTGCCACAGGTCTGTAACAACAACTTAAAGCTTTGCAGCGCGGCTTTTTGGAGTAGAATCTACCCACCCGTGGCCAGGGACCGTCACCCGGTCAGCGGAGGGTTTTGTTTCACTTTTCACCGCAAGGCTTGCCTCGATGCCCCCGCATAAAGACACTCAGCCAGCCCCCGAAGGGCCCATCGGCATCCCCATCTCCAAGCCCCATCTGGACGGCCGCGAAGAGCAGTATCTCCTGGAGGCCCTGCACTCCACCTGGATATCCTCGTCGGGACAATTCGTGCAGCGCTTCGAGGAGGGCCTGGCCGCCTATCTGGGCCTGCCCCATGCCGTGAGCACCACCAACGGCACCGCGGCCCTGCACCTGGCCCTGGCCACCCTGGGCATCGGCCCGGGCGACGAGGTGCTCATCCCCGATCTGACCTTTGCCGCCACGGGCAACGCCGTGTACATGACCGGGGCCACGCCGGTCTTGGTGGACAGCCTGCCCGAGCACTGGAACCTGGACCCCGCGAGCCTGGCCAGCGCCATCAGCCCGCGCAGCAAGGCCCTGATCGTGGTGCACCTGTTGGGCCACGCCTGCCCCATGGAGCCCATCCTGGAGATCGCCCGCCGCCACGATCTCTTGGTGGTGGAGGACTGCGCCGAGGCCCTGGGCAGCACCCATGCCGGCCGCGCCGTGGGCGGCTTCGGCCACATCGGGGCCTTCAGCTTTTTCGCCAACAAGGTAATGACCACCGGCGAGGGCGGCGCCTGCGTGACCAGCGACCCGGCCCTTTATGAGCGCCTGCAAGACCTGCGCGCCCACGGCATGGCCCGTGGTCGCCAGTACTGGCACGAGTTCGTGGGCTTCAACTACCGCATGACCAACCTGAGCGCCGCCCTGGGCGTGGCCCAGCTGGAAAAGCTGCCCCTGCTGTTGGAAAAGCGCCGGCAGGTCCGCCAGCGCTACGATGCCCTGCTGGAGGGGCTGCCCGGCCTGCGCACCCGCTTCGCGGCCAGCGGCCAGGTGATCGACTGGCTCTACCCCCTGTTCCTGGACGAGCAGGAGCTGGGCATCGGCCGCGACCAGGCCCTGGCCGCCCTGCGCCAGGCCGGCATCGACGCCCGGCCCATGTTCTACCCCCTGCACCTGATGCCACCCTTTGCCAAGGCCCCCCGCGCCGCCAGCCTGGCCAACTCCCTGCGCTGGGGACTGAGCGGCCTGTTGCTGCCCCTGTACCCGGACCTGGAACCCGCCCAGGTGGAGTACGTGGCCCGACAGGTGGCCGGCCTGGCCAAGCGGGCCTAGGTAGGAAGGGGCGCCTTGAGCATGAACCCCGCCAGCCCCGACAACGCGGCCACCCCGGCGTCTCCTGACCAGCCCCTGATCTCGGTGGTGTTGCCCACCTTCAACGAGCTGGCCAACATCGTGCCCCTGGTCAGCGAGATATTCCAGCGCACCGCCGCCGCCGGCCAGCGGGTGCAGGTGGTGGTGGTGGACGACGACTCCCAGGACGGCACCCAAGAGGCCCTGCAAGAATCCTTTGGCCAGGACCAACGCTTACGGCTGGTGGTACGCAAGAATGAGCGCGGCCTGGCCACCGCCCTGTGGCGGGGCATCAACGAGGCCCAGGGCCAGGTGGTGGTGACCATGGACTCGGACTTCAACCACCATCCCCGCGACCTGCTGCGGGTTATGGCGGCCCTGCCCGGCCAGGACCTGGTCATCGGCTCGCGCTACGTGCCCGGCGGGGGCATGAACACCTCCTGGCTGCGCTTCCAGCTTAGCCACGCCTTCAACATCATGCTGCGCCTGCTGCTGGGGCTGAAAACCCGCGACAACCTGAGCGGGTTTTTGGCCATGTCCAAATCCCTGTGGCTCTCCTTCGACCCCGCGGACATCTTCCAGGGCTACGGCGACTACGCCATCCGCCTGCTCTACCGCGCCCAACAGCGCGGGCTCAAGATCACCGAGGTGCCGGTGGTCTACGAGGACCGTCTGGGCGGCGACTCCAAGACGCGCTTCGTGCACCACCTGGGCGAATATCTGCGCACCGCCTACAGCCTACGCCGGGAGAACCGGCGGTGAGCAACCAATCAGCCGGGCCTGGCCACGGCTGGAAAATCCCGCTGCTATTATTGGCCCTGGCCGTCCTGGTCCGCTGCCTGTTCCTGGTTTACATCAACCTGGACGCGGACATGGCCGTCACCGGCCTCATGGGCCGGCACATCATCAAGGGGCACTGGCCCATCTTTTTTTATGGCCAGCCCTTCTGCGGGGCCATTGAGGCCTACGTGGCGGCGGGCATCTTCGCCCTCTTGGGCTCCTCCCCCCTGACCCTCTCCCTGGCCCCCACCCTATTGGGGCTGGTCTTCGTGCTGGTGGTCTTCCTGGCGGCCCGGGACATGTGGGGCCGCCGGGCCGCGCTGTGGGCCATGCTCTTCGCCGCCTGTCCGCCCTATTACTTCGCCCTGCACAGCGTGCTGCCTCGGGCGGCCTACATCGAAATCCCGCTCTTGTCGCTGCTCTTGATCTGGATGGCCTTCCGCCTGGCCCACCGCCGGGCCACCTGGTGGCTGTACCTGCTCTACGGACTGGCCGCGGGCATCGGGTTCTGGACCCATTTCCTCATCGCCTACGCCCTGGTGGCCAGCGCCCTGTACCTGGTGGCGGCCGACTGGCGGCTCTTGTTCCGCCGGGGACACGCCCTGATCTGGGGCGGCTTTGTGCTGGGCAGCCTGCCCCTGTGGGTCTACAACCTCAGGCACGACTGGGGCACCTTCACCTTCCTGACCCAGCCCAAGGACACGGTCCGCGCTTGGGAAGTGCTGCGCACCTTCCTGGACCTGGGCGCCCCCGTCCTGCTAGGCGCCTTCAAGGACGGCACCCACGACCCTATGCTGCCGGTGGTCTCCCACGGGGCATACGCCCTGGGCCTGGCCGCCCTGGGTTATCTGCTGTGGCTGCGGCGTAGGGGCCTGGCGCGCCTGGCCCGCCTGGACGCCAGCCAGGCCGACGGCAGCGAGCTGTTCCTGCTGATGCTCCTGGCCGGCATGCTCATAACCATGCTGCGCGGCGAACCGGTGGTCTCCAGCCGCCGCCACTTTGTGCCCTTTTACGCCGCCCTGATCCCCCTGGCCGGCTACGCCCTGGCCCGGCTGCAAGAAAACCGGCGCTGGTGGGCCTGGGGCCTGGGGGCCCTGGCCCTGGCCTCCAACCTGGCGGGCCTGGGCTTGAGCTCGGCGGTGTGCGACCCGCGCATCCGCCACGATATCCAGGGCCAAGTACAGGAGAGGCAAAAGGTCATCGCCACCCTGCTGGAGCAAGGCGTGACCAGGGCCTATAGCCAGGACTACTGGAACTGCCCCCTGATCACCTTCGAATCCGGCGAACGGCTGCTCCTGGACATGCCCCAGGAGGAGTTGGATCATTTCTACGAGCCCAACGCCCGCCTGGTGGCCCAGGCCGACCAGACCGTCTACCTGGGGCGGCGCGGCAGCCACTCCATACGCCAGATGCTCCACGCCATGGGCGCCAACTATAAAGAGCTGTCCATGGGCAGCTACACGGCCTTCCTGGAGATCAGGCCGCCCTTCGCCGGGCTGCGCGAGGTGACGCCCGCGGACTGGCGGGCCCATTCAGCGCTCATGCCCGCCGACCTGGACTTGGCCTTTGACAACGACGCGCTGACCCGCTGGTCGCCCCTGGAGCCCCAACGCCCCGGCCAGGCCCTGGAGCTGGACCTGGGGCGGGTGGTGCCCGGCCTGTGCCTGGTGCGCCTGGCCTCGGGGCGCGTGGACGACCAGCCGCGTTGCCTACAGGTCTTTTTGTCCCTGGACGGCCTGACCTGGACGCGGGTGACCAAGATGGGCACCGTGGAGTGGCCTTTCTTCTGGAGCGCCGGGCGCGCCCTGGACGCGCCGGACAGCTCCCGCCTGGACCTGGGCTTCGCGCCCCATGACGCCCGCTACCTGCGCCTGGTGCAGACCTGCGCCGCTGATCTTAATTACTGGTCCGTGCAGGAGTTGCGCCTATACCAGGCGGCCCCGGCCGGGGAGCGCCCCGATCGCCCGGCCGTGGTGGACTTCGCCCGCCGGCATGGCGCGCGCTGGCTCTACGCCGAGGCCTGCCTGCGCGGCTTCGTGCCGGCCGACCTGCGACCGGCCCGGCAAGACCCGCCCAAATCGGCGGCTTGGCCCCTGGCCATCGCTCCCTACGACGTGCTGCCCGCCGACCTGGAGGGGGTGATGGTGGCCGTGGAGGCCCACGACGGCCCCCGCCTGGCCCGCTTCCTGGAGCGCCGGCGGGCGGCCTTCCAGCGGGACGAGGTGGGCGGTTTCAGCGTGTTCTGGCGGATAAGCCTGCCCCGGGATGACGGACGGCGTCTGCCCCAGGCGGGCATCAGCCTGCGCTCCTCCCACCAGGGCGGGGAGGTGCGCCTTTTGGACGGCAACCCGGCCACCGCCTGGGACAGCGGCCGGCCCATGCAGCCCGGCGACTTCGTGGAGCTGGCCCTGCCCTGGCCCCGGCGCCTGAGCGGCCTGATCCTGGACAACCGGCCCAACCCCCGCGAACTGCCCCGGGGTCTGGTGCTCTCGGCCTCCGAGGACGGCCGCCAGTGGCGGGAGGTGCCCTGCCAGCAGTTGGCCATGGGACCCCTGATCTTTGCCGGCGACGGCCTGCTCAGCTCCCAGGACGGGCGCCTGCGCCTGTCCTTCGCGCCCACCCAGGCCCGCTACCTGCGCCTGAGCCTGAGCCAGGGGCACCCCAAGGAGCGCTGGTCCATCTACGAATTGCACCTGGAGGAAGCCCCCGCCCAGCCTTGAACCTCGGCCGGCCGGGGCATGGGGGACGGTCTCAGTCCCGGAGAGGGTCCTTCTGCCCCGCCAGCCAGGGCGCCAGGATGTGGCGGGCCTGTTCCACGTCGCTCTTGATCTGGGCCGTCAGCTCCTCCAGGGAGGCGAAACGGCGCTCCCCCCGCAGGTGCTCCACGAAATGCAGCGTCAGCTCCCGGCCGTAGAGGTCGGCGTCCAGGTCCAGCAGGTGGGTCTCCACGGTGAGCCCGCCGTTGCTGAAGGTGGGATTGCTGCCGATGTTGGTGACGCCGGGGCGCAGGCGGCCCGGTTCCAGCTCGGCCAGCACCGCGTACACCCCCGAGCCGGGCAGCAGCTCGTCCTCGGAGCGCAGATTGGCGGTGGGAAAGCCCAGCAAGCGCCCTCCCCGGCCAAAGCCGCGCACCACCCGCCCGCTGACGCGGTAGTGCCGGCCCAGGAGCCGGCGGGCGGCGGCCGGGTCGCAGGCCCGCACCACCTGACGCACCCGGGTGGAACTGACCGGCAGCTCGTCGACGATCACCGGCCCCATCTCATGCACCAGAAAGCCCTGGCTCCGCCCCTTTTGGCGCAGCAGGTCCATGTCGCCCAGGCCCTTGTGGCCAAAGGTGAAGTCATAACCCACCACCACCTCGGCCACCCCCAGGCGCCCCACTAGGAGCTTGTCCACGAAGTCATCGGCCGACAGCCGGGCGAAGTCCTCGTCAAAGCGCGCGCACAAGACGACCTGTATGCCCATATCCTGGATAAGACGCAGCTTTTGATCAAGGGGCGTGATGAGGGGCAGGTTGACCGCCGGTCTGAGGACCCGCATGGGGTGGGGCTCGAAGGTCAGCGCCAGGGAGGTGCCGCCCAGGGCGGCGGCGCGCTCCAGGACCTTGGCGAACAGGGCCTGGTGCCCCCGGTGCACACCGTCGAAATTGCCGATGGTCACCACCGGCCGGGGGTAGCGCACGCGCAGTTCTTCCAAGCCATGCAGTACGCTCATGATCTACGGGCTCCCCTGGCCATGCCGGCTCCCCTCTGAAAAATCACGTTGATAAGCTCTTGACAAGCATGGGGCCTGATTATAGACTTCGCCCGGTTGCTTGGCAAGCCGACCACTGGTCAAGCACCCACGCCGAAGTGGCGGAATTGGTAGACGCGCTAGGTTCAGGGTCTAGTACCCGTACGGGTGTGGGAGTTCGAGTCTCCCCTTCGGCACCACAGTAAAATCAAAGGGTTAGCTCTTAGAGCTAGCCATTTTGATTTTGTGTCTCAATAGTCTGGCGGAGATATGGCGGAGATTGAGGACGTATTCAGTTGAAATCGCTGTTCTTTTGCTTATCTTTTTATTTTACCAAATATGCCCAAATGTTCTCAACAACCAAATGCCTATACCCTTGGCGGCCAATTCCATTGGCTCGGCCCTTCGCCGTAGGTAAGGCCCTTACCGAAGAAAATCCCGCCGGTGTTGCTCATCACAAACAAATCCGCCTCCTCGTCACAACCAGTGGAATTGGGGTTTGACCGATGTCATGCTTCCCTGGCCCATTTGAGGGTAGCGAGGAGGAGCAGATCATGGACATCGGAGAACTT
>JAZDIQ010000040.1:0-54048 GCA_043804825.1 Pseudomonadota bacterium
CGAGTCGCGCATCAGCGACGTGGACGTGGCCACCGAGATGACCCAGTTCACGCGCAACAACATCATGGCCCAGGCCGGCGTGGCCATGCTGGCCCAGGCCAACAGCCTGCCGCAGATGGCCCTCCAGCTGCTCAAGGGCTAACCCTCTACGGGGTAGACCCTAGTCCAGCCGCCTGACAAGCAACCCGGGCCCCATCCTCGCCAGAGGGTGGGGCCCGGCCTTTGCGGCTCCGGCACGACCCCTCGGCAACTCGGCACGATATTTGAATGAATTGGGGTAGGTCCCGCCCCGGGGGCGGTGGCGAGACAGCCAATCCCGTTCAAGAGGAAAATCATGCCTAGCATGCCGCATCCCGATGGTCAGTCCCTCCCTTGCCCTGCGGGGCTCTCAAGTCAGCCCGGCGCCCCCCAGCCACCCCAGCAAGGATTGCCCCAGGCCCGCAAAATAGCCCGGGACACCAGGGAGCGCATCCTGGACCCGGGCGGCCTGGCCCTCAAGGCCCAGGCCAACAGCCTGCCGGGGCTGGCCTGCCTGCTCCTGGCCGGCAGCCAGCCGCCCCGGCAGTGAAGGCAATCGGCCGTCAAAACACCGCCCCGGTGGCATGATACTTGTATAATCAATAAGGTAAGCAGCCGTCGCCCTTGGGGGACGCCGGCATCGCGCCACCCCTAAGCGGATTAGCGTGCCTATCATGAAGCGCCAGAAGCCACGCCCCGGTCGTAAGGATCACCCCGCCGCCCCGCGGGCCACCGCCCCGGACGCCAATGCTTCCGGTGTATTGGAGCAAGCGAGACAGCTTGTGGCCCTGGGCCGTCAGGACGAGGCCCTGGGCCTGCTGACCAGCCTGGCCCAGGCCTCCCAGCCCGCTCCGGAGGCCCTCATGGCCCTGGGCCGCCTGTACATGGACAGGCAGGAATTTGCCCAGGCCGCGTCAATATTCCGCCGTTTGACCGGCCAGTCGCCCGGCGACCCCGGCCTGCGCAACTCCTTGGGCATGGCCCTGGTCATGGCCGGAGATCGTCAGCGGGCCTTGCCCGAGCTGGAGGCGGCGGCGCGCCTGGCCCCCCAGGAGCCCATCTTCCAGTTCAACCTGGGCAAGTATCATATACTCATGGAGGATTACGCCCGGGGCCGCCAGGTGCTGGAAAAGCTCCTGCCTCAGGCGCCGGCCCAGATGCGCGACCAGACCCTGGGCTATCTGAACCAATGCCTGGCCCGCTTGGGCCTGCCCTCGGTGGCGGCCAGCCAGCCGCCGGCCCCCGCCGCACCGGCCGCGCCCGCCGCCGCTCCGGTTGTGGCGCCCCCACCCAGCCCCCATACCTCCCCCGCTCCCCCGGCCACCCCGGCCATGGACATGCTGTTGTGCTGCGGCCAGGGCCTGGACTCCTTCGTCTCCGGCCTCATCGCGGGCCTGGCCCCCCAGGTGCGGGTGGAGAAGGTGGTCTCGGAGCGGGGCGACGATTTTTTGGCGGCTATCGCCCGCCACCAGACCGTGTGGATCGAGTGGGGCAACGAACTGGCCGAGTTTTTGACCACTCAGGGGGCCAGGGCGCTAAAGGGCAAGCGGGTGATCCTGCGCATACACGCCTACGAGGTTATGCAGGGCCTGGCCGATCGCATCGACTTCCGCCAGGTGACGGACCTGATGTTCGTCTGCGCCGGCATGCGCGACCTGCTCCTGGAGCGCCGACCCGAGATCGCCCAGCAGGTGGAGCGCATCCACGTCATCCCCAACGGCATCGACACCCGGCGCTTCCAGCTCGCCCCGCGCCCCCCGGGCCAGGAACTGGCCTACGTGGGCTACCTCAATTTCAAAAAAGGCCCCATGGTGCTGATGCACGCCTTGCAGGCCCTGCGCCGGGCCGATGGCCGTTGCCGTCTGCACGTGGCCGGGGCGTTCCAGGACCAGTACAGCGAAACCGCCTGCCACCACTTTCTGGCCAGCAACGACCTGGCCAGCGCCGTGCGCTTTTACGGCTGGGTCAATGACGTGCAGGCCTGGCTGGCCGACAAGAACGCCATCATCTGCACCAGCCTCTCCGAGAGCCAGGGCCTGGGGCTGATGGAGGCCCTGGCCATGGGGGTCAAGCCCCTGATCTACAACTTCCACACCGCCCGGCACATCTACCCCCGCCAGTGGCTGTGGAACAATCTGGAGGAGCTGAGCGAGCTTTTGCACGCGCCCCACGACCCCCGGGAGGGCCGGCGCTTCGTGGAGGAGAACTACTCCCTGGATTTGCAGGTGTCGCGCCTGCAGGAGATGCTCTTCCAGAAGCGCCAGATGGTCTTCGACGGTCCCCGGATTGAACTGGCCGGCCCGCCGGCCATGCCCCCCCAGTGCGCCAGCCCGGACCTCTCCCCGCGCGGCGAGGCCAACAAGCGCCACGGCCTGGAGCTGAGGCAGGGCGGCTGGCTCAAGGAGGCCACGGTGTATCTGGAGCGGGCCTGGTCCCAGTCGCGCCATCAGGACCGCCAGGTGCTGGAGGGGCTGCTGGCCTGCCACCTGGAGCGCGCCCGCTACTGGGAGGTGGCCCAGGTTTTCAAGGAGCAGGGCCTGGCCGCCGCGGCCCGGGGCGACTACGAGACCATGCTGAGCGCCTTTTATGAGGTCTATTACCACGTCTACAAGCACACCGGCTCCTACCGCTGGCAGCGCTTCGACCCGGCCCTGGATACCGTCCTGCGCCTGGTGGCCCCCCGCGTGGAGCCCCTGCCCGGTTTCGAGGCGCTGGCCGGCCGCCTGGACCCGGCCAAGCTGAAGGTGGCCTTGGCGCTGGATTCCTTCGACCTGTCCTGGGCCACGGTCAAGCGCTTCGTGGATATCGGCAAACGCCTGGACAAGTCGCGCTTCGAGGTGATCTTTCTGACGCGCATGGAGATGCAGGAATCCTGGCGGCCGGCCCTGGAGGCCCTGGCGGCTCACGGCTGCCACCTGTTGTGCCGGCCGGGGCAGGACCATTACGCCAAGACCCGCGAGTTTCTCCACATACTGCGTCGGGTGGGCTGCGATGCCCTGCTGCTCAACACCCAGTTCCTCACCCCCTGGTACGACCTCCTGGCCCTGGCGGGAGCGGCCCGCAAGGTGGTCAAGTTCTTGTCCCAGGGCGGCGGGCGCGAGAGTTCCAGCGATCTGGCGGTCAGCGTGCTGGGCGGCGATCTGGCCGACGAGGTGGCCCAGGGCGTGCACCTTGGACCGGCCTACGTCTCGGAGATCGCCCGGGTGCGCGGCCCGCGCCAGAGCCCGGCCGGCCAGCTCAAGGCCCTGTGCGTGGGCCGGCCAGTGAAGTTCGCCAACAACAACCAATTCTGGCAGGTGCTGCGCCAGGCCCTGGCCGCCCTGCCCGGCCTGAGCATCACCATCGTGGGCTCCCGGGCCGCCGAGATTTTTGGAGGCCAGGAAAGCCCCCTGGAGCGGCTGTCCTGCCTGGGCTTCCGCCCGGACGTGCAGGAACTCCTGGCCGACTACGACGTGCTGATCGATACTTGGCCCTCGGGCGGGGGCTGCACGGTGCGCGAGGCCCACGCCTGCGGACTGCCGGTGATCTCCTGCCGCACCCCCTGGGACGAGCATTATCAAGAGGGGGCCTCCTTCTACGGCGGCCTGGACGACTTCATCCACCCCGAGCTGAGGCTGGAAAAATTCACCGCCGGTGCCTTGATCGAGCGCCTGGGCCGCCTGGCCGGGGACCCGGATTATTACCGGCGCGTCCAGGACCAATGCGCGACCCTGCCGGTGCTGACCCCGGAGCAGTTCACCCAGGGGTTGGCCGAGACCTTGCTGAAGCTATGCGGCCGCGCTCCAGCCGGGACGCCGCCCACGGCCCGGCAAGGATAGGGAGGGAGGCATGGAGGCCCGGCCTGGTCTGGCGAGCGCCGACGCCGCCACCTGCCATAACACCCGCATGACCACCGACGACCGGCCGCCGGACTGCCCCGGCGATTGCCCGGCGCCGGAGCTGCCCCTGCGCCTGCCGGCGGGCCTGCTCAAGCTGGCCTTTCAGACCGTGGGGCCGTCGGCGGCGGAGTTGCCGGCCTGGCAGGCCGCCCTGCGCGCCAAGCTGGCCGAGCTGTTGGCCCTGGACCTGGATTCCCTGAGCGCCTGGCGCCCGGCCTGGCGCGAGCTGGAACGCCGGGAGATGTCGGGTTATAGCCAGCGCCTGCTGAGCTTCGTGTCCCTGGAGGGGCTGGAGGTGCCGGCCTATCTGCTCTTGCCCGCCGGGCCGGGGCCTTGGCCCGGGGTCTTGATGGCCCACGGTCACGACCTGGGGGCGCGCTCGGCGATTGGACTGCTAGAGAGCAGCGACGGCCAGGAGGCCTTGGGCCGGCGCCTGGCCCAGGCCGGTTTCGCGGTGCTGGCGCCGGATCTGCTCAGCTTTGGCCAACGCCAGATACCAGCCCCGCCCGACCCCGTGGGCCGGCGCGGCCACGAGATATTCGCCAACCTGGCCATGGAGGTGGGGCGGCCCATCGCCGGGCTGCACCTGATGGACCTGATGCAGGCTTATGCCATCCTGCGCGTCTGGCCGGGGGTGGACAAGCAGCGCCTGGGGGTGGCCGGCCTGTCCCAGGGCGGGCGCCTGGCCTGCCTGCTGGCCGGGCTGGAGCCGGGGCTGGGGGCCTGCCTGGTGGCCAGCGGCATCACCAGCGTGCTCAAGGTGGACCGGGGCAATCAGCACCTGCACGACGGCGTGCCGGGGCTTCTGCGCTTGGCCGACTACCCCGACCTGGCCGGGCTGGTGGCCCCGCGCGCCCTGATGTTATCCTGGGGTCTCAGGGAGCCCTTTCCCTACTGCCTGGAGACGCGGGAGGCGGTGACCCCCGATTATCTGCGTCCCATCTATGAACTGGCCGGGGCGCCCGGCAACCTGGAGACGGACCTGCACCCCCGGGGGCACTGCTATCACCCCGAGGCGGCGTGCAACTTTTTCGCGCGTCACCTCAAGCCGGCCTGAGGGCCGGGGACCCAAACCGGGAGAAGAGACCAGCGTCATGGTGGTCATCGTGGATTACAAGATGGGCAACCTGGGCTCCATCCAGAACATGCTGCGCCGCATCGGGGCCAAGGCGGTGATCTCCGCCGACCCCCGGGACATCGAGGCGGCCGCCGGCCTGATCCTGCCCGGGGTGGGGGCCTTTGACCAGGGCATGTCCAGCCTGGCCGAACACGATCTCTTGCCGGCCTTGAACCAGGCGGTGCTGGAGCGGGGCAAGCCGGTCTTGGGCATCTGCCTGGGCATGCAGCTGCTCACCCGCCGTAGCCAGGAGGGCGACCTGCCGGGGCTGGGCTGGGTCGCCGCCGACACGGTGCGCTTTCGCTTCGGCCTGGAGCAGGCCGGGCTCAAGATTCCCCACATGGGCTGGAACGCCACCCGCCCGGTGCCTGGGCACCCCCTCTTCGCCGGGCTGGAGGAGGCGGCCTTCTACTTCGTGCACTCCTTCCACGCCGTCTGCGACGAGCCCGGCGACGTGCTGGCCTGGTGCGAGCATGGCTATGAGTTCGCGGCGGCCATCGGGCGGGGCAACGTCATGGGCACCCAGTTCCACCCCGAGAAGAGCCACAAGTACGGCATGCGCTTGTTGCGCAATTTCGTGGAGTTGATCTAGCCATGCTCATGCACCGGGTCATGCCCTGCCTGCTCTTGCGCAATCGCGCCCTGGTCAAGACCGTGCGCTTCAAGGACGCCTCCTACGTGGGCGATCCCATCAACACCATCCGCATCTTCAACGAGAAGGAAGTGGACGAGCTTATTCTTCTGGACATCACCGCCAGCATCGAGAACAAGCCGCCCAACTTCGAGCTGATCGCCGACATCGCCGGGGAGTGCTTCATGCCCCTGGCCTACGGCGGCGGGGTGAGGAGCCTGGAGGATTTTCGCCGGCTGTTCGGCCTGGGGGTGGAGAAGGTGGCCGTCAACGCGGCGGCCCACGCCGACCCCGGCCTGATCAGCCAGGCGGCCAAGACCTTCGGCAGCCAGAGCGTCATCGGCGCCCTGGACGTCAAGAAGTCGCTCTTTGGCAAATACAAGGTGCTCTACCAGGGCGGGCGCCGTCAGGCCCAGCCGGGGCCCCTGGAGCAGGCCCGGCGCCTGGAGGAGCTGGGGGCCGGCGAGATACTGCTAACCTCCATGGACCGGGACGGCACCTTCCAGGGCTACGACCTGGAGCTGATCGCCCTGGTGGCCGGAGGCGTGGGCGTGCCGGTGATCGCCTGCGGCGGGGCCGGCAACCTGGAGCATCTGGGCCAGGCGGTCAGGCAGGCCGGGGCCTCGGCGGTGGCCGTGGGCAGCATGGTGGTCTACCAGGGGCCCCACCGGGCGGTGCTTATCAACTACCCCGCGCCGGCCAAGCTCAAGGAAGTGGTGGACTGATGCCAGCCCTGCCCAACCTCAACACGGGGAGCCCCCATGCTGCTTGACTCGCCAAGAACCGAACCCTGGATGGACAACTGGGGACAGCGCTTCGCCAAGCCGGCGCGGGTCTGCGCCCGCTGCGTCTACGACGAGAAGGTGCCCTCCATCCAGTTCGATGAAAACGGCGTGTGCAACTACTGCCGCATGCACGATCAACTGGACGCGGGGCACCCCACGGGGGCCGAGGGCGCCAAGGTCCTGGAGCGCCTGGCCGGGCAGATACGCCAGGCCGGCAAGGGCAAGCCCTTTGACGTGGCCGTGGGGGTCAGCGGCGGCTGCGATTCCTCCTACCTGCTGATCAAGGCCAAGGAGCTGGGCCTGAGGCCCCTGGCCGTGCACTTCGACAACACCTGGAACTCCACCATCGCCGTGGAGAACATCAGCAACGTGCTGGGCAAGCTGGGGGTGCAGCTCTACACCTACGTGGTGGACAACGAGGAGTACGACGACATCTACCGCTCCTTCCTCAAGGCCGGGGTGCCGGATTTGGAATCGCCCACCGACATCGCCCTGGCCACCACCCTGTACCTGGCCTGCGACAAGTACAAGATCAAGTACATGTTCGAGGGGCACTGCTTCCGCACCGAGGGCGTCTCGCCCCTGGGCTGGCTGTACATGGACGCCCAGTACATCAACAGCGTGCAGAAGGCCTTCGGCACCAAGAAGCTCAAGACCTTTCCCAACCTGTGGTTCTGGCGCCAGATGCGCTGGATGGTCATGAGCCGCATCAAGAAGATACGGCCGCTGTACTTCATGGACTACCAGAAGGAGGCGGTCAAGGAGATGCTGGCGGCGGATTACGGCTGGCAATGGTACGGCGGCCATCATCTGGAAAACCGCATGACCCACTTCTACCACACCTATTTTTTGCCCCGGCGCTTCGGCATCGACCAGCGGGCCAACGGCTTCGCGGCCCTGGCGCGCTCGGGGCAGATGGACCGCCAGGAGGCCCTGGAACTGCTGCGCCGGCCGCCGGCCGTGGACCTGGAGCTGGTGGCCATGGTCAAGAAGCGCCTGGGCCTGGACGACGTCCGCTTCGAGGAGCTGATGGAGATGCCCCGGCACTACTACACCGAGTTCAAGACCTACAAACGCCGCTTCGAGCGCCTGCGCCCCCTGTTCTGGCTCCTGAGCGAGATGGACCTGATACCCAAGAGCTTCTACATGAAATACACCTCGCGGCAGAATATCTAGGGTGGTGCCGGCATGGCCCAAGACGCGCAAAAAATCCTGATCCTGGGCACCGGGGGCAACTGCCGGGACGTCCTGGACACCATCCTGGATATCAACGCCGCCGCCGGCCGCGCCCTGTGGGAGCCTCTGGGTTTCCTGGACGACGACCAGGCCCGCCAGGGGCAACTGGTCTGCGGCCTGCCGGTGCTGGGTCCCCTGAGCGCCGCCGGTGGTTTTGACGGCTGCCTGCTGGCCAACGTCATCGGCAGCCCCTTCAACCACAACCGCCGGCCGGAGATAGCCGCCAAGACCGGGGCCCCGCCGGAGCGCTTCGCCACCCTGGTGCACCCCACGGCGACGGTCTCACGCTGGGCCAGCCTGGGGCCGGGCTGCGTGCTCTTCCCCCAGGTGTGCCTGCACAACGGCGCCCGCCTGGGCGCCCAGGTGGTGGTGTTGGCCGGCAGCGTGATAAACCATGACGACGTGATCGGCGACTTCACCTGCATCGCCGCCGGGGTCTGCGTCTCCGGCCAGGTGGAGGTGGGGGCGCATTGCTACCTGGGCAGCAACAGCGTCATTCGCGGCGGCCTCAAGGTGGGCCAGGGCAGCCTGGTGGGCATGGGCAGCGTGGTGATCAGGGACGTGGAGCCCTTCAGCGTGGTGGCCGGCAACCCGGCCCGCCGGCTAAGGTCCAACGCCCCGGCCGGCGGGGCCTAGGCGGCGCGGGCCGGCAGCGGGCACAACTTGCCCAGCTCCAGGCTGGCCGCGCCCTGCCCGAAGAAGGTGCGCAGCCAGACCTCGAAGCAGAGCAAGGACCAGATGCGCAGGCGGTGGTTCATGCCCTGCCGGCAGTGCTCATCCAGGGTTCGCTCTATCTCGGCGCGGGCGATGAGGTCGTGGCACATGGCCCGGGGGCTGAGCAGGATGTTTTTGACCAGTTGCAGATTGGGGCCGCGATACCAGGACTCGTCGGGCGAGCTGAAGCCCTGCTTCCTGCGGTTCCTGATCTCGGCGGGCACGAACTTCTCCATGCCCAGGCGCAGCACGTTCTTGCCGTCGTCGTGGGCGGCGAAGTAGTTGTCGGACTTGCGGATCAGGTTTTCGTCCTGGCGCTTCCACTGCTCGATGTGGGAGAGCTTGTGGCGCACCGGCACCCGCATGGCGAACTCCACCAGGTCGTTGTCCAAAAAGGGCAGGCGTTCCTCCAGGCCGTGGGCCATGGAAAGCTTGTCGCCGATGCTCAGGAGCCCGCTCAAAAAGGTCTTGCACTCGAAGTACAACGAGTTGGCGATGTGGTCCTCGGGGGTCTCGAAGCGGAGGCCGTTGTGCTGGCGAAAGACCGTGGTCAGCACCTCCTGCAGGTTGGCCTGGCCCATGCGCGCCCGCGCCTGGGGCGTGAAAAAGCGCGTCTGCATCTCCTCGGGCACGATGCGCTGCCAGTAGGCGAAGTAGTCGCTCAAGAACTCCTGCTTGTTCAGGGCGCGGCTGGCCCGGTAATAGCGCCAGGGATAGCCGCCGAAAAGCTCGTCCCCGCCGGTGCCGCCCAGGCAGACCTTGACGAACTTGCTGGCCAGGCGGGCGATGTAGAAGTTGGCGTAGCTCATGCCCAGGCGCAGGTCCTCCAGGTGGTTGACCACCTGGGGCAAGGCCCAGCTCAGGTCGCCGGCGCCGATCACCTGCTCGTAGTGCTCGGTGTGGAAGGTGGCCGACATCATCTCGGCCGACATGCGCTCGTCAAAGCCGGCCTCGGCCCCGGCCACGCCGTCCAGGTGCCAGCCGCAGGTGAAGGTGGGCATGCGCGGCAGATCGCGGGAGGCGATGGCCACGATGGAGCCCGAATCCATGCCCCCGCTCAGGTAGGCCCCCACCGGCACGTCCGACAGGAGCTGGCGGCGCACGGCCTGGACCAGAAGGCGCTGGGTTTCGGCGGTGGCATCCTGCAGGGTCATGGATTCGTCGGGGTGATGGAAGTCGTAATCCCAATAGCAGTGCACGCTGCTTCTGCCCCGGCGGGCGTCCAGGCTCAGGATGCAGGCCGCCGGCACCTGCCGCACGTGCTCAAAGAGCGTGTGGGGCTGAAACAGGTTCTGGAAGGTGAAGTACTCGCGCAGGGCCTCGTGGTTAAGCTCGGGCGAGAGTTCGCCGTGGGCCAAGAGGGCCTTGATCTCCGAGGCGAAGAGCCACAAGCCTCCCAGGTTGGCATAGTACAGGGGCTTGGTGCCGAAGCGGTCGCGCACCAGGTACAGCCGGCGGGAGCTGGCCTCCCACATGGCGAAGGCGAAATGCCCGTTGAGCCGGGGCACCAAATCCGCCCCCCACTGCTCCCAGCCGTGCACCAGCACCTCGGTGTCGCACCGGGAGGCGAAGACATGCCCCCGGGCCTGTAATAGCGCCCGCAGCTCGGGGTAGTTGTAGATGGTGCCGTTATAGGACACCACCACCTGGCCGTCCTCGGAGCACATGGGCTGGTGGCCGGCCGGCGAGGGATCGATGATGGAGAGCCGGCGGTGGGCCAGGCCCAGGTTGCCGTCGATGTAGACGCCCTCGTCGTCGGGTCCGCGGTGGGCCAGGCTTTGAGCCATGCGCCTCAGCAGGGGCTGGGACACGGCCTCCCGCTGGCGCAGATCCAGGACTCCAACGATGCCGCACATCAGCAGTACCTCTCGGGGTGGCCAAGGTAGGCCACCACCCTTGCCTGGTCCTCGGGGGCGATGCCGGCATAGAGCGGCAGGGTGATGCTCAGCCGGTCGGCCAAAAGGCTGTGGGGGAAGTCCGGGGGCTTGAGCCCGTACTTGCCGGCGTAGTAGCCCAGGGTGTGCACGGCGTGGGTGCCCTGGCGCACGGTGATGCCGTCCTTCTCCATGGCCGTCATCAGGCGGTTGCGCTGGCGGTTCAGCTCCGGCAGGGCCTCCAGGCCGGGCCGCTGGCCTTCCGGCCCGCGATACAGCACCACGTAGGACTGGTAGGCGTGGCCAAAGCCCTGGGGCACCGCCGGGAAGTCCACGGTGTAGACGGAGGAGAGCAGCCCATCGTAGACTGCCGCCCCGGCCCGCCGGCCGGCCAGCACCTCGTCCAGGCGCTCCATCTGGGCCACGCCCAGGGCGCCTTGCAGGTCGGTGAGGCGGTAGTTGAAACCCAGCAGGTTGAAGGCCGGCAGCAGGGAGCCGCCCTCTTGCTGGTGGCGCTCCAGGTCGGTGGCCTCGGCCCCGTGGTTGCGCAGCTTGGCCATCAGCTCGGCCAGGGCCGGGTCGTCGGTGGTGATCATGCCGCCCTCACCGGTGGTGATGGCCTTGCGGGGGTGCAGGGAATAGACGCTGGCGCTGGCGCCGGCCCCGGTGTGGCGGCCGGCTATGCTGGCCCCCAGGGCGCAGGCCGCGTCCTCCAGGACGAACAATCCCCGGCGCCGGGCCAGATCGCTTAAGGCTGGCAGGTCGGCGGCCAGGCCGAACAGGGACACCGCCACGACGCCCCGGGTGCGCGGGGTGATCAAGGCCTCCACGGCGGAGACGTCCAGGTTGAAGGTGGCCAGGTCGATATCGCAGAAGACCGGCCGCGCCCCGCAGTACTCCACGGCGTTGGCGGTGGCCACGTAGGTGAAGGAGGGCACGATCACCTCGTCGCCGGGACCCACCCCCAGGGCGTGCAGCGCCAGGTGCAGGCCGGTGGTGCAACTGGAGACCGCCAGCGCCCGATGGGCGCCCACAAAGGACGCGAACATCCCCTCGAACTGGGCCACGAAGGGACCCTGCACCACCCAGCCCGTCTCCAGGGGCTGGACGATGAGTTCGCGCTCCCGCGCCCCGAAGATCGGCCGGGTTATGGGTATGGGGCTAGGCATGTCGGACACGCAAGTCCTCCGGGGTCGGCGTGTACAGCTCGCCCACGTAGGGCTTGTCCAGATAGGATATCTTCCAGTGGTCGCAGTGGCGGCAGGTGGGGTCGCTCAGCTCCTCGGGATGCAGGTGCTGGCGCCTGAGTTCCTGGTAGGCCGCCCCCCGCCAGACCTGGCCCACCGTGGCCTGGTTCAGGTCCCCCAGCACCGGCTGGCGATACCAGTCGTGGTTGCACAGGGCCACGCCGCCATCGTAATAGACCACCATGTCGCCCTGGAGCTTGTGGCAGGGGCGGCGCGGCATGTCCCGGGGCACCTCGGGGCAGTCCAGGCTGCCGGTGTGGCCGTCGCCGGAGTGCTCGTAATAGATGCGCGTGCGGTCGGCCCGCTCCCGCCAGTAGGCGATGAAATGGCTGATGCTCTCCTGGTTGAGCCCCGTGCGCGTGGCCGATACCTGCACCTGCGTGGCGTAGCCCTGGCGGTTGCGCATATCCAAAAAGCGCGCCACGTTGGCCATCACGGTGCTGTAGTCGCCGCCCTGGCGGATGCGGGCGTATTCGGCCGGGCTGACGGTGTCCAGGCTGAAGGAGATGAAGTCCAGCCCCAGATCCAACAGCCCCCTGGCCATGGCTTCGTCCAGCAGCATGCCGTTGGTCACCAACTGGATGGGCCCCAGGCCCCGGGTTTTGGCGTAAGCCAACAGCGGCAGGATCTCGGGATGCAACAGGGGCTCGCCCCGGAAAAAGGGCACCAGGGCCACCGGCAGGTGCAGGGCCGCCTGGTCCACGATGTTCCGGAACAGCCCGGCCTCCATGAAGCCCTTGCCTTGCTCGGGCCTGAGCCGCGAGGGGCACATGGCGCAGCGCAGGTTGCAGGCGTTGGTCAGCTCCAGGGTGAGTCGCGCGGGGAATGCCGTCGTCAAAAACATGGCGTATGCCTTTCTTTGCCCAGGGCGCGTTGCGCATGCGTCAGAGTTGTGGCGCCGCTGGCGGCCCCGGTCAGCGCCGGGGCGTGTATTTTTTGCCGCCGTCCGCCTCAAGGCCCAGAAAGAGCGGCAAATTATGCGTCCAGGGCCGGTAGCGGGGGCGCGGGCCGAGGACATGGCGCCATAAATCCAAGCAAAACCATATACTAACCTGGATGGCCCTGATGAGGCCCTGCTTCAAGCGCTAGATAAAGCAAGTAATGTGCCGGCCGGCCGGGTGCCCCCGGCTGGGCATATACGGGTCGGTTGGCGTGGTGGCACTGGCAAAGGCTGTCGGCTCCCGTTGGAGGTGGCGGCGGTGGCGGACAGGTGGGGGCCGGGTGCCCCCGGCTGGGCATAAACGGGTCGGTTGGGGTGGTGGCACCGGCAGGGGTTGTCGGCTCCCGGTGGGGGTGGCGGCGGTGGCGGACAGGTGCGGGCCGGGTGCCCCCGGCTGGGCATATATGGGTCGGTTGGCGTGGTGGCACTGGCAAAGACTGTCGGTTCCCGTTGGAGGTGGCGGCGGTGGCGGACAGGCGCCGGCCGGGTGCCTCCGTCTGGACTATGAGGGGTCGGCCGGGCACGTGGCTGCGGCCTGGGGCCGGCGGCTCCCGATGGAGGTGGTGGAGGGGTCCAACAGCCCCGGGGAGGCGCGCGCCGGCTAGAGCACGCGCCCCTTTTCCTGGCCGGTGACCCGCTTGAATACCGCCTGGGCGTCCTGGCCCATGAAGGAGATCAGCGAGTAGTTGTTGGGGTAGACGAACTGGTCGGCCAGGGGCTTGAGGTGTTCTTCCTTCCAGTGAAATTGGTGCCGTTCCAGGGGGTTGTCGAAGGCGTCCTGCTGCTGGTGGAAGTTGCGCGGTGTGGCCACCAGCAGGTTGCGCCCTACCCGCAGGCACTGGCGCAGCAGGGCCGTGCCGTCTTCCAGGTTGAAGTGCTCGATGATATCCACCAGCAACACCAGGTCGTAGCGGTCCTGGATTCGGGGCAGAACGAGGCGGGCGTCGCCGATATGGATGTGGTTGTAAATCTGCCGGTGCAGGTCGGTGATGTAGGCCCCGTGGCCCTCCACCCCGTCCACCCGCCGCCGCCAGTCGCCGTAGGCCTCGCGGCCGTCCCACAGCTCCAGGTATTCCCGAGCCAGGAAGCCGAACTTGCCGAAGCCCACCCCCACGTCCAGGAGGCTCTGAGGGTTGAGCGTCATTATCAGGTTCAAAACTTCATTGATCTGCATGGGGTGGCTGCTGGGCATGGCGGTCTCCTGGTTTGGCTGGCGCGCGGGGCGCCTGTCCGAGGCTGGGTGGCCATGCATGCTTTTGCAATATTCGTGCTATCGGAGGCCGAAGCCCCAGGTCGGCGGGGTCGCTGGGGCGCTGGCCCTGGATTTGCATGAAATAGGCCCGAAAGAGCCGCCCGCCTAGGGCGCAGGGCAGAACCAATCTCGCCGGAGGCGATGAAGCATGAGCACTGAACAGGCGACCATGGGCGTGGCGGTGATCGGCGCGGGCTATTGGGGCAAGAACCTGGTGCGCAACTTCGACCAGTTGGGGGCCTTGGCCGCCGTGGTGGACAGCGACGCCGGCCGCCGCCAGGCCATGGTCGAGGCCTATCCCCGGGCCAGCATATACGAGGACCTGGACCAGGTGCTGGCCGACCAGGCCATCCCCGCCGTGGCCATCTCCACCCCGGCCGAGACCCACTCGGCCCTGGTGGCCCGCTGCCTCAACCGGGGCAAGCACGTCTTCGTGGAAAAGCCCCTGTGCCTGGAGGTCTCCGAGGGCAGCGAACTGGTGCGCCGGGCCGAGGAAAAGGGCCTGGTGCTGATGGTGGGGCACCTGCTGCACTACCACCCGGCGGTGATGCGCCTCAAGAGCATGGTGGAGGACGGCCAACTGGGCAAGCTCCAGTACATCTACTCCAACCGGCTCAACCTGGGCAAGTTCCGCAACGAGGAGAACATCCTGTGGTCCTTCGCCCCCCACGACGTCTCGGTCATCCTGGCGCTCACCGGCGAGATGCCCGAGCAGGTCACCAGCTTCGGGGGCAATTACCTGCAATCGCGGGTGCAGGACGTCACCATGTCCACCCTGAGCTTCCCCTCGGGGGTCAAGGCCCACATCTTCGTCAACTGGCTGCACCCCTTCAAGGAGCAGAAGCTGGTGGTGGTGGGCACCGAGGGCATGGCCGTCTTCGATGACGTGGCCCCCACCGACAAGCTTCAGGTCTATCCCCACCGCATCCACTGGAAGCACCACCTGCCGGTGCCCGAGAAGGTGGAGGCCCGGGTCATACCCCTGGAAAAGGCCGAGCCGCTGAAAAACGAGTGCGCCCATTTCCTGGAGTGCGTGACCGCGGGCCTTAACCCGCGCACCGACGGCCGCGAGGGCCTGGCGGTGCTCTCGGTGCTGGACGCCTGCCAGCAGTCCCTGGAGATGGGCGGCGGCGTGGTGCGCCCGGGCCTGAGCGCCCTTAACGTGGTGCAGGAGCAGAGCTACAGCGTGCACCCCACGGCCATCGTGGACGAGGGCTGCTCCATCGGCCAGGGCAGCCGCGTCTGGCACTTCGCCCACATCATCCGGGGCAGCCGCATCGGCGACAACTGCAACCTGGGCCAGAACGTCATGGTGGGCCCCGACGTCTTCGTGGGCAACGGCGTCAAGATCCAGAACAACGTCAGCGTCTACAAGGGCGTGACCCTGGAGGACAACGTGTTCTGCGGGCCGTCCATGGTCTTCACCAACGTCTACAACCCCCGCTCGGCCATCAGCCGCCGCGAGGAGCTGCGTTCCACCCTGGTCAAGGAGGGAGCCAGCCTGGGGGCCAACTGCACCATCGTCTGCGGCAACACCGTGGGCCGCCACGCCTTCGTGGGGGCCGGGGCGGTGGTCAACCGCGACGTGCCCGACTACGCCCTGGTGGTGGGCAACCCGGCGGTGCAAAAGGGCTGGATGTGCGCCTGCGGCATCCGCCTGCGCTTCGACGGGGACGCCACCCGCTGCCTGGCCTGCGGCCGGGGCTATGTCATGGAGGATGGCAAGGTGCGTCCGGCCTAGGGCTGGCGAGAGTTAAACAGAGGCGGGGAGGCCGGGCGCGGGTCCAGCCTCCCCGTTCCTGGTTAGGGCGCCAGGGAGGGCTTCTGCATGGCCTTGGGCACCCACCAGCGGATGAAGTTGTAGCTGATGCCGGCCGGCGCCGGCTCGATGCCCTGGAAGCGGGCATGCACGATGGGCAGGGCGTCGGCCACGTACAGGAAGGTGTAGGGCACGTCCTCGGCCAGGATCTCCTGCACGCGGTCGTAGATGGCCTTGCGCTTGCCCCGGTCGAAGGTGCGGCGGCCCTCTTCCAGCAGACGGTCCAGGGCCGGGTTCTGGTAGGCGTTGAAGTTTAGCTTGCCCGGGCCGATGTTGGTGGAGGCGAAGATGTCGTAGATGTCCGGGTCCTGGGGGATGGTCCAGGCCAGGAGCACGGCGTCGAAGCGCCCCTTGTCGATGAACTCGCGCAGGAACGCCGCCCACTCCACGATGCGCAGCTCCACCTTCACGCCGATCTCGGCCAGGCGGCGCTGGATGATCACCCCGGCGTTCTGGCGGTAGCGGTTGCCCTGGTTGGTCAAGAGCACGAACTGGAAGGGCTGGCCGTCCTTCATCAGCACCCCGTCGGGGCCGGGCAGCCAGCCGGCCTGGGCCATGAGCTGGCGGGCCTTGTCGGGGTCATAGGGGTAGCGCCGCACCTGGGGGTTGTGCCAGTAGGTGCCGGGCATCAGGGGGCCGGTGCAGACTTGGCCCAGGCCCAAGAGCACCCCCTCGATGATCTCCTCCTTGTTGACGGCGTAGGACAGGGCTTGGCGCACGCGTAGGTCCTGGAAGCGCTTGTCGCGCAGGTTCCAACCTATGTAGTTGTAGGCCGCGGCCAGGTAGCGGTACTTCTTGAAGTGCTGGCGGAAGGCCTCGGTCTCGGTCTGGCGGCGGTACTGCAGGGCCGTCAGCCCCATCCAGTCCACGCCGCCGGAGCGCAGCTCCAGGAACAGGGTGGCCATGTCGGGTATGACCCGGTAGACCAGGCTGTCCAGATAGGGCCGCCCCTCCCAGTAATCCTTGAAATAGGTCAGCTCTACTTTAGACCCCGGCGACCAGGACTTGAACCTGAACGGCCCGGTGCCGATGGGGTGGCGGTTCAAGGGGGACTTGCGGGGGTCCTGGCCCTCCAAGAGATGGGCGGGCATCTGGGTCAGGGTCCAGGAGGCCAGCCCCGGCGCGAAGGGCTCCTTGTAGTGCACCCGGAAGGTGTGCTCGTCCAGGGCCTCGGCCTTGTCCACCTTGAGGTAATCGCCGCTGTAGGGCGTGGGGGTGTTGGGGTCGGTCATGAAGCGCCAGTTGAAGAGCGCGTCATGGGCGGTGTAGGGCTTGCCGTCGTGGAAGCGCACCCCGGCCCGCAGCTTGAAGGTGATGGTCAGGCCGTCGGGGCTCACCTGCCAGGACTCGGCCAGGTCGCCCACCAGGTTCAGGTCCTTGTCGTATTTCAAGAGGCCGTTGTAGCACTGGCCGCTCATCTCGTGGCTGGCGGCGTCGGATGTGAGCATGGGGATCATGCTGGTGGCGTCGCCGATGGTGCCCACCACGATGCCGTCGCCGGTCACCGGCTCCTGGGCGGCCAGGGCCGGCCCCGCCAGGCCCCAGCCCAGGGCCAACGCCAGGGCCAAGGTCAGGGCCAAGGTCAGGGGCAAGACCGGCCGGCAGGCGGCGCGGCGTCGGCGCCAGGCCCAGCCCGGGGAGCATGATTTGGCGTTAGGGAACATAGCCTGTCAGTTTAGACCCCGTTGCCGCTGGTATCAAGGGTTTAGCGGGGGCTTAGCGGGAGGTTGGCGGGGGCGGCCTGGCGGGGCTGGGCCGGGCCTCTTCTTGACCCCACCAAAGCCGCCTGCTAGTATGCCCCTAGGTTAAAACAGGAGAGAGCCTTGCAAGCCGCGCAGTTACTGGAGCTGATCAAGAGCCGCCGCAGCGTGCGCAAGTTCACGGATCAGCCCGTGGAGCAGGCCCTGATCGACGACATTTTGGAAGCCGGGCGCTGGGCGCCCAGCGGCACCAACAACCAGGCCTGGCGCTTCATGGTGGTGCGCGACCCGGCGCTCAAGGAGCAGATCGCCGGGTGCAGCAAATACGCCCCGGTGATCAAGGGCGCGGCGGTCTTGATCCCGGTCTTCATCCACAAGCCCTCCATGTATCACCAGGCCAAGGACCATCAGGCCATCGGCGCCTGTTTGCAGAACATGCTGCTGATGATCCACGGCCTGGGACTGGGCGCGGTGTGGCTGGGCGAGATACTGGCCCAGGCCGAGCAGGTGCGCCAGATACTTAAGCTCGGCCCCGAGCTGGAGCTGATGGCCGTGGTGGCCCTGGGCTGGCCGGCGGCCAGCAACCAAAAATCCCAGCGCAAGCCACTGGCCGAGCTGATGCTCGGCCCAGCCAGCTAATAACCGGCCCTGCACCCCAAGGGGAGGTAATCGAGCCATGCAAGCCAACACGCCGCGGCCCCTGATCCTGGCCTTGTTCCTGATCCTGGCCCTGACCCTGACGGCGGGCTGCTCCCTATTCAAATCCGACTCCGACACCGCCGCCACGGCCTCGGGCGACCGGCCCCGCCAGGGCGCCCTGGGGCGCTACTACGACTTCGACGACATCCAGGTGCCGGTGCAGCTCAAGCTGGACAAGGAGCAATCCACCATCTTCCGGGTGGGCTCCTTCAAGGCCGGGGTGCTGGTCTTCACTGACAATGTGGAGCTGGAGAGCCTGATCAATTTCTTCATCGACTCCATGGCCAAGGACAACTGGACCCTGAAGGGCTCCTTCAAGTACCCCAAGGCGGCCCTGTTCTTCGCCAAGCCGGGGCGCACCTGCGTCATCCAGATCACCGAGAGCTGGTTCAAGACCACCGCCGAGCTGTGGGTGGCCCCCACCGCCGACGGGTCGTAGCCTGCTGTGAAGTCCGTCCCCGCCCGGCTTAATGCAGACAATCTTCGGGCCGTGAAGCGCGCGAGGTCTTGAGACAATGAACGGCAATCCCGAACCACCCCGGGTGCTGCTGGGCATCACCGGCGGCATCGCGGCCTACAAGGCCTGCGAGCTGGCCAGCCTATTGACCCAGCGGGGCCTGGCGGTGCGCGCGGTGATGACAAGAGCGGCCAAGAACTTCGTGGGCCCCCTGAGCCTGGCCGCGCTGACCGGCAATCCGGTGAGCGAGGCCATGTTCGACCCCGGCCAGGAGGCGGCCATCAGCCACATCGACCTGGCCCGCTGGGCCGACGCGTTGGTGGTGGCCCCGGCCACGGCCAACTTCATCGCCAAGGCGGCCTGCGGCCTGGCCGACGACCTGCTCTCCACCGTGGTGCTGGCCACCCGCGCGCCCATCCTGCTGGCCCCGGCCATGAACATCCACATGTACGCCCACCCCACGGTGGGCGAAAACCTGGCGCGGCTCACGGCCCGGGGCGTGCGCACGGTGGGACCCGGCCTGGGGCGCACCGCCTGCGGTGAGGAGGGTCAGGGCCGCATGGCCGAGCCCTTGGAGATCGCCGAGGCCCTCTACGCCCTGTTGGCCCCCCAGGACCTGGCGGGGGTGCGCATCCTGGTCAGCGCCGGCCCCACCCGCGAGCACCTGGACCCGGTGCGCTTCATCAGCAACCCCAGCAGCGGACGCATGGGCATCGAGATCGCCCGCGTGGCCGCCCGCCGGGGCGCCCAAGCCACCCTGGTGCTGGGACCCAGCCCCCTGGCCGCCCCGGTGGGGGTAAATACCATCCGCGTCACCAGCGCCCGGGACATGCACCAGGCGGTGATGGCCCAGGCCGAGGGCGCCCAGGTGGTGATCAAGGCTGCGGCGGTGAGCGACTTCACCCCCCTGGAACGCCAGCCCCACAAGGTGAAGAAAAAGGCCGGCCAGGGCGAGACCCTGGAGCTGGTCCACACCACCGATATCCTGGCCGAGTTGGGGCGCAACAAGGCCGGGCGCCTCTTGGTGGGGTTCGCCGCCGAGACCACCGACGTGCTGGCCCACGCCGCCATGAAGCTCAAGGCCAAGGACCTGGACCTGTTGGTGGCCAACGACGTCAGCGACCCCCAGTCGGGATTCGCGGTCTCCACCAACCGGGTGCACTTCCTGTTTGCCGACGGCTCCGTGGAGGCCCTGCCGCTGCTCAGCAAGGAGGAAGTGGCCAGCCGCCTCCTGGACCGCGTGGCCACCCTGCTGGCCCAGGCCGCGTCCTAAAGCCATGCCCGACCCGCGCCAGGCCCTGGGCGGGCTGGTGGACAACCTCTCCTGCCGGCGGCGTCTGGGGCTGCCCCTGGTGGAGGGCGGACCCGCCCAACTGGAGCGCCTCCTGGCCCTGGCCACCGGCGCGCCCCTGCCGGCCGCCCCCGCCCCCCTGGACATGCAAGCCCCCACCCTGGAGGCCCTGGCCCTGGCGCTCAACGACTGCCGCCGCTGCGACCTGCACCAGGGGCGCAAGCGGGTGGTCTTCGGCGCCGGGCCGGCCGACGCGGCCCTGATGATCATCGGCGAGGCCCCCGGCGCCCAGGAGGACCAGGCCGGCCTGCCCTTCGTGGGACCGGCCGGCCAGCTCTTGGAGCGCATGCTGGCCGCCGTGGGGCTCAAACGCCAGGAGGTCTACATCACCAACCTGGTCAAGTGCCGCCCCCCCAAGAACCGCGACCCCCTGCCCGTGGAGGCGGCCACCTGCCGGCCCTTCCTGGAGGCCCAGGTGACCGCCCTGGCTCCCCGGGTCATCCTGGCCCTGGGCCGCCCGGCCTGCCAGGCGCTCTTGGCCAGCGACGCGCCCATCGGCGCCCTGCGCGGGGCCTGGCGCCAGTTCATGGGCATACCCCTCATGCCCACCTTCCACCCCGCCTATCTATTGCGCGAACCGGCCCGCAAGGCCGAGGCCTACCGCGACCTCAAGGAGCTGGCCAAAGCCTTGCGGGACTAAGGCCCCGGCCTGGCTCCCGCGCCGCTTTGTTGTACACTTTAATCATATAGACCTTCGCACTCCCCTTGCTCCTTGCGAGGCCGGCATGACCGCCACCCCCCGGATCAAAAAATTATCAGCCCCCCACCGGCTGGCTTGCCCATGGCTCGTCGCCCTGCTGCTGATCTTGGCCCTGGCGCTGGCCGCCGGAGCCGCCAACAAGGCCCCCGCCCCGACCGCCCCGACCGCCCCGACCGGCCCGCCCGCCGCGACCCCCGCGCCCGGCGGCTCCGGGCCGGTGTGGGTGGTCGAGTTGAAGGACAGCGTCAACCCCGGCAGCGCCCTGTTTCTGGAGCGGGCTCTGAAGCGCGCCGCCCAGGAGGACGCCTGCCTGGTGGTGATCCAGCTGGACACCCCCGGCGGCCTGGTGGATTCCATGCGCCAGATGGTGGGCGACATCCTGGCCGCGCCCGTGCCCGTGGCGGTCTACGTGGGACCGGCCGGGGCGCGGGCCGCCTCGGCGGGGGCATTCCTGGTGCTGGCGGCGCCCATCGCGGCCATGGCTCCGGCCACCAACATCGGGGCCGCCCACCCCGTGGGCTCGGGCGGCCAGGAGATCAAGGGACCCATGGGCGACAAGATCACCGAGGACTTGCAGGCCTACGCCCAGAGCCTGGCCCGCCAGCGCAACCGGCCCTCGGAGTTGGCGGCGAGCATGGTGGTGCAGTCCAGGAGCTTCGCCGCCGAACAGGCCCTCAAGGACGGGCTCATCGATCTGATGGCCAGCGACCTGGGCTCGCTCCTGGGGCAGCTGGAGGGCGTGGCGGTGCGGACCGCCGCCGGGGAGCGCACCATCAAGAGCCAGGGCCGGGCCTTGAGCTTCCAGCAACCCGCCTGGCACGAGCGGCTCCTCAGTGCCCTGGCCAACCCCAACCTGGCCTATATCCTCTTGATGATCGGCCTGGCCGGCCTGTACTTCGAGCTATCCACCCCCGGCGCGGTGCTGCCCGGGGTGGTGGGGGCCTTAAGCCTGATCCTGGCCCTGTTCGGCATGTCGGCCCTGCCGGTCTCCTACGCCGGCCTGGCCTTGATCGCCCTGGCGGTGGTGCTCTTCATCGCCGAGATCAAGGTGACCAGCCACGGGCTCTTGAGCCTGGGCGGCGCCCTGGCGCTCATCCTGGGCTCCTCCATGCTCTTCCAGGGCCAGGGGGACGATGGAGATTTGGCCGGGGTCTCGCTGCTGGTGCTCCTGCCCACCCTGACGGCGGTGATCGTCTTCTTCGGGGGCGTGGCCTATGTGGCCGGCCGCGCTCAGCACAAAAGGAGCGTCACCGGCCAGGAGGGGCTCATCGGCCAGCGCGGGGTGATGCTGGACGCGGGGCACGCCCGCGTGCTGGGCGAGATATGGCGGGTGCGCTCGGACCAGCCGCTGACGCCCGGCCGGGAGGTGGCGGTAAACAGGGTGGAGGGGCTAGTATTATGGGTGCAGCCCGCACCCACCTCAGAGGAGAAGCCGCCAGCATGAAAGCCCAGCCCGTGGACCCCGAGCATTACCGCAAACTGGAGCGCATGTACCAGTCCGCGCCCATCAATCAGTTCTTCGCTCCGGCGCTGACCGTCAGCCAGGGCCAGGCCCGGGTGGTGATAGAGGTGGAGCCCAAGTTTTTCCACGCCGCCGGCGCCGCCCACGGGGCCTTGTACTTCAAGGCCCTGGACGACGCGGCCTATTTCGCCACCAACTCCCTGGTCAGCGACGTCTTCGTGCTCACCATCAATTTCACCACCTACCTGGAGCGCCCGGTGAGCTCGGGGGCCATAACCTGCCTGGGCCAGGTGGTGATGGCCGCCAGGAACCTGTTCATCGCCGAGAGCCGCATCACCGACCACAAGGGGCGCGAGATCGCCCGGGGCAGCGGCCATTTCGTGAAAGGCAACATCGCGCTGTCGTCTGAGATCGGTTACGTCTAGGCGGGTGGAAAGCCCGCAAGGAGGTTGAACCATGAACCCTGGCGCTGCCCTGTTGGGCCTGGTGGGGGGCTTGTTCCCCGTCGTCGTGCTGCTGGTGTTGTTCCTGGCCACGTCCCTAAGGGTGCTCAGGGAGTATGAGCGAGGGGTGATCTTCCGCCTGGGCCGGGTGATCAAGGCCAAGGGGCCGGGGCTGATCATCCTCATCCCGGTGATCGACCGCATGGTCAAGGTGACCCTGCGCCTGGTGGCCATCGAGGTGCCCCCCCAGGACGTCATCACCCGCGACAACGTCTCCATAAAGGTCAACGCCGTGGTCTACTTCCGGGTGGTGGACCCGGTGCAGGCCGTGGTGCAGGTGGAGGACTACCTCTACGCCTCCAGCCAGTTGGCCCAGACCACCTTGCGCAGCGTCTGCGGCCAGGTGGAGTTGGACGAGCTGTTGGCCGAGCGCGACAAGATCAACGCCCAGCTCCAGGAGATTTTGGACACCCACACCGGCCCCTGGGGGGTGAAGGTCACCACCGTGGAGGTCAAGTACATCGACCTGCCCCAGGAAATGCAGCGGGCCATGGCCAAGCAGGCCGAGGCCGAGCGCGAGCGCCGGGCCAAGATCATCAACTCCGAGGGCGAGTTTCAGGCCGCCCAGAAGCTGGCCCAGGCCGCCGAGATCATCGCCGTGCACCCCCAGGCCCTGCAACTGCGCTACCTGCAAACCCTGCGCGAGGTGGCCGCCGAGAACAACTCCACCACCCTGTTCCCCCTGCCCCTGGATCTGTTCACGCCCTTCCTCAAGATGGCCCAGGGCGCGGCCGAAAAGGACAAGAGCCAGGGTTAGGCGGGCCGGCGGCGGGGTAGCGCATGCCCGGAGGAAATTGATTGCCAAGCGGGGCATCTGCTAGTAAACTGCCCCTTTCAGAGTAAAAATCAACCTCTGGGGCTTTTTGGGCCCCTAGCTTTGTGGAGGCTAACAAGCCATGGCTGAGAAGCAGACCAAGGAAAAAGCCCTGGAGAAGATGACCGCCAAGGAACTCCGGGAGTTGGCGCTGACCATCGAGAGCATGCTGGGCGTGCACGCCATGAACAAGGCGGAGCTGATCGCCGGCATCAAGGAGGCTCGGGGCATCGTCGACGAGGGCAAGAAGGTCGACACCGGTGCCGTGCGCGACGCCAAGGCCGCCTACCAGGCCCTGAAGGCCAAGCGCGACGCGGCCCGCGAGGGCGCCAGCAAGGCCGAGCTGGAGATCATGCGCAAGAAGCTCAGCCGCCTCAAGAAAAAGACCCGCGCCCTGGCCTCCTAATGTAGGTCGAAGAAAGCCGTCCCGGCTTTCTTCTTTTGGCGCTTGCCAAAAGTAAATTTTGGCAAGCTTCCGAAAATGCGCCAAATATTCATTTGACGCATTTTCGGGCGGGCCGTCCTGGCCCGCCAGCGGGCTCCCCAAGGCCGGCGCTGGCAGGGTTGATGCCAAAAGGCCATCCCCCGGGCCGACCATCCAACGAGGTAGCCGTCATGGATCGCCCCGCGGCCCTGGCCCTACTGCACGAGCACTGCCCCGATCAACGGCTGGCGCGTCACTGCCTGGCCGCCGAGGCGGTGCTGGTGGCCTTGGCCAGCCGCCTGGGCCAGGACCAACAGACCTGGGGCCTGGCCGGGCTCCTGCACGACCTGGACTACGACCAGACCGCCGCCGACATGCCCCGCCACGGCCTGGTCACCCACCAGATGCTGGAGCCCCTGGGGGTGCCGGCCGAGGTGCTCCAGGCCATCGCGGCCCACAACGCCGAGAACCTGGGCCTGGTGCGCTCCACCCCCCTGGACATCGCGCTGACCTGCGGCGAGACCATCACCGGCCTCATTATGGCCACGGCCATGGTCTATCCCGACAAGAAGCTCTCCAGCGTCAAGCCCAAAAGCGTGGTCAAGCGCATGAAGGAAAAGGCCTTCGCGGCGTCGGTAAACCGCGACCATATCCGCCTGTGCGAGGACCTGGGCATTCCCCTGGCCGAGTTCGCCGCCCTGGCCGTGGCGGCTATGCAAGACATCAGCGACGAGCTGGGGTTGTAGGCATCCCGCTTGCCTTGACCGTCAAGCCCGGCTCGCCTAGAATCATCTTCATTTCGATTCTTTTTCCACATTCTCCGGAGGTTTGCGCCGTGAGCGACATCAAGGCCCAGTACCGCACCGTCATGGACGACCACTTTCCCCCCGAGGTGACCATCACCGTGGGCGAGTCGGTGTTGCGCTACAAGAAGCGCACCTGGAAGCTGGCCGACGGCGAGGGCCTGGTGGAGAAGGGCCTGCGCTACGGCGAGAACCCCGGTCAGGAGGCGGCCCTCTACGAGCTGGTGGGCGGGGGGCTGACCGTGGGCGACATACAGCTCATCGAGCCGGGGCGGGGCCTGGTCAGCACCCTCTCCGAGGAGCAGATGCCCCAGGCCGGCAAGCACCCGGGCAAGACCAATCTCACCGACGTGGACAACGCCCTGGCCATCCTGCGCTATCTCACCGAGCGCCCCACGGTGGCCATCATGAAGCACAACAACCCCTCGGGCGTGGCCATGGGCGAGGACATCGCCCAGGCCTACCACAAGGCCTTCATGGCCGACCTCATCGCGGCCTTCGGCGGGGCGGCGGTCTTGAACCGCCCGGTTAGCAAGGCCTGCGCCGAGCTGATGCACGAGCTGTACCTGGAGGTGGTGGCCGCCCCGGACTACGAGGAAGGCGCCTTGGAGGTGCTCAAGAAAAGCAAGAACCTGCGCATCCTGCGCATACCCCGCATCGGCGACCTGGGCGCCTACCGCGATTGGCGCTTTCTGGACATCAAGAGCCTGATGGACGGCGGCATGGTCTTGCAGACATCCAGCTCCAACCGCGTTAAGACCGCCGCCGACCTGTTGCCGGCGCGCTGCGAGTACCAGGGCAAGATGTATGAGCCCACCCGCCAGCCCGACGTCCGCGAGCTGGACGATGTGGTCTTCGGCTGGGCCGTGGAGCAGGGCGTCTCCAGCAACAGCGTGCTCTACGTCAAGGACGGCTGCACGGTGGGCATCGGCACGGGAGAGCAGGACCGCGTGGGCGTGGCGCGCATCGCGGTGTACAAGGCCTACACCAAGTACGCCAACCGCCTGGCCTGGCAACGCCACGGCAAGAAGTACGACGAGCTGGTCCTGGCGGCCCAGCGGGGAGAAAGCCCCCGCAACCAGATCGACGCCATCGACGCCCAGACCCAGGTGGACCGGGCGGGTCTGCCCGGCTCGGTGATGATCTCCGACGCCTTCTTCCCCTTCCGCGACGGCGTGGACGTGGGGCTCAAGGAGGGCATCACCTGCGTGGCCCACCCCGGCGGCAGCATGCGAGACTGGGAGTCCATCGAGGCCTGCAACCAGGCCCAGCCGCCGGCGGCCATGGTTTTCACGGGGCAGCGGGCCTTCAAGCACTAGTCCTGACATGTAGGCGTGGAGCGGGCCGTGACCATCAAGCAAGCCTTGAGCTGGCTGTACAAACAGCCCCTCTTGGACCCCGACACCCTGCCGGGCGCGCTGATCCTGGCCGTGGTGGTCTTTCTGGCCTGCTCCCTGGCCTCGCGCATCTTGGGGCGCATCATGCGGCGCTCCAGCGGGCTGATGGCCCGCCTGGCCCACGGCCGGGTGGACGAGACCATGCTGCGCTACGTCTTGCGCATCAAGACCGTGGCGGTCTACCTGGCTGGGGGCATGCTCTTCGCCAGCCTGGTGCCGGGGTTGCGCCTGTTGTTGGGCACGGTGGTGGCCAGCGCCGGCATCACCGCCGTGGTGATGGGGTTTGCCGCCAAATCGGCCCTGGGCAACTTGATCTCCGGGCTATCCCTGGCTTTCTACCGCCCCATACGCATCGGCGACAAGGTCTCCATGGATGGCCAGTTCGGCACCGTCGAGGACATCACCCTAAGGCATACCATCGTGCGGCTCTGGGACGCCCGGCGCCTGATCATCCCCAACGAGAAGCTCGACGGCATGACCCTGACCAACTACAGCATCATCGACAGCAAGGCCCTCTTGTCCGTCACCTTCGGGGTCAGCTACGACACCGATATCGACCTGGCCCGGCGGCTGATTCTGGAAGAAGTGGCGGCCTGCCCGCGCCTGTTGCCCCCGGAGACGGCCCCGGCCCCGCCCGCGGTATTGGTGGCCGAGTGGGCCGAGTCGTCCGTGATCCTGCGCCTGAACGCCTGGGTGGCCAACATGGACGATTATTGGGGGGCCAAGTTCATGTTGCAGGAGACCGTCAAGAAGCGCTTCGACCAGGAGGGGGTGGAGATACCCTTTCCCTACCGCACCATCGTCTACAAGAAGGACTTGGCCCCACCTCCCGGCGGAGGCCCCGCGTCAGCACCAGACGGGCGGGGATAAACCCCGCCCGGTTTTTTGCGCGACAGCCTCGCACGGTAGCCCAGGGCGCCGGCCCGTGGCTCCACCTCACCCTACCCGTCCATGCCCAGCCGGGGGCACCCGGCCCCACGGCGGGCAGGCCGCTACTTGAGGGCCTGGCGGAAGCTCAGCAGGGTGGCCTTGGCACCTGGCGCGCTCAAGAGCGGCGACTGCTCCAGGGCGGCGGCCCGGGCCATGAAGGAGGCCCGGTCGGGGTGCTCCTCCACCTGCATGCCGGCCGCCTTCAACTCGGCCAGAATGCTGGCCTCGCCGGAGCGGTTGCGGGCGCGCTGCTCGGTGGCGGCCTGGTCCATGCACTGGCTGACCAGGGCCTGGTCGGCCGGGGGAAGCCGGTCGAACCAGGCCAGGTTGGCCAGGCAGAGGTGGGCCGAGTAGACGTGGGCGGTGAGGCTCAGGTGCTTTTGCAGCTTGTTCAGCTCATAGACCTTGATGACCCACAGGGGGTTTTCCTGGCCGTCAACCTCGCCCCGGGCCAGGAGGTCGTTGATGGGGAAGGGGTGGGCCAGGGGGCTGGCGCCCAACAGGCCCCACAGGGCCTGGGCCATCTCGGAGTTCATCACCCGCACCCTGAGGCCGGCCACGTCGCCCACGGCGCGCACCGGGCGCAGGTTGTTGGTCAGGTGCCGAAAGCCGTTCTCGCCATAAGCCAGGCCCTTGAAGCCCGCGCGGGCCAGGGCCTCCAGGAGCATCTGGCCGGCCGGGCCTTGCAGCACCCGGTCCACCTGGCTGTAGTCGGCGAAGAGGAAGGGATACTCCAGGGCGCGCACCTCGGGGGCCAGGCCGTCCAGCACCCCGGCGGTGAGCACCGCCAGTTGCATCTGGCCGTCCAGCACGTGGCGGGCCACCTGGCTCTCGTTGCCCGCGGCCCCGCTGTGCAGAATCTCCACCTTGAGGCGGCCCTGACTGCGCTCGGCCAGGAGCTGGGCGAAGCGCTCGGCCAATAGGTTCTGGGAGGAGCCGGGCTTGGTGCCCACGCCCAGGGTGAGCCCGACGCACCAGGCCGGGGCGGCCAACAACAAGCTTAGGGCCAGGGTCAGCAGCAGTAGGCGGCGCGGCATGTCCATCCTCCGGATAAGAGTTGAGGCTGGCCAGCCGGCGAAGACGCTGGATTTGCTCGCGGAGTGCATCTGGTTTTGGCGATTGACTCGCAACCGCCTGGCCGACCGTGCCTGTGAATATTATAACAGCCTGGCGGCCAGGGCGGAGCCGGCTTGATGGGCCTCGGTCAGATATTCGGGGGTGGCCAGCACGTCGCCCTCAAAGTCCAGGCCCCGGTACAAGAGGCTCTGCCACAGCTCCATGTCCAGCACGTCGAAGAAGTACTTGACCGAGAGCAAGGCCCCCTCGAAGAGCCGCGAGCCCGTGGTGGCGCCCACGCTGATGAACAGGCCCTTGCGGGTCTTGGTCCCGCCGCCGAAGGGCTGCTTGTCGATCCAGTACTTCTTGACCCACAGACTCTGGCAGCGGTCCATGAGTATCTTGGCCTGGGCGCTCAGGGCGTAGAAGAAGATCGGCGCGGCCAGCATCAACCCCTGGCTGGCCAGCATCAGGTCGTAGATCTGCTGGAAGTCGTCAGCGATGATGCAGCGGCCGTCCTTTTTGCAGCCGTAGAGTTCCAGGCAGGGCGATATATTCAACTCGCGCAGCACGATCTCCGTGACCTCGGCCCCGCCGGCGCGGGCTCCGGCCACGGCCTGATCCAGGAGGGTGGAGGTGTTGCCGGCCCGGCGGGGGCTGGCGTGGATGGCCACGATGCGCGGCGCGGCCGCTGGCGCGCCGTTGTCAGTCGTTGGCATGGGCCTCCCTCACGTCTTGTTCGCTGACGCCCAGCAGCAGATACAGATTGGCCAGGCCCTCGCGCCCCAGGGCCACGTTGGCCACCTTGTCCAGGGCGCGCTTGGCGTTGTAGGCGATGCCCAGGCCGGCTTGGCCCAGCATCAGGGCGTCGTTGGCGCCGTCGCCCACCACCACCACCTGGTCCAGGCCGATACCCTCTTGGCTGGCCGTCTGGTTGACCAACTGGGCCTTGCCCACGGCGTCGATCACCTGACCCAGCACCTTGCCGGTCAGGGCGCCGTCCTTGATCTCCAGGCGGTTGGCGAAGGCGAAGTCCAGGCCCAGGTCATCCTTGAGCCGCTGGGCGAAGAAGTCGAAGCCGCCGGTGACCACCCCCAGCTTGAAGCCCAGCCACTTCAAAGCGGCGATCAGCTCGGGCACGCCGGGGGAGAGCGGCATGTGCTGGCGGATGTCCTCCAGCTCCTCGACCTTCAGCCCCCTGAGCAGGGCCACGCGCTGGATCAGGGACTGCTCGAAGTCAAAATCGCCGCGCATGGCCTTTTCGGTGATGCGGGCCACCTCGCGCCCCACCCCGGCCCGGCGGGCCATCTCGTCGATGACCTCCATGTCCACCAGGGTGGAGTCCATGTCGAAGAAGACCAGGCGCTTGTTCTTGCGATAGGAGGCCATGTTTTGCAGGGCCAGGTCGATGCCCAGCTCGCGGCTCATGAGCATCAGCCGCTTCTTGAGCTGGCTCAAGGCCGGCGCGCCGGCCACGTTGATGATCAGCTCCAGGGCGGCCCCGCTCCGCTGGCGATAGCTGGCGATGCGCTCGATGTTCACCGACTCCTGCCCCAGGATGGCCGAGACCTCGGCCAGGGCGCGGGTGCCGCCGAAAAAGGTGAGCACGAAAAGGCTGCCGGTGTGCGGGGGGTGGCATTCCTGCTGGGTGCAGAGCTTGAAGTCCAGCCGAAGCTCCAGGCGGCTGGCCTCGTAGAGCAGGTCCTTGATGACGCTGTCCTTGGCCGGCCCGGCCGCCCCCAGGTCCAGGAGCAGGTACAGGCCCAACAGATCGGCCAGGGAGGCCTGCTCCACATCCAGCACCTCCACGCCGTGCTCCAGGAGGATGCGGGTGAAGGCGGCGGTGATGCCCGGCCGGTCGCGGCCCGTGGCGGTGACCATCAAGAGGGTGGGTTCCTGGGGCATGTCTTGATCCTCCCAGGCCAGTGTAGCCTGCCCGGGCGCCGGGGCCAAGCGATTCCAGGCCCCTAGAATTGCACCTCCACGAAACGACTCTCCAGGCGGGGTCCGGCGGGGGCGTTCTCCAGGGTCATCACCAGGTAGCCCGGAGGGAAGCTCACCGGACCCCAGGTGCGGTCGCCCAGCCACCAGCGGCCGCAGACCGCCGGCAGGCCGGTGAGCTGCACCGGGCCGCCGCGCAGGCCCAGCAGCGACTGATGGAAGCAATGCTCGTGTCCGCTGATCAGGGCCAAGAGCGGCCTCCCCTTGAGCAGGGCCATGATCCGCGGCCCGGCCTGGTCGACATCGCGCAGGGCCAGGCCGGTTTCGCCGCCGGCCTTGACCAGGGCGCCCCCGTGCAGGGGATTATTGCCCACCACCGGCGAGGCCAGGGGGTAGTGGCTTACCAGCACCAAGGGCATCTCAGGGGGCAGGGCCGCCAGCACCGCCCCCAGCCAGGCCAGGGCCTCGTCCGGGGTGCGCCCCAGGGAGCGGGGCTTGCCCGAGGGGGCCTGGCCCCGGCCGAGGTTGTCGATGAATATCCAGGCCATGCCCTTCAAGAGGTACAAATGGCGCGTGGGGCCTTGGTGGCGTAGCCACAGGGAGGTGTCCACCGTGGAGACCTCCTGGCCGTCATGATAGCGCACGTCGTGGTTGCCGGGCAGGGCGCGGGCCGGCGCGGGCAAGAGGCCCAGGGCGCGGGCCGCCAGGCGCATCTGCCCCTCGGCGTGGGGCTCGTCGCCCTGGTCGGCGTCCATGCACAGATCGCCGGCCACCACGGTCAGGGCCGGGTGGAGGGCCGTCACCTGGCCGGCCACCCGTTGCCAGACCCGCAGGGGCAGCTCGCTGCCGCCGGGGGGCGGCGGAAAGCCGTGGGTGGGGAAGTCGGCGTCCATGAGATGGGGGTCGGAGAGCAGCACCACCCGGGGCTCCTGGCCGGCCGGCGCCGGCGTGAGCCGGGCCGCCACCTGGGCGGCCTGCTCAGCCGGCCACCACCAAGGCCCGGCGGGGGTCAGCCCGGCCGGGGCGGTCAGGGCCACCACCCGGCCCGTCTGGCTCTCCAGATGGAAGGCCCCGGCGGCGTCGCTTTTGGTCAGGCCCAGGCCGTCGCTGATGATGGCCCCGGCCAGGCCCAGGCCGTCGGGACCCAGCACCCGGCCGGCCACCTCCAGGGAGGCGGCCCAGACCGGCAGGGCCAGGAGCCACAGGCATAGGGCCAGCAGAAGGGCCGGCGCCCAAGCCCGGCGAGCCGGGCGGATCACAGCAGCACCTCCACCAGCCGGCGGCCGCGCACGTCCAAAAGGCCCTTGTTGGTCAGGCGCAGGAAGGGCAGGCCCGTGAAGCAGAAGGTCTGGGCGGTGAGGAAGGGCCGTTCCTGCACGCAGCCCAGGGAGCGCAACGCCGCCTCGCACTCCTCCACACGGGCCTGGATCACGGCCACGGGCTCCGGCGAGGTGACCCCGGCCAGGGGCAGGGGCAGCTCGGCCAGCACCTTGTCGCCCCGCACCACCACCCAGCCGCCGCCCATCCCGCGCACTAGGTTGAGAGCCAGGGCCAGTTCGGCGTCGCTGGCCCCCAGGCCGAAGATATTGCAGGTGTCCCAGATCAGGGTGGTGGCCAGGGCGCCGGCTTGGAGCCCCCAGCCCGTGGCGAAGCCCAGGCCCATCTCCAGGCCCGGGGCCTGGCGGTTGATGTGGGCCATCTTGTATAGCCCCTGGGCCGGGTCCGGGCTGGCCGAGCCGTCCCGCACCGGGGCCACCATCTCCACCTCGCGGGTGATGGTGCCGTTGACCGCGTTGGCTACCCGCACCCGGGCGCTGTCGCCGCTGGCCGGCACCCGCAGGTCCTCCAGGCTGACGGCGCGGCTGCGGATGGTCTGGCGGGCCTCCCCGGGATAGACGAAGACCGGCTGCTCCACCACCAGGCGGCCCTCCAAGCCCACCAGGCGGCCCTCCAGGAAGACCATGCGCGCCCGGAAGTCGATCAGGTCCTCCACCAGCGCCAGGTCGGCGATGTAGCCGGGCAGCACCGCCCCCAGGCGGGTCAGGCCGTAATACTGGGCGGGGTTGTAGGAGCACCAGGCCACGGCCCGCGCCGGGTTCACCCCCAGGGCCACGGCCTTCTTGGCCAGCACGTTCATGGCTCCCTGTTCCACCAGCTCGTCCAGGGGGCACAGGTCGGTGACCAGGCTGACCAGGCGGGTGTCGGGCAGGTCCTTGAGGGCCGGCACCACGGCGGCCATCTCCCGGCGCACGATGCCCTCGCGCACCTGCACCATCAGCCCCAGGCGCAGGCGTTCCAGCGCCTCCTCGGGGGTGGTGGACTCGTGGCAGTCGCCCACCCCGCTGGCGGCGTAGGCCATCAGCCGCTCGCCGCGCGCCCCGGCGGCGTGGCCGCCCAGGCGCTTACCCAGGGCCAGGGCGGCGGCGAAGGCCTGTAGCGGCCGGGGGTCCAGGTCGATGACCCCGGGCCAATAGGTCTCGCCCACGCCCAGACAGGCCGGGTCGTCCAGGAGTCCCACGATCTCATCGGCGCTCAGGCCGGCGCTAGTCTCCCAGGCCGGGAAGGGCGGCACCAGGGAGGGCGTGAGGTGATAGACACGCATCAGGGTTTGGCGGGCCTCGGCCAGCACGGCCCGGACCCCCTGGAGCCCCCAGGCCCCGGCGATCATGCCGGTCTCGGTGATGGCCGTGGTGTTGCCCCGGGGCAGCGCCAGGTCGCTGTAGGGTCCCAGTTGGAAGATGGAATCGATGTGGGTGTGGGCGTCGATGAGCCCTGGGATCAGGTAGAGGCCCCGGGCCTCGACGACCTGGGTGTCCGGGCCTTGCCAGCCCGGCAGCTCCGGACCCAGGGAGGCCACCCGCCCCAGGGCCAGGGCCACGGCCCCGGCTTCCTCCACCTGCTCGGTGCAGACGTTGACCAGGCGCGCCCCGCGGATGATCACTTCGGCCGGTTCCTGGCCCAGGGTCACGCGCACCAGGCGGGCCAGGCCGGCGGGGTCCAGGGGGGCATGCAGGGGTCCCATGGCTAGCGCTCCGCGTCGGCGCGGGCCAGGGCCATGACGGCGCGGTCCCGGAAATCGCGGGGACCCAGGAAGCCCACGATGGTCAGCTCACCGATGATCTTGCCTTTTTTGTCCAAAAACACCATGGTGGGCACCCCGCGCACCCGCCATTGGGCGATGAGCTGCTTGGACTGGGGGTCGGGCTCGCTGGTGATATCCACCTTGACCAGCTTGAAGGGCTTCAAGGCCTGCTGCACCAGGGGGTCGGGGAAGGTCTCGGCCTCCATCTGCCGGCAAGGCGCGCACCAGGCCGCCGAGAAGTCCACCAGCACGGGCTTGCCCTCCTGGGCGGCCTGGCTCAGCACCGCCGGGGTGTAGGGCGTCCAGGCCAGATGCTGGTCAGACTGGGGCGGGGCGCTGAACCACCAGAAGGCCAGGGCGATGCACACCGCCGCGCCCCCGACCAGGTACTTGAACTTCAAGAAGGCCCCCTTTCCGCTTTTTTCAAGGAATGCCAAGTAGATGCCCCCCAGAATCCCCGCGCCGGCCAGGATGTGGCGCCACAACTCCTCGCCCATGAGCGGCCGGGCCACGTTGACGGCCATGAGCACGAGCACCACCCCGAAGAGCTTGCGCACCCAGATCATCCAGTCGCCGGCCCGGGGCAGGCGGCTAAGCGAGCCCGAGAAGAAGGCCAGCACGCTCAAGGGCAGGCCCAGGCCCAGGGAGAGGGTGGCGAAGATGATAAGACCGAAGGAGACGCGGCCGTCGGCGGCCACGCGGGTCATCAGGCCCAGCACGAAAGGCCCCAGGCAGGGCGCGGCCAGGATGCCCATGGTCAGGCCCATCAAAAAGGCCCCCAGCACGCCCTCCCGGTTGGCCGCGCCCAGTTGGTTGAGCCGGGCCGGCAGGCGGATCTCCCACAGGCCGAACATGCTGGCGGCCAGGGCGATGAGCACCAGGGTGATGACCACCGTCACCGCCGGGTGGGTCAGGGCCTGGCCCAGCATGCCGCCGGAGAGGGCCACGAAGGCCCCCAGGGCGGTGTACATGGACACCATGCCCGTCAAGTAGGCCAGGCAGCTCAGGATCAGGGTGGAGCGCTGGCCCTGGGCGCGGCCGCCGAAGTAGCTCACCGTGATGGGGATAAGCGGATAGACACAGGGGGTCAGGTTGAGCCCCAGGCCGCCGGCGAAGACCAGCAGCACCAGCCACCAGGAGGAGGCCCCGGCCAGCAAGTCGCCGCCGCCGGCCTCCGAGCCCTGGGCCAAGGCCGGGCCGGCCAGGCCGATCAGGACCAGGCCGGTCAAAAATAGCGCCAGGGCCAGGCCGACGGCCGGGCGGGGGAACATACCTGAGAATGGCGATGGCTTCATGGGAGTTACCAGGCACCCCGGCGCGGGTGCGCGCGATTGCGGGTCTTGGAGGCACGGGGCCGGCCGGGCGACCCGCTATGATGTGGATAATCGTACCGCCGGCCTCACGGGGGGTCAAACGAAAAGCCCCCGGCCCGTCGCCGCCGGCGATTGCCGGGGGGCGAGCCACGGCACGCGGCCGCTTTTGGGGCGGCGGACACCATCCTGGCCCCTGCCGCCCCGGCCAGGGGGCGGGCGCCGGGCTTGACAGGAGAGGCTTGCTCGGTTACTTGTGAGCATGAACCATCGGCGCCTTGATTTAGCGCACCCGCCGCTTGGATCCCCCAAAGGGTGACCGAGACGGCGCCACCGGGCCTGGAGACGGGTGTCCCCGGGGCCGGCGCGGTAAAAACAGGGCGTCGAGCACTTTTTTTGGCGGCAACCGGCCGCTGGAGAGGATCACATGGAACGCAAGAAAGTCACCATTCCCGACCTCTACCAAATGAAGAAAGACGGACGCAAGATCAGCGTGGTCACGGCCTACGACTACCCCACGGCGGTGCTGGCCGAGCAGGCCGGCCTGGAGGTGGTCCTGGTGGGCGACAGCCTGGGCAACGTGGTCATGGGCCTGGACTCCACGGTGCCCGTGACCATGGAGGAGATGCTGCACCACATCAAGGCCGTGCGGCGCGGGCTGAAAAACTCCTTCCTCATCGGTGACTTGCCCTTTTTGAGCTATCAGGTCAGCCGCGAGCAGGCCATCCTCAACTCCGGCCGCTTCCTCAAGGAGGGCGGCTGCGACATGGTCAAGCTGGAGGGCGGCGCCGAGATGGCCCCCACGGTCAAGGCCATCGTCGATGCCGGCATACCCGTCTGCGCCCACATCGGGCTCACCCCCCAGAGCGTCTCCAAGCTGGGCGGCTACAAGGTGCAGGGCAAGGACCTGGCCGGCGCCCAGAAGCTCATCGATTCGGCCAAGGCCCTGGCCGAGGCCGGCGCGGACATGATCGTCTTCGAGTGCATACCCTCGGCCCTGGCGGCGGCCATCACCCAGGCCGTGCCCATGATCACCATCGGCATCGGCGCCGGCGGCGACTGCGACGGCCAGGTGCTGGTCTTCCACGACATCGTGGGTTTCACCACGCGCAAGACCCCCAAGATGGCCAAGCAGCACGTGGATATGTTCGCCCAGGTGGGCAAGGCCTTGGGCGACTACGCCCAGGAGGTGCGTTCCGGCGCCTTCCCCGCCCCGGAGCATGGCTTCGCCATGGACGCCGGCGTGGTCAAGCAGCTGAAAATCTAGGCCTAGAGCCCCCCTTCACCCGGCCCTCTCTCCCCGCTGGAGAGAGAGGGCCGGGTGGCCCGCCCGCCAGCTAAACTATAGAAAATAGCCGTCGTTGCCAGCGCAGCGAAGCAATTTTCCAAACTGGTCTTGGCCCGCGCGTGGCGGACTTTGGTTAGCGCGGGGATACGCGGCTGGCTCGGGTTGGCATCGCGGTGCCAGGGCCGGCGCGTGAAGACCTAGCTCTCGTGTCGGCCTGGCCTTCTCGCCAGGTTGTGCTGGGATGACGCCAGCCCCACATAGAGCCTGGTGTCATTGCGAGGAGCATCCCCGGAAGGGATGCGACGCGGCAATCCACCCTATTTGGTTTGTTCTAAGCCAGGCCAGCCCAAGACACGGGCGATCAATTTCTCGGGCCGGGACTGGCCCGCCACGGGAGTCGCCGGCTAACTCCACAGCGCCGACCGACTCGTCATTACCCAGCCCGGGGCACCGGGCAGAAATCCCGGCGGTTTTTCTTTGTGCCTCGCCCAGCCGCCCGGCCATACCGCGCCCTGGCGGTGGGTGGGCCTGGCCCATCCGTGCCTGAACTGATCTGGTTGCGGGCGGTCCGCCTCATCTGCTGTCTGCCGGCGTTCATGCGCCGGCCTTGCGGTGGCGATTTAAGAATGGCCGGGCTGAGGGCAGGGCACGGGGTCTGGGTGGAGAAAAAACAAACGCTGCTGGCCCCAGGATGGTGTGGCTGGAGGCGCTGAGAGCCGTGGTGCTGTCTTGATGCGAGAGCCTGGCCACGGGAGTCGCCGGCGCCGGCTGACTCCACAGCGCCGACCGACTCGTCATTACCCAGCCCGGGGCACCGGGCAGAAATCCCGGCGGTTCTTTTTTGTGCCCCGCCCAGCCGCCCGGCCATACCGCGCCCTGGCGGTGCGGGGGCCTCATCGCGGCGGCCTGCTCCCGTGTTCTCGGGCGGGCCTGGCCGTCTCATTGGGCCAGGTGGGGCATACTAACGCGCGCCCTGCCGGCGATTAAGAATGGCCGGGCTGAGGGCGGGGCACGGGGTTTGGGTGGAGAAAAACAAAAGCTGCTGGCCCCAGGGTGGTGTGGCTGGAGGCGCTGAGAGCCGTGGTGCTGTCTTGATGCGAGAGCCTGGCCACGGGAGTCGCCGGCGCTGGTTGGCTAAAGAGCGCTAACCGACCCGTTTAAGCCCTGTGGCGGGCACGCCACCGACCCGTCTATGCCCCGCCGGGGGCACCCGGCCCGGGTTTGACGGGGCGCATGAGGTGGGGTATGCGGGGCACGTTGAGGGAGGGGCGGTTGGCGGCCAGGTTGCGCATCTGCCATTGGCGGCCCAGCACATAGGCCGGCTGGCCGTCCTGCTCGGGGCCGGGGTCCAGGAAGCCTTCCGCCAGCCAGGCGGCCACCTGGGCTGCGCCCTCCTCCGGGGTGATGCCCAGCACCCGGCTGATCTCGGCCACGGTGATGCGGTCGTTCTCGTTGAACATGGGCAGCACCCGGCGCTGGGGCTTGGGCAGCTTGCGGCGGGCCTGGGCTGCCTCGCGGCTGGCGGGGTTGGGGTCTTCCTGCTTGGCGGCGCCGTCGGGGCGGCCCTGCTCCAAGTAGCGCTCCACGTGGGCCATGAAGCCCACGGCTACCCAGTCGCCCAGCACCCCGGCCTCGATGAGCTTGGCCGCCGGCGTGCTGGCCAAAAATTGCCGCCAGGCCTGATGGACTTCGGGACTTAGTTCAAGTTCGATGCGCGGCATGGTTGGCCTCCTAGGCTGGCATGAGTAATACCAAAAGCGCGCCAAGGCGTCCAGCACGCCCCACCGGGGGCCGGGGCTGCTATAATTGCCGGCAACGGTCATCAATGGGGGCACCCATGCACGATAGCACACCGATAATCTGGATTTACGGCACTCCGCAGGCCCGCCGCCAGGGCGCGCCGCTCTTGAAGGCCCTGGAGGGTCTGGGCACCTGCCTGCACCTGGGGGCCGAGGGCGAGCAGGGCCTGCACCTGGAGCTGGGGCAGCGGCCGGATTTGGCCCTGGCCCTGGAGTCCTGCCCGGTGGAGCTGCGCCCCCGGGCCTGCCTGTGGCTGGCTGGTGAGGGGGAGGCGACGCCGGCCGGGCTGGCGGCCCTGCCTTGCCCGGTGTTGGGAGTGGGCGCCGAGGGGCCGGAAGGTTTTCTGCCCGCCGAGGCCGGGCCGGCGGCCCAGGCCCTGGGCCAGGCCTTGGAGCAGGCTTTCCGGCCGCCCTGGATGGCCGGCGCCCAGGTCAACGTGCCCCTGCGCGACCTTTTGGGGCGTTACGGTCCCTTGCTGGAGCATTTCCCCCTGAACCCCGAGGTGGGCATCGATTACCTGGCCCTGGACACCCTGGGGCCGGCTGACCTGGAGGTGGCGGGGCGGGTGCTGGCCGGCCGGCGGGTGAGCGTGCACCTGCCCTTCGGCGACCTGGTGCCCGGCAGCCCCGACCCCCGGGTGGCGGCCCTGGCCGGGGAGCGGCTGTTGGCCGCCGGTCGATGGGCCCTGGAGCTGGGGGCGGTGCAGGCGGTGATGCATCTGGGCTTCGATGCCCGCCTGCACCAGGAGCCCCAGGAGTATGCCCAGCGCCTGGCCGTCAGCCTGGCCCCCCTGGCCCAGGCGTTGGCGGCCGGCGGCTGCCGTCTGGCCATGGAAAACACCTTTGAGCTGGAGCCCTCGCCCCTGCTCATGGCCCGCCAGTCCTTGGCCCAGGCCACGGGGGTGGAGGTGGGCTTCTGCCTGGACGTGGGGCATGCCTCCTGCTTCTCGCGCACCAACCTGGAGGGCTGGTGGCGGGCGCTCAGCCCGCATCTTTTCGAGATGCACCTGCACGACAACGACGGCCTGGGCGATCAGCACCTGCCCCCCGGTCAGGGGCGCGTGGATTGGGACTTTTTGGGGCAAGGGCTGGCGGAGTTGACCAACAAGCCCCTGTTGACCCTGGAGCCTCACAGCGAGCCCGACCTGTGGGCGTCACTGCGGGCCTTGCAGGGGCTCTGGGGCCGGCCGGGGCATTGACGCCGCCCCGGTCCAGACCTTAACCTGAAGGCTGCGGTGCGACGAGAAGCCTGCTCGCGGCGGGAGTCGCGGGCCACTGCCTCGAACAACGCTTACCCCCCGGGATGCCGCCCTTGGAGCAAGGATTCTTCACCCGCCCCCTGGGGCTGTGGCTCTTGACCGTGGCGGTGGCCGTGGCGCTCTTGGGCCTGGGCTACGAGCTGGCCCTGCACAATCTGGAGCCCCAGCTCTTGGAGGCGCGGACCCAGTTGGCGGCCGAGACCAGCCGGGCCAACCGCCTGGCCGCCGACAACCAGCGCCTGGAGTCGCGCCTGGCCCTGGCCCAAGCTGAAAACGAGGCCCAGGCCGGGCGCCGTCCGGCGCCCCCGCCCCGGCCGGAGGAGCGCCCCGCGCCCGACGGTCAGCTCGAGGCCGGCTCCAGCCGGCTTTTGCACCGGGGCGAGGCCGTGGAAGCGGCCGGCGGGCGGCTGGTGCTGGTGCTGGAAGGCTTTTCCCCGGACCGCCGGCAGGCCCGGCTCTTGGTGCGCGAGCCGGGCGGCCAGGAGCAGGGCGTGAGCCTGGGTCCCGGCGGCGAGGTGGCCATCCGCCTGGAGGGGGGTGCCTACCGCCTGATGCTCAAGAAGATACTGGCAAATTCCGTGGTCTACGCCCTGCGGCCCCTGGAGGAAAACCAGGCTCCGCGCGGGAGGCGCTGATGCTCTCGGCCTGGTTCCAGGATGGCCGGGCGACCCTGGTGCAGCGCCCACGGCCCCGGCCCCAGGCCGGCCAAGCCCTGCTGCGGGTGACCATGGCCGGCATCTGCAACACCGACCTGGAGCTGTTGGCCGGCTACTACGGCTTCGCCGGGGTGCCGGGGCACGAGTTCGTGGGGGTGGTGGAGGAGGCCCCGGGCTGCCCGGAGTCGCTGGGCCTGCGGGTCACGGCCGAGATCAATATCGGCTGCGGTCATTGCCCGCGCTGCCTGTCCGGCGACCCCCGCCACTGCCTCCAGCGCCGGGTGATCGGCATCAAGCACTGGGACGGGGCCTTCAGCCAGTATCTGCTGGCGCCGCTGGCCAGCCTGCACGAGGTGCCCGACGGCCTGTCCCAGCGCCAAGCGGTCTTTGCCGAGCCCCTGGCCGCCGCCCTGGAGGTGGGGCGGCAGGTGGAGATCACCCCCCTGACCCGCCTGGCGGTGCTGGGCGACGGCAAGCTGGGGCTCCTGATCGCCCTGGGCCTGCGCCAGTACAACCCCGGCCTGATCCTGATGGGCCGCCACCAGCGCAAGCTGGCCATCGCCCAGGCCCAGGGGGTGCGCACCCTGCTGGTGGAGCCCGGGGGCATCTGGCCCCCGCCGGGGCAGGAGCCCTTCGACCTGGTGGTGGAGGCCACCGGACATCCCCAGGGGCCGGCCCTGGCCCTGGACCTCCTGCGCCCCCAGGGTACCCTGGTGCTCAAGACCACCTCCCACCTGCCCAGCAGCCTCAACCTGGCCAAGGTGGTGGTGGACGAGATCGCCATCCTGGGCTCGCGCTGCGGCAACCTGGCCCTGGCCCTGGACCAATTGACCCAGGGTTGCATCGACGTCTCCCCCCTGATCGAGAAGATTTATCCCTTCACGGAGCTGCCAACGGCCCTGGAGCACGCCCGCCAGAAGGGCGCCCTGAAGGTGCTCTTGCGCTTCTGAGTCTGGCCCGGGCCTACCTGGCCCCCCTCCCCTCACCCCGGCCCTCTCCCCCCGGTGAGGGGAGAGGGGACAAGAGAGACCGCCGGCCCTGGATTATCCATACATTCAGCAACAGCGGTCATTGCCAGCGCGGCTCGGCAATCCACCCTACTTGTCTTGGCCTTCCCGCGACGAGGCTGGTGGCGGCAAAGACCACTAGTGGGGTGGATTGCCGCGTCGCATCCCGGCTGGGATGCTCCTCGCAATGACCCATGGCTGGTTGTTGGGTTTGGCATGCGGTTGCCGGCAGGCCGCGAGCCCGCCACGGTAGCCGCCAGCGCCACGGCCTCAGTCGACTCTTAGACGCCCCGCGGCGGGCGCGCCGCCCGGCCCCAACTCCCGCCAGCGGAAGCAGTCCACGGTGTGGTCGTTGACCATGCCCACGGCTTGCATGTGGGCGTAGCAGATGGTGGGTCCCACGAAGTTGAAGCCCCGTTGCTTGAGGTCGCGGCTGAGCGCCTGGGAGACCGGCGTGCTGGCGGGAACCTCGCCGATGTTACGCCAGGCGTTTTGCAGGGTCCGGCCGTCGCTGAAGCGCCACTGGTAGGCGGCGAAGGAGCCGAACTCCTCCTGCACCTTGAGGAAGGCGCGGGCGTTGTTTATGGCCGAGGTCAGCTTGAGGCGGTTGCGCACCAGGCCGGGATTGGCCATGAGCTCGGCCAGCCTCTCCGGGCCGAAGCCGGCCACGGCCCGGGGATCGAAGCCGGCGAAGGCGTCGCGGTAGGCGGGGCGCTTTTTGAGGATGGTGAGCCAGGAAAGCCCGGCCTGGGCGCCCTCCAGAATCAGGAACTCGAAGAGCAGGCGGTCGTCGTGCAGCGGCACCCCCCATTCCTGGTCGTGATAGGCCTGGTAGAGAGGGTCGCTGCCCGCCCAGGCGCAGCGGGTCGGTTGATGTTCCATGGGGGCGGCTTTTTCCTTTCGTGGGTCCATGGGGCGGGCGGGCCGCTGGCGCGCCGCCGCTCGCCAAGCATTATGGGGCCAAACGGCCTACCAGGGCAACCGCGGCCCCGCGGGGCCGCCGGCCGGCCCGTATCGTGTTATATTCTATAAAAATCGCTAGAAACACCTTATTCCATCTTGATCGGCCCTCGGCCCGGGACCAACCGCCATGCCTTCGGCAATACTCATCGACATCATCATCATCTTCGCCCTGAGCATGCTGGTGGTCTACCTGGGCCAGCGCCTGGGCGTGCCTTCCATCCTGGGCTTTTTGCTCACCGGCATCCTGGCCGGCCCCCATGGCTTGGGGCTCATCGCCAATGTCCACGAGGTGGAAGTCCTGGCCGAGATCGGGGTGGTGCTGTTGCTGTTCACCATCGGCCTGGAGTTTTCCTTCGGGGCCTTGGCGCGCCTGCGCCATCCCCTGCTCCTGGGTGGCTCGCTACAGGTGCTCTTGACCATGGCGGGGGCCGGGGTGGCGGCCCTCCTGTTGGGCCAGGCCTGGGGGCCGGGCCTGTTCGTGGGCTGCGTGCTGGCCCTGTCCAGCACCGCCATCGTGCTCAAGCTCTTGCAGGAGCGCGCGGCCATGGACACCCCCCACGGTCGGGTGGTGCTGGCGGTGCTGCTGTACCAGGACGTGATCGTGGTGGCCATGCTTCTGGTCACCCCCCTGCTGGGCGGGCAGGGGGCCGGGCCGGAGGTCGACAAGCTGGCGCTGCTGGGCAAGGGCGTGATGGCCCTGGTGGTTCTGGCCTTGGCCGGCAAATGGGCGGTGCCCTGGCTTCTGCATCAGATGGCCGGCACCCGCAGCCGCGAGCTGTTCATGGTCAGCATCGTGGTTTTGTGCCTGGCGGTGTCCTGGCTGACCTCCTGGGCGGGGCTCTCCCTGGCCCTGGGGGCCTTTCTGGCGGGCCTGATAATCAGCGAATCCCCCTACAGCCACCAGGCCGTGGGGCACATCCTGCCCCTGCGCGACCTATTCACCAGCCTGTTCTTCGTCTCCATCGGCATGCTGCTCAACCTGAGCTTCTTGCTGGACAACCCCCTGGCCGTGGGTCTGGTCACGCTGGGGGTGATCCTGCTCAAGACCCTGACCGGCGGACTGGCCGCCCTGGGCCTGCGCCTTTCGGTGCGGGTGGCCCTGCCCACCGGGCTCATCCTGGCCCAGGTGGGGGAGTTCGCCTTCGTGCTGGCGCGGGCGGGCTTGGAGCGGGGGCTCTTGGACGACTGGACCTACCAACTGCTCCTGGTGGTCTCGGTGCTGACCATGGCCATCACCCCGGCCCTGGTGGCCCTGGGGTTCAGGCTGGCCAAGCGGCCGCTGCCCGAGGCGCCGCCCGCCGCCCCGACGCCCGGCGAGGCCTCGGCCGGAGCGGAGGGCTTGAGCGGCCACGTCATCGTGGTGGGCTATGGCCTGGGAGGGCGCAACGTGGCCAGCGCGGCCCGGCTGGCGGGCATCCCCTACGTGGTGCTGGAGATGAATCCCTTTACCGTGCGCCAGGAGCAGGCCCAAGGCCAGCCGCTGGTCTACGGCGACGCGGTCAACCCGGCGGTGCTGGAGCAGGCCGGCCTGGAGCGGGCCAGGGCCATGGTGGTGACCATCCCCGATCCCGTGGCCACCCGCCACATCGTGGGCCTGGCCAAGCAACTTCACCCCGGCCTGCACGTGATCGCCCGCACCCGCTTTCTGGAGGAGCTGCGCGCCCTCAAGGACCTGGGGGCCGACGAGGTGGTGAGCGAGGAATACGAGTCGGCGGTGGAGATATTCGCGCTGATCCTGCAAAGCTTCCACCTGCCCCAGGAAGAGATATGGCGGCTGGTGGCGGAGATGAGGGCTCAGGGCTACCAGGCGCTGCGCGGTGGCCCTTCGCTGGGTGAGCCCCCGCTGCCCCAGGGGTTGTCCGGGCTCTGGCCCGACCTGGAGATAACCACCCTGGCCATACGCCAGGGGGCCCCGGCGGCGGGGCGCAGCCTGGCGGAGCTGCAACTGCGCAAGCGGCATGGCCTGACGGCGCTGGCCCTGCACCGCCGGGGCCAGACCCAGGGCAACCCCGAGGCCGAGACGGTGCTGCAAGCCGGGGATTGGCTGGTGGTGCTGGCCCGGCAGCAGGACCTGGCCCGGGCCAGGCACCTCTTCCGGCCGGCCGCGGAGGACCCATCTCAGTCGGCGGCGGGCTCCCTGGCTCCCTCGCTGTCCTCGGAGTCCTCGCCCAAGAGATCGTAGGGCAACAGGGGCACGGTGAGGATGAAGGTGGTGCCCTGGTCCTGGTGGCTGTCCACGGCCAGCTCCCAGTGGTGCTCGCTGGCGATGCGCTTGACCGTGGAGAGGTTGATGCCCACGGCGTCGGCCTTGGTGGTGAAGAAGGGGTCGAAGACATAGGGCAGGTCGCCGTCGGCGATGCCGGTGCCGGTGTCGGCCACGGTGACGTAGGCGTTCACGGCGTCGCGCCTCAGTTCCAGGCGCAGCTCGCCGCCCTTGGGCATGGCCTCCAGGGCGTTGGCCAAGAGCACGCTGATGGTCTTTTCCAAAAGGCGCCGGTCCACCCAGGCCGTCACCGCCCCGGCCTGGCCCACGGCCCCCAGGCGGAGGAGCTTGACCCCTCCCTTTTCGGCCAGGGAGGTGAAGGGCTCGACCACCTGGGCCAACAGCGGCCCCAGGTCCTCGGTGCGGGGGCAGGGCAGGGGTAGGTCGGCGTATTCGCGCACCTCGCGCACTATGCGCTCCAGGCGGCGGGTGTCGTCCAGTATCTTCTGGAGGTACTGGGCCGTGGAGCTGGACTCATCCACCTGGCTGAGCAGGCGCTTGGCCAGACCGCCGATGGTGGTGACCGGGTTTCTGACCTCGTGGGCCACGCAGCGGGCCAGACGGTCCAGGCAGTCCATCTTTTCCTTGAGCAGGCGACGTATCTCGATCTGGGCCTGGCGGGTCTCCTCGTCGCGCAGATCCAGGGACTGGGCCATGCCGTCGAAGGCCTGGGCCAACTGGCCCAGCTCGCCCTGGCGGTGATTCAGGCCCGTGCGCGCGCTCAGGTCGCCGGCGCCCAGGCGCTCGGCGGCGGCCACCAGGCGGCCCAGGCGGCGCAGGATGGTGAACTCGCCCAAGAGCCAGGCCAGGGCCAGGGAGAGGAAGGCGCTGGAGCCCAGCAGGATCAGGTTGCGCCGGGTGACGTGGGAGACCTCGGCCAGGGCCTGGTCCACGGGGATGCCCAGGCGCAGCATCAGGTAGGGGGAGGGGCTGTCCTGCAGGCGCTGACGCTTGTAGCTGTAGAGCCGGCGCACGCCGTCCACGCCGGTCTCCTGGAAGGTGCCCTCTTCGGCCGGGCCGGACATGCGCTCGATCATGCGCGGCAAATCCGGCACCCAGGTGTACTTCTCGGGCTCGGGAAAGCGGGTCAGGCGTATGCCCTCGGCATTGGTGATGGTCAGCACCGAGCCCTCGGGCAGGTGGGTGTCCTGGAAGATGCCCACGATGTAGTTGAAGTCGAAGATGGCCAGCAGCACGGCGGCCACGCCACCCCGGCCGTCGCCCACCGGTTGGGCCAGGTGGATGACCACGCCCTTCTTGTCCGGGCGCAGCATGTAGCGGCCGGCGGCGAAGCTACCCGTGGCCAGGGCTTGTTGGAAATAGGGTTCTCGGGCGACGTTGGCCAGGGCGGCGCCGGGCGGCGAGCAGGCCAGCAGGTTGCCGCCGGCGTCGGCCAAGGCCAGGCCGGCGTAGGCGGGATTGGCCTCCAGCACCTCGCGCAAGAGGGCCTGGCTGGCGGCGGGGTCGGAGCCCCGCAGGTCCGAGGTCTTGGACAGGGTCAGCAGCAGGCGGCGGGCGATGTCCAGCACCCGCTCGTGGCGGGTGGCCATGTCCTGCACCTGGCGCAGGGCACTGCCCTCCACCTCCTCCACGGCGTCGGTCTCCAGCTCCCGGCTGCTGAAGAGCAGGATGACGATGCCCGGCAACACGGCGGCCAGGACCAGCAGAAGCAGGTTGCGGCGGATGGAATAGACCCATGCTAGCATGGCGCGAATTTCTCCCCGGGTGGCCGAAGCTGGTCCCCATGCACCACCTACATTTGATAAGGTATGGCCGCCGGGGTCAAGAGGCACGCTCCCCTTTCGTGGGGCCGGGCGGGCCTCAATCGGCCTGGGTAATGCGCCCCATGCCCGGAGGGCCATCCGGGGCCCGGAGGCAAACGAGATTCGCCTGGGGCGCCCCTCCCGGCCCGTCCAGCCTGCCCCTGGCCGGGGCCAGGGCGGCCGGCTTGACTGGGGCGGGGCCGGCGGATATAACGGGTTGATCCAAAGTATCAACGGGAAGATTAAAGTTTTTCGCTCGGCAAGTCCGGTAACGCCCCGCCTGGCGCGGGGCTGGAGCGGGCATGGACCCTGGTCTGGTGATGTACAACCTGGCCCTGGGCCTGGCCGGGGGGCTGTTGCCCGTGGCCAGGCTGGGCCTGGGCCTGGCCGGCCGCTGGGACGCCATCGGCCCCCGCCTGGGGCTGTACCGCGATCTGGCCCCGGCCGGGGCCGGCCCCCGGGTGTGGTTGCAGGCCGTGAGCGTGGGCGAGATGAGCGTGGCCGCGGCCGTGGCCCGGGAGCTGTGGCGCCTGGCGCCCCGGGTGGAGCTTACGGTCAGCGCCAGCACGGTCAAGGGCCTGGAGCGCGCCAGCCAGGTGCTGGGCACCCAGGCGGCGGTGGCGCCCTTTCCCCTGGAGGCGCCCTGGGCGGTGGCAGCCGCCTGGCAGCGCGCGCGGCCCCAGGTCTACGCCTCCCTGGAGACCGAGATATGGCCCAACCAATTGGCCTATTTCGCCCACCGGGGCACGGCGCTCTTGTTGCTCAACGGCCGCCTGAGCCCGCGCAGCTTTCCGCGCTACCAAAAGGTGCGCCCCCTGGTGGCCGGGGCCTTGCGGCGTTTTAGCGTCTTGAGCATGATCGGCCCGGACGACGCCATGAGGGCCGTGGCCCTGGGCGCGCCGCCAGCGCGGGTGCGCGTGGACGGCAACGCCAAGTACGCCGGCCTCTTGGAGCGGGCCAACCCCCGGGCCCTGGCCGGCCTGGAAGAGGTCCTGAACCTGGCCGGGCGGCCCCTGGTGGTGGCCGGCTCGGTGCGCTCGGGTGAGGAAGAACCGGTGTTGGGGGCCTTCCAGGCCCTTTTGGCGGCCCATCCCCGGGCCGTCTTGGCCGTGGCCCCCCGGCACGTGGAGCGCGCCTCCCGCTGGCTTCAGGCCTGCGTCCGGCGGGGGCTCCTGGCCCAGCGCTTCAGCGGGCTGAGCGCCCTTGGCCCTCGCCAGGAGGCCACCCAGGTGGTGGTGGTGGACGTCATGGGCCGCCTCATGGGGCTTTACGGCCTGGCGCGAACGGCCTTTTTGGGGGCCAGCCTGGTGCGCCTGGGCGGCCAAAACCCCATGGAGCCGGCGGCTTGGGGGGTCCCCTGCCTCTACGGCCCCTCCATGGAGGACTTCGCCGACGCGGTGGCGGCCCTGGAGACGGCCGGCGCCGGCCAGAGGGTGGCCGATGGCGAGGCTCTGGCCCGGGCCTGGCGGCGGCACCTGGACCAGCCGGACCTGGCCCGCCAAGGCGGCCAGGCCGGGCGCCAGGCCGTGGCGGCCTGGTCCGGGGCGGCGGTCACGGCCGCCGGCCTGATCGTGGAGCAACTCGACCGGCAAGGAGCCCTCTAGGTGAGCAAACCCGCCCCGCCCCTCCCGCCCCCCCTGGTCAGCCAGGCCGCCCTGACCCGCCTGGAGCGCACCCTTTCGCCCCAGACCCGGCGGGAGGTGGCCCGGGCGGCCCGCCTGTGGACCGAGATCAAGGAGCAAGGCGGCCAGGTGGTGGTGATCACCGGCTCCGGCCCCAACCTGCACGAGGGCGTCACCACCATGCTGGCCGCGTGCGTGGCCGCCGGCCTGGTGGACGGCATCATCACCTCTAGCGCCGTGGTGGGGCACGAGATGGCCGGCACCCTGGAGCGGGTGCGCCGGGTGCCGGGGGCCAGGCTGGGCCTGCCGTCCGAGGTGCTGCCGGCCGACGGCAAGGTGGAGGTGGCCCTGTTGGGCGCCGCCGACCTGGAGCGCGTGGCGCGCGATACCCTGATCGACCTGGACCACTACCGCCGGCTCCTTTCGGCGCCCGGCCACGAGATAATCAAGGTGGCCGGCAACTTGGCCTACCCCACCGGCCTGTGGACCGAGCGCCTGGCCCGCCGCTTGGAGCCCCTGGCCCAGCGGGCGGGGCTGTGCCTGGAGGCCGTGGCCGGCCTGGGCGCCGACCCCCTGACCATGCTGGGGGCCTGCGCCCGGCGGGGGGTGCCCTGCCTGGTCAGCGTGCCCCAACTGGTGGGCGGCGGCCAAGTGGGCCTGGCCGTGGGCGATTCCATCAGCATCAGCCGGCGCTCGGGCCTGGTGGCCGAGTTGTTGGCCTCGGCCGATTTGATCATCGAAAGCGGTCTGGCCCTGGCCCAGGAGATTCACGACGGCCCCTTTGAGCTGTTCACCGGCCACGGCCTGTGGGCGCGTCACGAGGGGCTGCCCACCTTCAGCCTGGAACACAAGGCCCTGTTGCGCATCGACCTGGACCCGGCCATCCGCCAGGTGTGGGAAAAGGAACGCGCCGGGCGCGAGGTGGCCCGCTCCATCGACCAAGGCCTGCCCAAGGCCTGCCACCTGGGTCTGCCCTTCCGCATGGAGATGAGTGGTTTCGCGCGCTTGCCGCGCTCGCAGCCGCTCTTGGGCGACCTGGGCGTGGTGTGGCCGGTGCTGGCCTCCCGGGTCGCCAAAAGCCTGGGTGTCAAACCAGGGTTTGTGTGTTACAAACAGGGTTCAGCCCTGGGCGATAGCCTGCGCCAATTTATTGTCAGCCAGGTGCGCCCCGTGGACCCTTCCGCCGTGGTTCAGGCCTTGAAAGAAAGGTAGGACCAGGGACGGACGGGTTCGCTTGCAGGCCGGCCCAACCCCGGCGGTACACCTAAGGAAAGACGCCCATGACTGTTAAGGCCTTGTTAGCCTTGGAGGATGGCACTATCTTCCCCTGCCGGGCCTTTGCCGGCCAGGGCGAGGTGACGGCCGAGGTCTGCTTCAACACCGCCATGACCGGCTATCAGGAGGTGCTCACCGATCCCTCCTACAAGGGCCAGATGGTGGCCATGACCTATCCCCTCATCGGCAACTACGGCACCAATCCCGAGGATATCGAGAGCGCCGGCGTGCAGGTCAGCGCCTTTCTGGTCAAGGAATACATGCGGCTACCCAGCAACTTTCGTTCCAGCCAGAGCCTGGCCGCCTATCTGGAGGCGGCAAACGTGCTGGGCGTGGAGGGGCTGGACACCCGGGCACTGACCCGCCATTTGCGCATGAAGGGCGCCATGAAGGGCGCGCTCTCCACCCTGGACCTGGACCCCGCCAGCCTGACCAACAAGGCCATCGCCAGCCCCGGTCTGGTGGGCATCGACCTGGTCAAGGAAGTGACCTGCCCCACGGCCTACCGCTGGATCGACGGCCAGCCCGGCCGCGAGCTGGATTTGTCGGGCGACTTCGATCCGGCGGCGGTATGGGAGGGCGGGCAGGGGCGCTTCAAGGTGGTGGCCCTGGATTGCGGCATCAAGTACAACATCCTGCGCCGCCTGGAAAAACGCGACATGAAGCTCGTGGTGGCCCCGGCCTCCACCCCGGCGGAGGTGATCAACCGCCTGGCCCCTGACGGCGTGTTCCTGAGCAACGGCCCCGGCGACCCGGCGGCCGTGACCTACGTGGTGGAGACGGTGCGCCAGCTCATGGGCCAGCGGCCCATCTTCGGCATCTGCCTGGGGCATCAGATGATCGGTCAGGCCCTGGGCGGCAAGACCTACAAGCTGAAATTCGGCCACCGGGGCGCCAACCAGCCGGTGATGGACCTCGTGACCACCAAGGTGGAGATCACCAGCCAGAACCACGGCTTCTGCGTGGACGCCGACTCCATCGCCGACCAGGACGTGGTCATGACCCACCTGAACCTCAACGACCGCACCCTGGAGGGGCTGGCCCACAAAACGATACCCATCTTCTGCGTGCAATATCACCCCGAGGCCTCCCCCGGCCCCCACGACGCCGATTACCTCTTCGACCGCTTCATCAAGATGATGGAGACCGGCAAGCCGGTGGTGTGAAGGGTTACTGTTCTTGAAATGGAAGGAATTAACTCAAAATATGTAGTAGTTGATACTAATATTCTACTACATTTTAAGAGACTCAACCAGATAGACTGGCCGCACTTATTGGAGGCTGAAGTTGTTACCCTGCTAATTTGTCCGATCGTGGCGAGAGAACTTGACGAGAAAAAGCACAGAGGAAGCAGCAGGAAAATAAAAGATAGGGCCAAGTCTATAACAAGGTGGCTGGAAACATATTTGAATGATAAAGGACCAGCTAGCATAAGGGATAATGTTTTTATAGACTTTATAGCTAAGGAGCCAGCGCTTAATTTCCCAGAACACGGCCTTTCCTTATATACCCAAGATGATCGTCTAATCGCGAGCACAATTTCATTTCAGGAAAGCCAAAAAGTATCTGTCATAGTTGCTACAGACGACACAGGTTTAAAAATAAAATTGAAAGGTCATCAAATACAATATTTTTCTCTCCCCGACGAATTGCGGTTACCACAAGAATTGACACAAGATGAAGTCGAACTAATATCTCTTCGGCGTAAAATTGCCGACCTCACATCGCGGGCACCTGATTTGAAAGTGGCATTTGAAAACAAATTAAACTCGGCAGTGATTGGTTCGCAGGAATTATATTATACGCAAGTAAAGTCCGAAGAGCTACTTGAGAATATTAAGGAAGATCACCCAATCTTTTCTATTCATAGTTTAGATTTATACAGCAAAAAACTTAGCCATAGCCAATTAACGACACTGCAAATAGGCCCTGGATATGTTGATAGCTATAATAGATCTTTATGGAAGTATTATGATAAATATCGTGAATATTTAACAGAATGTACCAGAATAGAGCAATTAAGAATGCAGTTTGTGGCAATAACAATTAACACGATTAACTCTGGCACGTCTCCTGCTAGCGATATTGATATATCTATCATTTTTCCTGATTATATTATACTAGGAAATGTTAATAATTTGCCTTCTTTCCCCGATCCCCCAAGTCCTCCCAAGGTTCCGGATATTTTATCATCTTCAGCCATTGATTCTGCGCTAACCCGTGACTTCCCTGCGTTTCATCAAAATCTGGTACCCATTGAGCAGAGTGTCAAAGGCCCCTCATTCTCCGAGGGGCACACAGTACACTATTGGATTAAGAACCTGAGACACGGCAAGTCTTTAACCTTAAATCCATTCCTAGTATCCTTTATGGCGGGGGTGGAAAAAATAAATTTCGTCTGTGAATATTCTGCGGCTTGCAACGAATTACCAGCGGCTCTATCTGGAAAACTACATTTTAAGGTTTAAGTTGTGGTCTCCACTACTTAACTTTGCCTTAGGGTAAATATGCCTAAACGCACCGACCTCAAGAAGATCATGATCATCGGCTCCGGGCCCATCATCATCAGCCAGGCCTGCGAGTTCGACTACTCCGGCACCCAGGCCATCAAGGCCCTCAAGGAAGAGGGGATGGAGGTGGTGCTGATCAATTCCAACCCCGCCACCATCATGACCGACCCGGAGATGGCCGACCGCACCTATGTGGAGCCCATCACCCCGGAGTATGTCTGCGAGGTGCTGGAGCGGGAGCGCCCCGACGCCATCCTGCCCACCCTGGGCGGCCAGACCGCGCTGAACACCGCCTTGCAGGTGGCCGAGACGGGCATCCTGGAGCGCCTGGGCATCGAGATGATCGGCGCCACCCCGGCGGTGATCAAGAAGGCCGAGAGCCGCGAGCTATTTCGCCAGGCCATGGACAACATCGGCCTGCGCGTGCCCCGTAGCGCCATCTGCCGCACCCTGGCCGAGACCGCCCAGGCCGCCAAGGACATCGGCTTCCCCCTGGTGGTGCGCCCGGCCTTCACCCTGGGCGGCACCGGTGGCGGCATAGCCTACAATCTTGAGGATTTGCAGGAGATATCCGCATCGGGCCTGTCGGCCAGCCTCACCCACGAGGTGATGATCGAGGAGTCGGTGCTGGGCTGGAAGGAATTCGAGCTGGAGGTGATGCGCGACCGCAAGGACAACGTGGTCATCATCTGCTCCATCGAGAACCTGGACCCCATGGGCGTGCACACCGGCGATTCCATCACCGTGGCCCCGGCCCAGACGCTCACCGACCGCGAATACCAAACCATGCGCGACGCGGCCATCGCCATCATGCGCGAGATCGGCGTGGAGACCGGCGGCTCCAACGTACAGTTCGCCGTCAACCCGGCGGACGGCGAGCTGGTGGTCATCGAGATGAACCCCCGGGTCAGCCGCTCCTCGGCCCTGGCCAGCAAGGCCACCGGCTTTCCCATCGCCAAGATGGCCGCCAAATTGGCCATCGGCTACACCCTGGACGAGCTGCCCAACGACATCACCCGCGAGACCATGGCCAGCTTCGAGCCCACCATCGACTACTGCGTGGTCAAGGTGCCCCGCTTCGCCTTCGAGAAGTTCCCCGGCGCCGTGGACGTGCTATCGACGGCCATGAAGAGCGTGGGCGAGACCATGGCCATAGGCAGGACCTTCAAGGAGGCCCTGCAAAAGGGCCTGCGCGGCCTGGAGATCGGCCGGGCGGGGCTGTTGGGCGACGGCAAGGACCCGGCCGAGGACAGCCCCGAGTTGACCCGCGAGTCCCTGGACCAGAAGCTCAAGACCCCCTCCAGCCTGCGCCTGTTCTGGGTGGGCCAGGCCATGCGCGTGGGCTACAGCGATCAGGAGATCTTCGACCTGACCTGGATCGACCCCTGGTTCCTCTACAACCTGCGCCAGTTGGTGGATTTCCAGGCCGAGCTTTTGACCAAGCGCCCCTGGGGGCAACTGGCCTCGCCCTTGAGCGCCCTGGATGCCGACTTCCTGCGCCGGGCCAAGGAGTGGGGCTTCAGTGACCGCCAGTTGGCCCATGCCGTGGGCAGCGACCAACTCTCGGTGCGCCGGCACCGCCTGAGCTTGGGGGTGCGCCACACCTACAAGCTGGTGGACACCTGCGCCGCCGAGTTCGAGGCCTTTACCCCCTATTTCTACAGCACCTATGAGAGCGAGGACGAGTGCCGGGCCTCTGATCGCCAGAAGGTGATGATCCTGGGCGGCGGGCCCAACCGCATCGGCCAGGGCATCGAGTTCGACTACTGCTGCGTGCATGCCTCCTTCGCCCTGCGCGAGATGGGCATCGAGTCCATCATGGTCAACTCCAACCCCGAGACCGTCTCCACCGACTACGACACCAGCGACAAGCTCTACTTCGAGCCCTTGACCCTGGAGGACGTGCTCAACATCATAGATAGCGAAAAGCCCGACGGCATCATCGTGCAGTTCGGCGGGCAGACGCCCCTGAACCTGGCGGTGCCCCTGTACCAGACCGGCGCGCCCATCCTGGGCACCAGCCCGGACGCCATCGACCGCGCCGAGGACCGCGACCGCTTCTGCGACCTGCTGCGCCTGCTTAAGCTGCGCCAGCCCGACAACGGCACGGCGCTGAGCGTGGAGCAGGCCATCGTCATCGCCCAGAAGATCGGCTACCCGGTGGTGGTGCGCCCCTCCTATGTGCTGGGTGGCCGGGCCATGGAGATCGTCTACGACGACGCCTCCCTGAACCGCTACATGACCACGGCGGTTGCCGCCAGCCCAGACCGCCCCATCCTCATCGACAAGTTCCTGGAGGACGCCACCGAGGTGGACGTGGACGCGGTCTGCGACGGTCAAAGTTGCCTGGTGGCCGGCATCATGGAACATATCGAGCAGGCCGGCGTGCACAGTGGCGACAGCGCCTGCGTGCTGCCGCCCCATAACCTCAAAGACGCCATGATCGACGAGATCCGCCGCGCCACCCATGCCCTGGCCATGGAGCTGGGGGTCAAGGGCCTGATGAACATCCAGTTCGCGGTCAAGGACGAGATGCTCTACGTGCTGGAGGTCAACCCCCGGGCCAGCCGCACGGTGCCCTTTGTCAGCAAGGCCACCGGCGTGCCCTGGGCCAAGGTGGCCACCAAGGTGATGATGGGCCGCACCCTGGTCGAGCAGGGATTGACCCAGGAGGTCTGGCCCAAGCATATCTCGGTCAAGGAGGCGGTCTTCCCCTTTGTGCGCTTCCCGGGCGTGGACCCGGTCTTGGGGCCGGAGATGCGCTCCACCGGCGAGGTGATGGGCATCGACCTTAACCTGGGCCTGGCCTATGCCAAGAGCCAGTTGGGGGCCGGCCAGGTGCTGCCCACGGCGGGGGCGGTGTTCATCAGCGTCAAAGACGACGACAAGGCCGCCGTGGTGCCGGTGGCCCAAAAATTCCACCGCCTGGGCTTCAACATCCTGGCCACCCGGGGCACCCACGCCCGGCTCAGCGCCGAGGGCATAGAGGCCAAGGTCGCCCACAAGGTCAGCGAGGTGAGCCGGCCGCACGTGGTGGATTTGGTGAAAAACGGCGAGGTGCAGCTGGTGATCAACACCGCCGAGGGCAAGGGCTCGGCCAGCGACGCCTACCTGATCAGGCGCCAGGCCCTGGAGCGGGGCCTCCCCTACATCACCACCATGGCTGCGGCCAAGGCCACCGTGGACGCCGTGGAGGCGCTGCTTAGAAGCGACCACCTGAGCGTCACGCCCTTGCAGGATTATTATCGGGCCTAGGGCTTGCTATTATGCGGGCGTAGAGGATGCCCAGACGTTCCGGCGAATCAGGGAAGATGTGTCATTGCGAGGAGCATCCCGGCAGGGATGCGACGAAGCAATCCACCACTTCGTTCTTATGCTCGACGATAAGCGCCACCGCCCCAGCTACCAGGCTTATGGCAAGCCTAGGGCCTGGGCGGAAGAATAAGAATCAGGGAAAGGGGTGTGAACATGGGCGATTTTCCCAGGATCACCTCGCTGAAAAT
>JAZDIQ010000041.1:0-3160 GCA_043804825.1 Pseudomonadota bacterium
GCACCGCTGACCGTTGGTTTGTCAGCCTGGCCGTCGAGGTAGATCATCAGCCGCCCACCCGCAAAAACCAAGCCGTGGGCGGGGTCGATCTCGGCATCAAGGCGCTGGCAACTATCAGCGATGGCCATGTGTTCCCGGGGCCCAGGGCCTTGGCTACCAACCTGGTTAAGTTGAAACGTCTGTCCCGGGCACAGTCCCGCAAGCGAAAAGGCTCGGCCAACCGGCGCAAGGCCAAGGTCAAGATCGCTCGGCTGCATGCCCGCATGTCGAGAGCCATGGTATTTGACCAGGCTAGCGTGGGCCGCGCCCACGGAATTGACCAGGCTCGGGGCCAGGTAATTGACCAGGGTTCGGGTTGGCCCAGTCCGGGGCCAAGGAATTGACCAGTCCGGGGGCCAAGGAATTGACCACCGTGGCGCCCAAGTAATTGACCATCCCCGAGTCCAAGCAATTGACCAGGCGCTGGCAGCCATAGTTCGGGATTCTTCCACTCTTCGCTGAGAGGCCGTAACTGGCCACACCTCGACTGTATCTTGGTGGCGCTCATGGTGAGCGCACAAGGGAGGCAGCGGGTTATGGCTCGGAGGGCAATCAGCATGAATGAATTGATCGAGGCCATTTATCAATGGCACAGCGGGGCGAGCATTTCTGAGGTAGGCCGGTCCCTCGGCCTTGCGCGCAATACAGTGAAGAAGTACCAGCGGCTGGCAATCAAGGCAGGTTTGGACCGTGGGCGGCCGTTGCCTGATCATTCTGAACTGGCCCGTCTTCTCAGCAGCAAGTCCGAGGGCGGCTGTCTTCCTGAGCGGGTGGCTCCGGCCCAGTCCAAGCTCAAGGAGCAGCATGGGTGGATGGAGGAGCGACTGAAGGACAAGGACATCACGGCCAAGCAGATATGGCGTTTGCTAATAGAGGGCGGAGACTGCCTGGTCGGTTACAGCACGGTAAAGCGCTACCTGAACGAGCACTTCGATTGGCGGCATAGCGGCCCAGTGATGCGTATGGAGACGCCTCCCGGGCAGCAGGCCCAGGTGGACTTTGGGTATGCGGGCTTGATGTTTGACCCCGAGACGGGTCGCAGGCGCAAGGCTTGGGCTTTTATCATGATCCTGTCCCACTCCCGTCACCGTTACGTGCGTTTCGTGTTTCGTCAGACCGCTTCCACCTGGGTGGATTTGCATCGCCGGGCGTTTGAATTTTTTGGTGGGGTTCCGGAGACCATCCTTCTGGACAATCTTAAGGCGGGTGTAATCAAGCCCGACATCTACGATCCCACCATCAACCGGTCCTATGCCGAGTGTGAGCGCCATTACGGTTTCGTGGCCGACCCGGCCAAGGTGGCCACACCTGAGCACAAGGGCAAGGTGGAGCGTCAGGTACGGGTAGTGCGCCAGCAGGTATTGGCTGGCCGGCAATTCGAGGATGTCCACGAGGCCAACCAAAAGGCCCTGATTTGGTGCCGCCAGGAGATCGGCATGCGCGTGAACGGCACCACGCAAAAGAAACCCTTTGAGGTTTTCGAAGAGGTGGAGAAGGCGGCCCTCAAGCCGTTGCCCTCAGCGCCCTTCGAGTGTCCGCTGTGGAAGGAATGTACGGTCCACCCCGACCAGTACATCGTTTTCCAGAAGGCTTTCTACTCCCTGCCCACCCGCTACATCGGTCGCAAGGTGTGGGTGCGGGGGACAGGCCGGCGGACACAGATATTTCTGGATGAGGTCCTGATCAAGACTCACGCAGTCGCCCCGTCCCCCGGCTTCCGGCGTACAGATAGAACAGACCTGCCAGCGCCCAAACTGGCCTATCTCATGCCGGTGCCCACCAATCTGCGCGCCCAGGCCCTGGAGATGGGCGAGCATGTGCACCAGATGGTGGACAATCTGCTCAGGGAGGGCACCATAAAAAATTTGCGCAAGGTGCAGGGCATCATGCGCCTGAGCACCAAATACGGCCCCGGCCGCCTGAATAACGCCTGCCAGCGTGCCCTGGCCTACGGCAAAACCACCTATAAGAGCCTCGCGCTGATTTTGGACCGCGGCCTGGACAAGCTACCGCTGGAGGATCAGGCCGATCCCCCCACCGCCCACTTGTCATCCTTGGGACAGAGTTTTCTGCGACCGGGCGCCTACTACGCCGGCCAGGGGGGGATGTGGTCATGAAGACCGACCATCACCTGGTGGACATCCTCAGAAAGCTCAAGCTGTCGGGCATCCAAGACACCTTGGAGGTCAGGCTGGAGCAGGCCCGGCAGACCGAGATGGACCACGTAGAATTCCTGCTGCTGCTCCTCCAAGATGAGGTGGAGCGCCGCGCCGCCCAGAGGCTGAACAACCTTGTCGCCCGGGCCGGCTTCGAGCAGGACAAGACCATGGAGGGCTTTGACTTCAAAGCCCTACCCAAACTCAAGCCCCACCTGGTGCGCGAACTGGCCACCTGCCGTTTCATAGAGCGGAAGGAACACGTCATCCTCTGTGGTCCCACCGGCGTAGGCAAGACTCACCTGGCCCAGGCACTGGGTCACATGGCCTGCCGCCAGGGACACCGCGTGCTCTTTACCAAGGCCGCCAAGATGCTGCGCAGGCTCCATGCCGCCAAAGCCGATCACTCCTGGGACAAGGCCATCAGGCAGTACCTGGCCCCGGGCCTACTGATCATCGACGACTTCGGCCTACCATCCTACAACCCCAGCCAGGCAGCTGACATCTACGAGATCATCGCTGAAAGATGCCTCAGCGCCTCCACCCTGGTCACCAGCAACCGGCCGATCCAAGACTGGCCGGCCCTTTTCCCAGACCCTGTCTTGGCTCAAGCTGCCGTCGACCGAATGCGACAGAACGCCCACCTCGTCACCATCGAGGGAGATTCTTACAGGGGAAGACTAAAACCCAAAAAGGCACAAGGCGAGAAAGAGGAAAACCAACAGGAAGGATGAAAAATAGGTCTCTCAGCGAAGGGCGATCCGAGGCCAAGCATGGTCAAATAACTCGGGCGCGGCCCTGGTCAATAACCGTGGTCCTTGACAGCAGGTCCATCCGTTCCCCGTGATCAGGAGGCTGGCCTGGCCAAAGTACGTAGCCTTAAGGTCGTGCGACACAAACCGCATTTCTCTTAACTTGTAATCTTAAGTGCTATCGAAGCACGTCGTCAAACGACATATTCCTCC
>JAZDIQ010000042.1:0-2006 GCA_043804825.1 Pseudomonadota bacterium
GGAGGAATATGTCGTTTGACGACGTGCTTCGATAGCACTTAAGATTACAAGTTAAGAGAAATGCGGTTTGTGTCGCACGACCTTAAGGCTACGTACTTTGGCCAGGCCAGCCTCCTGATCACGGGGAACGGATGGACCTGCCAAGTGTGGAAAAAGGAAATTGAAAATGAGCAAAATCTACATGACCCTTTTGGCCCTTCTTGTGTTGGTGGGATCTTTCATCGGCGGAGCCTTATCCGGTCGGATAATGGGGCAGACGGCCCAGGCCGAGCCCTCTAAGTTGGTCACCGAACAAGGAATACAATTGGTGGACGATCAGGGGCGCCTCCGGGCCGAGATCGCTTTCCGCAACGTGGATGGAAGCTTGCAGCCTGGTTTTTTCCTATATGGCGAGAACGGCAAAGAGAGAGCCGCGATGATGACGCTGCCTCCCAACGGCCAACCGGCAATGGCCCTTTCCGACGCCAGTGGCTTCCAACGCCTCTGGCTGGGCCTAGGCCAGATGGACGCCCCCCTGGTGGCCCTCTATGATCGCGACAAGTTGGTGAGGGCGGCCATGGGCGCCCTGACCCTGCGTAACCAGACCACTGGCCAGGCCGAGGTACGACCCGTCTCCTCACTGACCTTGATGAACGAGAGCGGTCGGGTGGGCTGGGTGGCGCCCTAGGTCTGCTTGCTGGCCGTGGTGGCCCCCTGGAAGATTTGGAGCCCCGCCATGCGTAAGATGTGAGAGGTGGACCCCCTAAATTGGACAGTCGTGTAAGGTGGACGGCACGACGGTTACGATGGAGGGAGTCATCGAGATGAGCAAGACCAAGCGCTGGCGGTTTTCGGGGGAGTTTAAGGCCAAGGTGGCGTTGGAGGCCTTGCGTGGCGAGCAAACCCTGTCGGAGTTGGCGGTGCGGTTCGAGTTGCACCCGAACATGATCGCCCAATGGAAGCGTCAGGCCGCCGAGGGCATGGTGGAAGTGTTCGCGGGCAAGGCGACCCAGCGCGAGGAGGTCGGCGAGGCGCAGATCAAGGAATTGCACGCCAAGATCGGTCAATTGACCATCGAGCGCGACTTTTTGGCCAAGGCCTCCGGTCGCTGAGCCACGAGCGGAGGAAGGGAAGGTCGAGGCCGACCGCCCTACAGGCTTGAGCATCACGCGGCAGTGCGGTCTTTTGGGCATCAGCCGATCCTCGTTTTACTACGAGGCCAAGGGCGAGAGCCTGCCGACGTTGGAGATCATGCGTTTGATAGATGAGCAGTTCCTGGAGACGCCCTGGTACGGATCGCGGCAGATGGCCCGCTGGCTACGCCGTCAGAGACCTGGCGTGGGCCGGAAACGGATGGCGCGCCTGATGCGCAAGATGGGTCTGACCCCGTCTACCCGAAGCCCAACACGTCCAAGCCTCACCCGGAGCACAGGATTTACCCGTACCTGCTGCGCGGCGTGGAGATCAGGGAGCCTGGCCAGGTCTGGTGCGCCGATATCACCTACATCCCGATGCGGCGTGGGTTTCTCTACCTGGTGGCGATCATGGACTGGGCCAGCCGGAAGGTCCTGAGTTGGCGCCTGTCCAACACCATGGACGCTGACTTCTGCGTGGAGGCCCTGGCCGAGGCCTTGAACCGATTCCCCAAGCCTCGGATTTTCAATACCGACCAGGGAGGCCAGTTCACGAGCCTGGATTTCACGCAGAAACTCAAGGACGCCGGCATCCGGATTTCCATGGACGGCAAGGGCCGCTGGATGGACAACGTGATGAGCGAGCGCCTGTGGCGATCGCTCAAGTACGAGTGCGTCTATCTGCACGCCTTCGAGACGGGCAGCCAGGCCAGAAAAGGCATCGGAAATTGGATCGATTACTACAACCAGCGGCGGCCCCACTCCAGCCTGGACGGTAGAACACCGCAGGAGGCATACTGGGGCCTGCCCTCACCAGAGTCTATAGAAGCGGCGGCATGACAACAAACGCCATCCACCTTATAAAGGCCGCCAATCTGTCCAACAATTGGGGAC
>JAZDIQ010000043.1:0-14961 GCA_043804825.1 Pseudomonadota bacterium
CAGCGGTTACCCAGCGTCATCCCCTTTGCCCGGCACTTATTCACAATGCGGCCGGCTTGCTCTGGAATCGGTGGCCGATTTCCGTGGAATGGGTGGCCGGCTTCCCGTGGAATCGCCGGCCGACTTGCTCCGGAATCCGCATAGGGGCGGGGTTTATCCCCGCCCGCGTATTTATCACCAGCAGGTTCGCTAAAATTGCCTTGCACTCTAGCGGCTCAGCACCTTCTTCAAATACTGCCCCGTGTAGCTCTCCGGCACCGCCGCCACTTCCTCCGGCGTGCCCACGGCGATGATCTCCCCGCCCTGGTCGCCGCCCTCGGGGCCCAGGTCGATGATCCAGTCGGCTGTCTTGATCACCTCCAGGTTGTGCTCGATCACCACCACGGTGTTGCCCATGGCCTTGAGGCTGGTGAGCACGGCCATGAGCTTCTCGATGTCGGCGAAGTGCAGGCCCGTGGTGGGCTCGTCCAGGATGTAGAGGGTGCGGCCGGTGGCGCGCTTGCCCAGTTCGCGGGAGAGCTTGACCCGCTGGGCCTCGCCGCCCGAGAGGGTGGTGGCGCTCTGGCCCAGCTTGAGGTAGCCCAGGCCCACGTCCACCAGGGTCTCCAGCTTGCCGCGGATGGTGGGCACCGCGTCGAAGAACTCCAGGGCCTGGTTGCCGGTCATGTCCAGCACCTGGGCGATGTTCTTGCCCTTGTAGCCCACCTCCAGGGTGTCGCGGTTGTAGCGCAGGCCGTGGCAGACCTCGCAGCGCACATACACGTCGGGCAAAAAGTGCATCTCGATCTTGATGATGCCGTCGCCGTCGCAGGCCGGGCAGCGGCCCCCGCGCACGTTGAAGCTAAAGCGCCCCGGCTTGTAGCCCCGGGCGCGGGCCTCGGGGGTCTGGGCGAACAGCTCGCGGATGGGCGTGAAGACGCCGGTATAGGTGGCCGGGTTGCTGCGCGGGGTGCGGCCGATGGGCGACTGGTCGATGTCGATGACCTTGTCCAGAAGCTCCAGGCCCTTGATCTGCTCCACCGCGCCGGCGCGCTCGCGGGAGCGGTACAGGCGCTGGGCCAGGGCCTTATACAGCGTATCCAGCACCAGGGAGGACTTGCCCGAGCCGCTGACCCCGGTGACGCAGGTCATCAGGCCGATGGGGAAGCGGGCGTCGATGCCTTGCAGATTGTGCTCGGCGCAGCCCAGCAGCTCGATCCAGCCGCGCTGGGGCTGGCAACGCTTCTTGGGCACCGGGATGACGCGGGCGCCGGATAGATACTGGCCGGTGAGCGAGTGCTTGTCCTTCAAGAGCTTGGCCGGCGGGCCGGCGAAGACCACCTCGCCGCCGTGGCGGCCGGCGCCGGGGCCCATGTCGATGACGTAGTCCGCCGCGCGGATGGTGTCCTCGTCGTGCTCCACCACCAGCACGGTGTTGCCCAGGTCGCGCATCTTCTTGAGCGTGTCCAAGAGGCGCTGGTTGTCGCGCTGGTGCAGGCCGATGCTGGGCTCGTCCAATACGTACAGCACGCCCACCAGGGCCGAGCCGATCTGGGTGGCCAGGCGGATGCGTTGCCCCTCGCCGCCGGAGAGCGTGCCGGCGGTGCGGTCCAGGGTGAGGTAGTCCAGGCCCACGTCCTTCATGAAGCCCAGGCGCTGCTCTATCTCCTTGAGCACCTTGTCGGCGATGAGAGCCTCGCGGGTGCCCAGCTTGAGGCCCGCGAAGAACTCGGTGGTTTCGCGCACCGGCAGGCAGGTGAGCTGATGGATGTTCAGCCCGCCCACCCGGATGGCCAGGGAGGTGGGTTTCAGCCGCGCTCCCCCGCAGGTGGGGCAGGGCTGGGAGTTCATGTAGCGGTCGAACTCCTCGCGGATGGCCTGGCTGGTGGTCTCGCGGTAGCGCCGCTCCAGGTGGGTGATGAAGCCCTCCCAGGGGCGCTTGAAGTAATGCTTGCGGTCGTCGCGCTCCAGGTAGAATTCCACTTCCTCGCGGGTGCCGTAGAGGAGCTGCTGGCGGATGTCCTCGGGCAGGTCCTTCCAGGGCTGGTACAGGTCGAACTTGAGGTGGCGGCTCAAGGCATCCAGGGTCTGGAAGTGGTAGACCGAGTCGCGCCCCTCCCAGGGCTTGAGCGCGCCCTGACGCACCGAGAGCGCGGGGTCGGGCACCACCAGGTCGGCGTCGAAGAAGACCCGCACCCCCAGGCCGTCGCAGGTGGGGCAGGCCCCCTGGGGGGAGTTGAAGCTGAACATGGCCGGCGCCAGCTCGGGCAGGGAGACGCCGCAGATGTCGCAGGACAGGCGCTCGCTGAACAGCTCCTCGCGGTCCGGCTGGCCGTCCGTGCCGTGCATCCAGGCCAACAGCGCGCCCTCGCCCATCTTGAGCGCCAGCTCCACGCTGTCGGTGAGCCGCCGTCCCAGGCCCTCCTTGATCTTGAGGCGGTCAATGACCACCTCCACGGTGTGCTTCTTTTTCTTCTCCAACTCAGGCGGCTCGGCCAGCTCGATCAGCTCGCCATCCACGCGGGCGCGCACGAAGCCGTCCTTGGCCAGGCGGGCGAAGACCTGTTTGTGCTCGCCTTTTCGTTGCGTGACCACCGGGGCCAGGAGGGTCAGGCGCGCGCCCTGGCCCAGCTCCAGGAGTTGGTCCACGATCTCCTGGGGCGAGCGGGCGCGGATGGCCCGGCCGCACTGGGGGCAGTGGGGCGTGCCGGCGCGGGCATACAAGAGGCGCAGATAGTCGTAGACCTCGGTGACGGTGGCCACCGTGGAGCGCGGGTTCTTGGAGGTCGTCTTCTGCTCGATGGCGATGGCCGGACTCAGGCCCTCGATGGCGTCCACGTCGGGCTTGTCCATGCGCTCCAGGAACTGGCGGGCGTAGGAACTCAAGGATTCCACGTAGCGGCGCTGGCCCTCGGCGTAGATGGTGTCAAAGGCCAGGGTGGATTTGCCGCTGCCCGACAGGCCGGTGATGACCACCAGCTTGTCGCGGGGGATGCGGACCTCGATGTTCTTCAGGTTGTGCTGCCGGGCGCCCCGGACCACGATCTCGCTGAGCATGGGACCATCACTGCAAAATGTTTACGTTGGCCTAAATGATAAAGCCTCCCACCCCTCCCCGCCAGGCCCAGTGCCTGGGCACCCATAAACGGGTCGGGCGGCGCGCTTCCCCGGGCTGGCCTGGAGGCTCCCGGTGGAGGCTAGTCGTGATTATATCAAAAACCATACTTCTGTATAGCTTTAATGCCCTTATAATCGTCATTCTGGGGCCAGGAGCGCTTGCCCGCTTCTTCCAACCAGACTCCGTGCCCTGCCCTTAGCCCGGCAATTCTTAAATCGCCACCGCAAGGCCAGGATATGGACGCCCATCAAGATCAGGCGAGACGGTCCCGTCAGCCACCGCAACTATTCAGGCACGAATGGGCCAGGCCCACCCACCGCCGGGGCGCGGTATGGCCGGGCGGCTGGGCAGGGCACAAAGAAAAACCGCCGGGATTTATTTCTTCCCCACGTGGGGCCACCTCGCCCAGCAAAGACCTAAGTAGGGTGGATTGCCGCGTCGCATACCTGGCGGGGATGCTCCTCGCAATGACGGCTAGGGCTGTAGCCCCCTCACCTCGGCCCTCTCCCCCCCCGCTGGGGGAGAGGGGGTCTACACCGGCCATCGCCCCGCGCCGGCTCCGTCGCCCATGGGTTCCTCGCCGTGACTCCTTTGGTGGCGGGGCTTGACGGCCGCCCGGCCCTGAACTACCATGCCCGAATCGCATTAACTAAGGAGTACGCCATGCTTAAGGTAAACGAATACTTCGAGGGCAAGGTCAAGTCCATCGCCTTCACCGGCGCCGACGGCCCGGCCACGGCCGGCGTCATGGCCGTGGGTGAGTATGAGTTCGGCACCTCCACCAAGGAGATCATGATCGTCACCTCCGGCGTGCTCAAGGTCAAGCTGCCCGGCGCGGCCGACTGGCAAGAGTTCAAGCCCTATGAGCGCTTCGAGGTGGCCGCCAACCAGAAATTCCAGCTCAAGGTGCCGGTGGAGTCCTCCTACATCTGCCTCTACGGCTAGTGGCGTACCCGCCACGGGTGGCGTGCCCGCCACGGGGCGTATACGGGTCGGTTGGCGTGGTTGATTTAACCGATGCCAGCGGCTCCCGTTGAGGGCGTGATCCATAAATCACGGGCGGGGGTAAACCCCGTCCTACATTAAGATTGGGATGTGCTAGCCTTTTCTTGATGTAGGGCGGTGTTTATCCCCGCCCGCGCCTGGCTGGCCGCAAACTGGAAACTAGCCCCATGGACTGGGACGAGGACGAGCCCATCGAGATCCCCATCGACGGGGTGCTGGATTTGCACACCTTCCAGCCCCGGGAGGTGAAGGCGCTCTTGGCCGACTATCTGGAGGCCTGCCAGCAGGCCGGCATCCTGGAGGTGCGGGTGATCCACGGCAAGGGCCGGGGTGAGCTGCGCCGCCTGGTGCAGGCCACCCTGGAGCGCCTGCCCCTGGTGGCGTCGTTCAAGCTGGCCGAGGGCGAGCAAGGCGGCTGGGGGGCTACGATAGTGAGGTTGAGGCCTGGCCAGTCCCAACCCTCATAGCCCCGGCGCCTGGATCACCACCCGGTCCCCCTCCTTCAGCTTCTCTATTATATCCAGCAAATCCGGGCGGCTAAAGGCGATGCACCCCGCCGTGGGGGCGTAGCCCTCCCGCGCGACATGCAGGAAGATGGCGCTGCCCCGGCCCGGGACCACGGGGTCGTCGTTGTAGCCCACCACCACGATCAGGTCGTAGAGGCCGTCCGTGCGCCACAGCTCCTCGTGGCTGGCGCTGAAAGGCAATTTCACCGGCTGGTTGTAGGCGGGGTGGCTGGGCTCATCGCACCAGCCGTCATCAGGGGATATGGGGCTGAGCGGCAGGCGGCTGACTGGTGGCGTGGTGAACTTGTCGGGGCGATAGAGCACCCGGCGCAGGGGATACTTGCCCGCCGGGGTGGCGCCGTCGCCCTCGCGCTTGTCCTCAAGGATGCCGGCGCGGCCCAGGGCGCAACGATAGGTCTGGCCGGCGATGCTGGCCCGTCCCTGGTGGCTGACGATGAGATCTGCGGCCCAGGCGGGTGGCGCCAGCAGGGTCAACAGGGCCAGCAGCAGGGCCGGCGGCCAAGCCCCTAGCCAGCGGCCCTGGCAGGGCATGCCTACCCGCCGTTGGCGCGGTGGGCGGCCATGTGGGCGGCCATGAGCACGGCGGCCTTGAGGCTGGCCGGGTTGGCCCGGCCCTGGCCGGCGATGTCGTAGGCCGTGCCGTGGTCCACGCTGGTGCGGATGATGGGCAGGCCCAGGGTGACGTTGACTCCGTCGTCGAAGTGCAGCAGTTTCAGGGGAATAAGCCCCTGGTCGTGGTACATGCACAAGACCAGGTCGAACTCGCCCTTAACCGCCCGCCAGAAGACCGTGTCCGGCGGATGGGGGCCGCTGGCCTGCACCCCGGCCTGCTGCAATATCTGGATGGCCGGGGTGATGAGGGTCTGTTCCTCGTCGCCGAACATGCCGCCCTCGCCGGCGTGGGGGTTCAGGGCGGCCACGGCCAGGCGGGGGCTGTTAAAGCCCAGATAGCGTTGCAGATCGCGGGCGGCCACCAGGCCGGTGTGGGCGATGCCCTGGGGGCTCAGGCGGCCTATGACGTCTCGGAAGGCGCAATGGATGGTGGCCAGCACCACGCGCAGGCGGCTGCCGGCCAGCATCATCACCGGCCGGGGCACGCCCAAGAGCCGCCCCAGCATGCTGGTGTGCCCGGTGTCGGGATAGCCGCCGGCCTGCAAGGCCTCTTTGCTGATGGGCGCGGTGACCATGCCCGCCACCTGGCCGGCCTGACACAGGCGCACGGCCTCCTCCACGAAGGCCCCGGCCTGGCGTCCGGTGATGGCCGTGGGGCGGCCGGGCTTGATCTCCTGACCCGGCCCCACCTCCACCATCTCCACCTGGGGCATGGACAGGCCGCTGGCCATGGCCCCGGCGGCCAGGATCATGCGGCGGCCCACCACCAAAAGATCAGCCTTGGCGCGCACCTCGGGGTCGTGGCAGACGCGGGCCACGATCTCCGGTCCCACGCCGGCGGGATCGCCCAGGGTGACGGCCAGGCGGGGACGGAACTCCGGGTGGTTGCCGGTCATGAGTCCTGCTCCAGGCGCTGTTGCCAGTAGCCGGCGTCAAAGCCCACGAAAACCTCCTGTCCCCATTGGATCACCGGCACGGTGCGCGTGCCGGGGCAGAGGCGGGCCATGCGGCGCAGGGCGCTGAAATCGTTGGCCACGTCGGCCATGTGCACCACGAAGCCCCGCTGGCCGAAAAATCGGGCCGCCGCCTGACAACGGCCGCAGCCGGGGGTGTGGAAGATGGTCAGCTCGCGGCCGGCGGCGGTGCTGTCAACGCAATCAGCCATGTCGGGAGCTTAGCACAAAAGCCAGGGCGGCCCAAGCCCCGCGCCACCCCGGCGGCGGGGCGGGGAGATATTTTCGCGCACTGGCGCGCTGGGGCGCGCCCGGCCGGGGTGTCAACCTGGGCTCATCCTGGCCGCGCCTCTCGGCGGCCCCATCCGGAGGAGCCCATGAGCGTCTGCCGCTTTTACTACCAGAACCTCTTGACCGACCCGGCCCAACTGGTCCTCTCCTCGGCCCGGCCGGGCATGGTGGGCATGCCCGTGGCCAAGGCCCAGGGCACGGCCGTGGCCTATGCCTCGGGGCTGCACCAGGGGGGCCAGGACCGGGTCTTCGAGCTGGAGATCGACTCCCTGGCCAACGGCGAGGGCGTGGGCCAGGCCACCTTCCGCTGGCGCCGCGCCGACGTGGAGTCCTGGGAGCAGGCCGGGGTGCTCACCCAACGCCAATACCTGGAGTTGGCCGACGGGGTGTGCGTCAAGTGGGTGTCGGGGCAGGAGCCGGACTTTGTGCGCGGCGACAGTTGGAGCATCCTGGCCGGGCGCAACCAGGGCGCGGCCCTCTTGTTGGACCGCGACCGCGACACCTATTGGCAGGCCCTGGGCTGCGATGAGGAGAGCCTGACCCTGGACCTGGGCGCCAGCCTGGCGGTGCCGGCCCTGATCCTGGCCGACCACAACCTGAGCGACCAGGCCCAAGCCACCCTGCTGGCCTCCGACCAGCCCCAGGACTGGCAGCAGCCGCCTTACCGCCAGGAGCTGGCCATCACCCGGCCCCACCTGTGCGCCCTGCCCCAGGCCAGCCATCGTTACTGGCGCCTGCTGCTGGCCGACCCCCAGAACCCGGCCGGCGCCCTGAGCGCCAGCCTGCTCTACCTGGGGGATTACTTCCAGCCCTCGCGCATGTTCGCGGCCCGCTACGGCCGCACCTGGCTGGCCGGGCGCTCCACCACCGCCACCGATGCCGGCAAGGTGGCCGGCTCCACCCGGGGGCTGGCCGAGTCCTGGCGCGTGTCCTTCCGGGGCCTGACCGAGGGCGACGTGGCCCGGTTCCAGGCCATGTACCAGGCCATCCACGACCCCTTGAGGGGCCGCCTCAACCCGCTGTTCTTCACCCCCTTCGGCGAGGATCCGGCCGGCACCCTCTACTGCCTGCCCGGCGCCTCGCTCACCCCGGTGTACCAGCATCTGGGCTCCTATGCCCTGGAGCTGGAGCTGGAAGAGGTGGTGCGCACCCATGTTTAGCCTGAGCCAGGAGTTTCACCGCGCCCGCCGGATGCGCAACCAGGCCCCGGTGGTGATCTTCAGCCTGACCAACGCCTATGGGGTGCGCCTGTACTCCGACCGCCACCCCGGCCAGGCCTTCTGCGATCTTAAATCGCCGGCACTGGCCGACGGCGGCCGCCGGGCCGACGGCGGCAAGAAGGCCGGCCAGGGGCAGCTGCCCCTCCTGGAACGGGGGGCCAGGGTGCTGTCCTTCGGCCGCCTGCGCGAGACCCTCTCGCCGCTCAAGAACCAGATGCTGGCCAGCCTGAAGCAGGAGGAGGCCGGCAGCTTGAGCCTGGTCTTGAGCAACGGCGGGGGCAAGGGCCAGCGCCCGTTCAGCCGCCTGGAGGCCCAGGAAAACCTGCTGGGCGCCTTGGGCGAGCTGAGCGTGGGCTACAGCGGGCTGGACCCCCAGGAGTTCCTCAACCGCTTCCAGGGGCGGGTGGTCTCCTATCGCCTGGAGGCCGAGCAGATAACCCTTACCCTGAGGGCCCTGTGATGACCGACCTGAGCGCCCTGTTGCCCCTCAAGCGCGCCTGGGACTACGCCAATCCCCGGCGCCCGGCCGAATGCCTGCCCCTGGTCTACGGCGGCATGGGGGGCGGCAGCGGGGGTCTGTGGAGCGCCATCTGCCTGGACAAGGCGGCCCATGTCTACGCCCTGGCCGGCCACCCCCTGCTGAGCCTGGCCGCCGGCAACCAAGTGACCCTTTACGGCCAGGACGGCCAGGTCCTGGACCCCGGCCTGTACAGCCTGGAGCTGGCCCACGATTTCCAGAACCAGGGCCCCATCGCCACCGCCACCTTTGCCGCCGACGTCAGCGGCCAGGAGCCTCTCGGGGTGCGCGCCCAGGGCAAGCCCGGCCTGGACGGCCAGTTGATGGTCAACCCCTTGGACCTGGCCCGCGACCTCTTGGTGGAGGTGGCCGGGCTGGTCCCCGAGGAGCTGGACCAGGGAGTGCTCTCGCGCTCCAAGAGCCGGGCCGCCGCTCTGGGCTACCGGGCCAGCGGGGTGATCGACAAGCCCAAGGCCCTGGCCAGCCTGCTCACCGAGCTGATGAGCACCTTCCTGGGCTCCTGGTGGCGGGGCGGCGACGGTGGCTTGCGCCTGTACCTGGACCTGGGGCCGGGCAGCGCCAACGATGGCGAGCTATCGGCCCTGTTGAGCCAGGCCCACCTCAAGGACGTGACGGTGGAGGCGCGCCTGGCCGACGTGGTCAACCAGGCCGAGACCCTCTATTGCTACAACTACCAAAGCCGCCAGTACGAAGCGGGCCTGAGCGGCCTGGAGAGCCAGGACCTGGGCAGCCTGGCCCTCTACGGCCCCCAGGTGCGCTCCCTGGAGTTGGCCTGGGTGCGCGAGGAGGCCACGGCCGGGGCGGTGGCCGCGGCCCTGGTCAGGGGCTACGGCTCCCCGCGCCGGGTCATCACCTGCCAGGAGGACGCCCTGACCAACCTGGCGCTGGAAAAGGGCGACCTGGCGCTGTTTTGCCTGGACTGGCTCTACGACGAGCGCGGCCTGCCCTTGCTCAACCGCATCGTGCGGGTGTTGGGCCTGGAGCCACAGATGGACCGGGGGACCATCACGTTTACCTTGGTGGATACGGGGTTTTACAAGACCAGGGCCTGCCTGGCCGACGCCAGTTCGCCGGCCGACGGCCGGGAGTTGGCCGGCGGCCAGAGGGACCTAACGGAGTACCAAGCATGAGTGACCAGACCATTCAGTACAGCGAGGAGATGGTGGGGGCCGGACACCCCACCAAGGAAGACACCCTTAACCGCCTGGCTCTGGTGGAGACCGGCGGCGACGGCCACGGCAAGTACCGCTACCTGGCCAGCCAGGCGACGGCCCCGGCCACCGGCGCGGCCGAGGGCGTGCTCTACGCCAAGCTGGCCGGCGGCAAGGCCGAGGCCTTCTATCGCGGTCCCGACAGCGCCAGCGAGGCCCGCTTGACCCGCCAGGGCGAGCTGGCCGACCTGCTGCGCGCCCGCCAGGTGGCCGGCCTGCTTTTGGATGAGCAGAACCCCTGCCAGGGCGACGCCACGCTGGGCTATCTGCGCTTCTCCAACGCCGACCAGACCTGGGGCTGGTGCGACTTCAAGGCCTGGCTGGCCGGCGTGGCCTGGCGCATCAAGCTGGAGGCCATGCTGAGCACCGGCGAGTCGGCCCAGGTGGGGCTGGGCCTGGCCTACCAGGTCTTCGGGGTCGGGGCGGTGATCAACCCGGTGAAGAAGCGCTGGAAGGCCTCCACGGCCTATGCCCTGAACGACCAGCGCGTGCCCAGCACGCCCAACGGCTATTACTACCAGGTCACGGTGGCCGGCACCTCGGCGGCCACGGCACCCACCTGGCCCACCGTCATCGGCAACACCGTCAGCGACGGCCCCGTGACCTGGCGCTGCCAGGCCGCGGGGCTCAAGGGCCTGAGCCTGAACGTCACGGCCCCCTCCTCGGCCTATGCCCGCTTCGATGTGGACAGCTCCAGCCTGCAGATACCCGCCGGCGAGGTCAGCCTGGGCGACCGCGTGCACCTGGGCCTGTGGCGCTCGGCCACCGACCCACACGGCGGCGACCTTCTGGTCAGCGAGATGCTGATCCAGCCGGTGGAGGTGTAGCCATGCTGCAGATCGCCGGGGGTGGCGGGCTCATGATCAAGAGCGTCCAACGCGACATCGCCTTCACTTTCAACTTTTCGGGCAACACCTCTCAGACCGTGGACAACACCATAAGCGTTGACCCGGCCATGAGCTTCGCCATACCCAAAACCTACGATACCCAGGGCTCTCCGGCCTGCTCCGGCGGAATTTGGTGGTACGGCGGGTCGGTGTGGGTGCAGTCGGCCACGGTGCTGCGTGGCACCCTGGCCAGCAACAACGGCACGGGCGGCAACCATGTCCACTACGCCGACCTCTACACCATGGCCAACAAGCCCAAGAGCATCCAGATCGTGTCGGGTGGGACCTCCCCGGTAACCATCACGGCGGTGGATGTAAATAGGGTTTGGATTATACCGTTGTACTGGTCCACGCCCATCGACAACGGCATGATCAAATTGCAACTCACCAGCCCCACCCAGGTCACGGTGCCCACCGGCCCGTACTCCGCCAACTGCCGCTGGCTACTCATAGACCCCTAGGAGGATCGTCATGGTTTACGTTTTTGATCAGCAAGGGCGCTGCCTGGAGCGCAACACCCTGCCCGCTCCGCCGCCCGTGGCGGCCTTCATGGCCAACCACGGCCAGGAAATCATCCTGTGGCCCCGGGAGACCGACCCCTATCCCGAGGTGCCCCTGAACCGGCTGACCGCCACCATCGTCGAGGGCCTGGTGACGGGCCTGGAGGTGGACCCGGCCTGGCAGCCCCCGGCCCCCGCCCCGCCGGAGGCCAGCGTTCTGGACGGCCTGGCCGAGTTGGCCGAGGTGGTGGCCAATAACGTGGCCGCCAGCCCCCACGACAAGCGCTTTTTGACCCAGAAGGCCATCGGCAAGCAGGCCATCGCCTGGATCAAGGAGCACCCGGCCTGCACCGCCCAGGAGGCCGAGGACCACGTCATGGGGCTGATCCTGGCCGAGTTGCCCAGCCAGCCGGTGGTGCCCAGGCTCTACTGGGAACACCAGGGCACGGCCCAGGGCCTGGCCATGAGCTATCTGTACGAGGCTATCCAGCGGGGCTATTGCCCCTCCGACACGCCGTTGGCCTGGGCCTCCCTGGTTGGATTGATCGTGGCCACGCCCGAGGCGCAGATCGCCGCCTGGCTCAGGAGCCTCTAGGGTCCATCCCGTCCCCTCCCCTCCCCAAACGCCAGGCGCCGGCCCCGCGGCAACGCGAGCCGGCGCCTGGCCTGCCGATTGACCGGCTAGAAACGATAGCCGAGCTGGCCGCCGAAAAAGACGCCGTCCTCCAGGGACAGGCGGTCCTGCCAGCGGTCGCCGTAGTTCTCGCCCTCAAAGAAGAACTGGTCAAAGGCCCAGCCGCCGGAGACGTCCAGCACCAGGCCCCGGCCCAAGTCCAAGGCCGCGCCGGCCAGGGCGCGCTTCTGGTAGAAGAACAGGCGGTTCTCGGTGTGGGCCCGGTCGGCCAGGAAATAGCTCTGCTGGAACATCTCAAAGCCGGTGTAGAGGCTCAGGGGCTTGTTGACATGGTAGGTGGCGCGGGCGCGCAGGGTGCGCACCATCACGTAGGACAGGCTGAGGTCCAAATCCGGTAGCGGACGCAGGCTCAGGCTGCTGAAGGGCACCCCGGCCAGCACCTGGAAGCGGGCCGAGGGATGGTACCAGTAGCCCGCCCCGGGCATGAAGGGCACCCCCTCTATGATCTCGCGGTTGTTGTCATAATTGACCAGCAGCAGCCAGTGGCCATCCTGGCCGCCAGGCAGGCGCGTGAAGGCCGTGGCCCCGTATTGCATGACGTTGTCGGCGTACAAGGGCTTGTCGCTGGCCGAGCCGGCCCTGAGCGACAGCCCCAGCACGGCGCCACCATCCAGGCGATGGCGAAACTGGGCGGACAGGCCCAGGTCCCACAGCCCCGAGGGCAGGGCCTTGCCCGAGGGCAGGCTGGCGGTGGTGTCCAGATCCTGGTAGCGGGCCCGGCCCAGGAGGGCCAGGTCGTTGCTGGAGCTTTGCCACAGGGGCGCGGCCCCGCGCAGGTCGTGCTGGGTAAAGCCCAGCTCGCCGGCGTGGTTGGAGAGCCTCTGGTCGGGGTGAAACTCCATCTGGTAGCTCAAGGCCGCCGGCATGTGGCCCAACTCGCCGGTCAGCCAGGCCTCGGGTCCGCTGGGGGCGGCCTGGACGGCCACGGGAACCAGGAGTATGAGCCCCAACAACCAGGGCCACAACCGGGCGGGAGGGGTGGGATGTCGGCGCGTCATGATTTCTCCCGGGTTGGCGGTGGAGCCCACCTCTCTGGCGGGCATCCACAGGATGTAGCATGCATGGAGCCTCGTCAAGTCTCATAATGTGGCGGGGCGGCTACCAGCCGCTCCGCCAGCCTGGCCCCCGGGGGGCGCCGGACGGTTGCCCCGCGCCCCCCGGAATCCGCTGGAAGCCCCCGCGGGGCTTAAGCCTTGACCAGGGCCTTGAACAGGCTGGACATGGCCTGCATGCCCGCGCCGATCCACAAGGCGTCCATGATGTCGGCGTCGCCGTAGCCCAGGGCGCGCACCTGGGCGAAATCAGCGTCGCTCAGGGCCTCTGGCGCGCGCAGCGCCTTGCGGGCCAAAAGCAGCATGGCCTTTTCCGGCTCATCCAAGGGGGCCTGGCTGGGGTCCTCGTGCAGGGCCTCCAGGTCCACGTCGGAGAGCCCGGTGCTTTTAAGCATGTTGCCGTTGAGCCCCACGCAGAAGCTGTAGCCCTGGTCGGCGGCCGAGAGGTAGCGGATCAGGGCCTGCAATTTAAACCCCAGCTTGGGGTGGGTGATGAAGTGCTTGATGAAGTTGGCCTGGGCCACGACCAGGTCCGGGCTGGCGCTGAGCATCTGCAAGGGCGCGGGCACCCCGATCTGGGGCGGGAAGACCTTATAGGCCTCGGCCAGGGCGCCGGTGGCCTCCTCGGGGGACACGGTTTTCAGACGAAACATGGCTATCTCCTCCTTGGGGGTTGTGGTCCGGGACGAACCCTAGTCGATCCAGGTCACTAGCTCGCCCATTCTGGGCGGCACGCGCAGATAATGCTCCCGCGGCAGGCCGAGCATCAGCGCGCCGTATACGCTGACGCCCTCCGGCAGGGCCAGGGCCGCGCGCAGGGCAGGGTGCTGCCGCGCGGCGTGCATGAAACCTCCGGCCCAGCAGGTGCCCAGGCCCCGCGCCGTGGCCGCCAGGTCCAACATGGTGGTGGCGATGGAGCAGTCGCTCCAGGCGAAGGGATAATCGTCGGGCGCGGTGCAGAAGGCCACGTGGGGCGCCCCGCGCAAGGCTTGATCTCCTCCGTCCTTCCAAACCTGCAGGGCCTGGGGGGCGTAGCCGGATTCCGTGAGCCACTCCGCGACCAGGCCAGCCAGCTTGTTGGTTGTGGCTGGGCTCTTGGTCACCCGCCAGCGCACGTGGCGCGTATTGATGGCCGTGGGGGCGTAGCGCACGGTCTCCATGAGACCCTGGAGCAGCTCGTCGGGCAGGGCCTGGGGCTTGTAGTTGCGGACGGAGCGGCGGTTGCGGATGAGCGCGTCGATCCCCTGCGCCCCGGCAGGCGACTCCTGCACGGGCAGGAAGGCATCGTTGGGCAGATGCGCATGGGAAAGGGCCAGGGTGGGGCAGGCGGCCACGCAGTGCCCGCAGTCTATGCAGGTGTCGTCGGCCTCGGCGGTGGGCATCGGGTAGCCGTCCTCGTCCACGGCCAGCAGACCCCGGGGGCAGGCATTGACGCAGTGCCGGTCGCGCTGGCACGCGGCCTTGTCAAGGGATAACAGGGGCATCATGGCCTCCTTGGGGGTTGTGCTCCGCGGGGCGGACCCTATCCAGGCTCTGAGCCTAGAAGCGGTCGTAATGGCTGAACTGGTCGATCTCCTTGCGGGCGGGGGGCTTGGGGCTCTGGTCGGGGTAGCCGATGGGCAGCATGGAGACCAGTTGATAGCCCTCGGGCAGGCTTAAGACCTTGCCGGCCTGGTCCTGGTCGAACAGGCCCACCACCACCGAGGCCAGGCCCAGGGCGTGGGCGGCCAGGCTCAGGCTCTGGGTGGCGATGCCCAGGTCGTAGAGCATCCAGTCCCCGAACTTGGTGGTCACCTGGCCGTTGTAATAGCCGGACTGCCCCAGCTTGGCGCACAGCACCAGCAACAGGGGAGCGCTGACCACGGCCTTGGTGGCGGGGTTGCCCTTGGCCAGGGTGGCCTGCAAGGCCTGGCGCTGGGCGGGGTCAGTTACCACCACCACCTCCCAGCACTGGCTGTTGGCCCAGGAGGGCGACCACCGCACGGCCTCCAACAGCCGCGCCAGGTCTTCCTGTGCCACGGGCCGCTCCTGAAATTTGCGGACGCTGCGACGTTCCTTGATGGCGCTGAGCACTGGGTTCATCTCTGGTTCCTTTCTCTTGCCGGGCGGCACTAGTAGACCGGTTTATTAGCTGGCGCCCAAAAAATTTTCCCTAGGGCGCCAGCAGGCGTTCGAAGATCACCCGTTGGAAGGTGTTCAGGGGCTCGGGGCTCTTGAGGGCCTTCATGCGGATCAAGGCCCCCTGCCAACTGGCCAGGATGAAATAGGCCAGCTCGCGGGTGTCCCAGGCGGAGTCCAGTTGACCGGCCTGGCGGGCCTCCTCCAGGACCTGGGCCACGCGCGCGGCCATGAAGTCAATAGCCTGGGAGAGCTT
>JAZDIQ010000044.1:0-5018 GCA_043804825.1 Pseudomonadota bacterium
CAAGACCCTGCTCAAGGAAAAGGAGAGCAAGTTCACTCCGCCGCTGGTGGACGAGTACGGCGAGGAGGGCTGGATCCAGATGACCGACATGGGTCACACCAGCTACTTCGAGTTCCTGATCCAGTGGGACCCCGAGCACCCGTTGGAGAAGTACAAGTCCGGCGAGTACAAGGCCTGGGAACACTGGGTGGCCAGCCAGCGCACGGCCATCGACCATGGCCAGTACACCGCCAACATCGGCAGCCTGAGCGTCATGGGGCTCACCGGCCCGGCCTTCGGCCCCAACTACGGCGTGATCTACGACAAGGTGCGCCAGGCCGTGGACCCCAAGGACAACTCCAACCCGCCGCTGGACCTGCACGACCGCGTCATCGAGGAGTTCGCGCCCAAGTGGATGGAGGACTACAACTTCAAGACCTGGACCGAACTGATGCACGGCGGCGAGGAATGGTGGAAGGTGCTCACCAGCCGCGGTATCAAGTGGCGCGACTGCCTGCCGGAGTGGTATTGGGATAGAGACGACAAGGAAATCGGCTGACGATGACCCGGGCCGGGGCGGCCTCGCCGCCCCGGCCCCCAAACAAGGGGGTGCGGGGAGATGGCTGAGCCGAGAGTCGCTGTCTTGGGAATCGGCGCCACCGGCGCGGTGCTGGCGGCCGCCCTGCTGCAAAACAACCCCGACACGCCGCTGATCGTCTCCAACCGGGAGTCGGCCCGGCGGCTGAAGGAAGAGGGCCTCAGCGTCAGCGGAGCCATCGAGCTGAAGGCCCAGGCGCGGGTGGTCCACGCCGGTCTGGAGGAGTTGCCCGATCCCTGGCCGGAGGTGATCCTCATCGCCACCAAGACCTTCCACCTGCCCCGGGTGCTGGAGCAAGCGTCCAAGCACTGGCGGCCGGGCACCGTGCTGGTCAGCACCCACAACGGCCTGGGCACCGAGGACCTGATCGCCGAGCGCTTCGGGGCCGCGGCGGCCATGCGCATGTCCCTGAACTACGGCGCCTCCCTGCAGGGGCCGGGGCGGGTCTCCACGGCCTTCTTCAACCGCCCCAACCCCCTGGGCTGCCTGGACCCCTCCCGCCGCCCACTGGCCGCCGACCTGGCCGCCAGCCTGAGCCGGGGGGGCCTGGACACCGAGGCGGTGGAGGACATCAGATTCTTCATCTGGAAGAAGATGATCATGAAGTGCACCATGGCCTCCATCTGCGCCGTCACCGACCGCACCATCAAGGGCGCCCTGGAGTATCCCCCCACCCGCGAGATCGCCGACAACTGCTTCCAGGAGATTTTGGCCGTGGCCAAGGCCAAGGGCTACGATCTGGGCCCGGACTACCTGACCCAGGCCATGGCCTACCTGGAAAAGGTGGGCGTGCACAAGGACTCCATGTGCGTGGACATCGCCAACCGCCAGCCCACGGAGATCGCTTTCCTGGGGGGCAAGGTCCTGCAATACGCCCGCGAGGAGGGCCTGGCCGCGCCCTACTACCACGTGATGACCAACCTGGTCAAAGCGCTGGAGGACGGCTATCTCGGGGAGGCCCAGGCCGCTTCCCCGTCCCACTGAGGGCCGCCCCCGGGGGCGCCCCCGTCAACCAGGAGCAAGCGGACCCCAGGCCATGGCGGAAATACTCCTCATAGACACCAACACCACGCCCTTCAACGAGGCCTTTCCGGTCTACCCCATCGGCCTGGACTATCTGCAAGGGGCCCTGGCCCGCCAGGGCCTGGGGCGGGCCGAGCTGTTGGATTTGACCCGCGGCGGCGGACCCCTGCCGCGCCCGGACCTGGCCGAGCGCCAGGCCCGCAGCCTGGCCCTGATCAAGGACCGGCTGGCCGGGCGCGCCTGGGACGTCATCGGCCTGAGCCTGCGCAACATCGATTCCACCTTTCCCCTCCCCGAGGGCGATCCCAACCTGCACTATTTCCTGCCCCAGTTGAGCGCCTACCTGGATTGCGTGCAGGGGCACGCCGGGCCGGGGGCCCAGGTCATCCTGGGCGGGACCGCCTTTTCCATGATGCCCGAGGCCTTCCTGGCCGGAAGGCCCGCCACCTGGCGGGGCATCGTGGGCCCGGCCGAGACCGCCCTGCCCGAGCTGGTCCAGGACCTGGCGGCCGGCCGGGAGGTGGCGCGCGTCAGCCGCCGGGCGCCCCAGGGCCTGGGCACCCTGCAAAACTCCGCGCTGCTGGCCAGCTATCTGGGCCTGCCGGTGAGCGAGAGCACCTTCGGCCTGCGCACCAAGGTCGGCTGCGGCCAGGCCTGCGGCTATTGCCCCTATCCCCTGATCAACGGTCCCGGCCAGGTGCTTAAAACCCCCGGGGCGGTGGTGGAGGAGATCGCCTTCCTGGCCGCGGCCCAGGACGGCGGCCCGCGCGGCCAGGGCCTGCGCTTCATGTTCGCCGACGACATCTTCAACCGCCCCCTGGAGCACGCCAAGGCGGTGCTGCGCGCCATGCTGGAGCGAGAAAGCCTGCCCGCCTCCTGGCACGCCTACCTGGACCCCGGCAACCTGGACCAGGAGTTTTTGGAGCTGATCTGCCAGACCAACGGCTGGTCGCGCCGGATTGACGACCAGGGCGTCTCCCGGCGGGTGATGTTTTTTCCCTTCGATATCGAGAGCGGCTGCGACCGCATCCTGGCCCGGCTGCGCAAGCCCTACACCAGCCAGAAGATCCTGGCGGCCGTGCAGGCCTTCCGGGAGGTGACCGGCCGCTGGCTGGAGTCCGGCCGGCTCTACCGGGCCGGCTTCGGCTTCCACCTGCTGCTGGGCTACCCCGGCGAGGACGAGGGCAGCGTGGCCGAGACCTGCCGGTTGATCAACCAGACCCGGCCCCTCCAGATAGCCGTTCAGTTGGGAGTGCGTGTCTACCCGGGCACCCCCCTGGCCAAGGAAACCAAGGGCCAGGTCTGGCGGGAGGAACAGGACCTCAACCGGCCCACCTTCGCCCCCCTGGACGATCGGGCGGTGCTGGAGTGGCTGCGCCAGCATCTGGACGAGTCCTACGACCGGCTGGCCCGGCGCGGCAACATGCTGTTGATAAGCCAAGGCGATAACTGAGCGCCCTGCGGGGGCTTACCTAGCAAAGGATGACGATTCATGGACTTCGAGCTGAACGAGGAACACCGGCTTATTCAGGACATGGCCTACAAGTTCGCGGTGCAGGAGATCGCGCCGGTGGCCAAGGAATATGACCGGGCCGAGAAATACCCCCGGGAGATCGTGCGCAAGGCCGCCGAGCTGGGCCTGGTGGGCCCCACCATCCCCGCCGAGTACGACGGCTCGGGCTTCGGCTTTCTGGAGCAAGCCCTGATCGTGGAGCAGATGGCCCGCATTGACCTGGGCATCACCCAGGCCATCGAGTCGGCGGCCTTCGGCGCCCAGAACATCGCCTTCTTCGGCACCGAGGAGCAGAAACGCAAATACCTGCCCCCCCTGGCCGCCGGCCAGGCCGTGGCCGCCGGGGCCTACACCGAGCCCGACGCCGGCACCGACGTGGTGGCGGCCCGCACCAAGGCGGTGCGCGACGGCGAGGAATGGGTCATCACCGGCAACAAGATGTTCATCACCAACGGCACCATCTGCGACTTCATGGCCGTCTTCTGCCTGACCGACCCCCAGGCCGCCTCCCCCCACCAGCGCCACAGCCTGATCATGGTGGAGTCCAACCGCCCCGGCGTGACCGCCACCCCCATCAAGGGCAAGATGGGCCTGCGGGCCAGCGACACCGCCGAGGTGGCCTTCGAGGAGGTGCGGGTGCCGGCGGAGAACCTGATCGGCACCCAGGGCCAGGGCTTCAAGCAGCTCATGCACTTCTTCGACGCCACCCGCACCACCGTGGCCGGCCAGGCCGTGGGCCTGGCCCAGGGCGCCCTGGACCTGGCCATCGCCTACGGCAAGCAGCGCCACACCTTCGGCCGGCCGCTGACCTCCAACCAGGCCATACAGTTCACCCTGGCGGAGATGGCCACCCGCATCGAGCTGGCCCGCCTGGCCACCTACAAGGCCGCCTGGCTGGTGGACCAGGGGCGGCCCAACCCGATCCTCAACTCCATGGCCAAGTACTACGCCGGCGAGACGGCGGTGTGGGTCTGCGACAAGGCCCTGCAACTGCACGGCGGCTATGGCTACATCGACGAGTACGACATCCAGCGCTTCTACCGCGACGCCAAGATCCTGGAGATCTACGAGGGCACCAAGGAAGCGGAGAAGATGGTCATCGCCAAGCGCATCATCTGACGCCTTGGTCGCGCGCCAAGCCACCCCCTGGCCCGGCCGCCGGCCCGGCCGGGGGTGGCCGTCCACATATGCGGCCCGCCGGCCAATGACCGGGGCGGGTGTTCAGGCGGGTGGGCAGGCCGCCCCCAGCGCCGCCCGGGCGGCTTGGCGGCACGGCGGCGGGGGCCGGGCCAGGGGCCATCGGCCGGGGCCCGCGAAAAAGTGGCCATCCCCAGGGCCGGGCTATGCATAAGGTATTGACGCCGGGCCAAACTTAATTTATTTATTATTTATACATTAAGCATCAAGCGGCCGCTCAGCCCCGTCTACCTTCCAACCGTGGAGAGAAAAGTAGGAGCCATCGCGCCATAATCAGCTCTATAGAGTTTAGCGTGGTGAACGCCAAATTCCTGTTCAATCCTGCGCGAGGGTTGGGCTAACGAGTGGCCAGAACGGCTTACATGTTGTAACATATACAAATAAAGACAGTTAGGCGAACATTTCCCAGATGGCGAGGGACGGCATGGCAAAAGAAATAATAGAGCTTATCGTGAACGGCCAGAGTTACGAGGTGGGGGTCCATCCCTGGCAGACCCTGGCCGAGGTCCTGCGCGAGGAGATCAACCTCACCGGCACCAAGGTGGGCTGCAACATCGGCGACTGCGGGGCCTGCACGGTGCTGATCGACGGGCAGTCCGTCAGCTCCTGCCTGACCCTGGCCGTGGAGGCCCAGAACCACCAGATCACCACCGTGGAGGGCCTGTCCGAGTCCCTGGAAAAGATGCACCCCATCCAGGAGGCCTTCGT
>JAZDIQ010000045.1:0-18560 GCA_043804825.1 Pseudomonadota bacterium
CAATGCCAATTGCGCGGCCAACTCGCTGGGGTGCAGGGGCTGGCCGTCCTCGTGAAGCTCACGTCCCAGGGCCGTACGGGCTTGGACCATGCCTTACCCGCGAACGATGTCGAGCAGCCGGGCGCGAAGCTCGGGCGTCCAACGTGGTCGTCTTCAAGGGCTGTTTCTTGCAGAAAGTCGAGGAACCGCTGACAGGCCCGGGCCATGGGCCGCAAGTTGTGGCCGGCCAAGACCCGCTGGCGATAGTTGAGGCCATGCAAGTTCACCCCCAACAATTCCCCGGCCAGCATTTCGGCGCGCCGAAATAATGCATCCACCCGGGCGACCTCGGAACTGCCTCTATCAGACCGGTGGGGCTTGGGGTCGGCCTGGGAGGCCGCCGGCATTTCGGCGCGCCGAAACTGGGAGTCGCCTTCGGATATCTCGAACATTTCGGCGCGCCGAAATTCGGGGCCGGTCGGGACTGCCTGGCGCCTCTGCCTGTGCTGTCGCACTTTTTCGGCGCTGAGCCCGCCGGAGGCAACCTCCTGGACCAGCTTCTGAGCCTGTTGAGGCTCCACCTTGGCCAACTCCACAAGCAATCTTTGGGGGAACTTGGCCGGGTCGGCGGTGGCGGCCGCCTTGACCGTCTCGGGCAGCTTGGCCAGGCTGAGGATCTCCGAGACGGTGCTGACGGCCTTGCCCGCCAGCTGGGCCAGGTCGGCCAGGCTGAATCCCCGCTCTTGTTGCAGGCGGTGATAGGCCTCGGCCTCTTCCAGGGGGGTCAGGTCCTGGCGGTGCAGGTTCTCGATCAGGGCCAGGATGGCGGGATCGCCAGCTGTGACCGTGCAAGGCACCCGGCTGAGCCCGGCCATCCGGGCCGCCCGTAGACGCCGCTCGCCGGCCACCAGCACCACCCTGGCGCCCTCCAGGCGCACCAAAAGCGGCTCCAACAGACCATGCTCGACGATGCTGGCGGCTAGGGCTTCCAGGGCCTTGGGGTCGAATTCGCGGCGGGGCTGGTGGGGGTTGGCCTCGATGCGCTCGGGGTCGATCTCCAGGAAGCGCCCAGCGCCGGGGCCATCCAGCGATATCGGCGCCCCGTTCGGCCCGGCATCCAGGCCGGTGCCCTTGCTGGCCAGCTTGTCCGCTAGGCCGGGCATAGGGCCTCCACCTCGGCAGCCAGGGCGCGGAAATCCACGGCGCCCGCGCTACGCGGCGCGTAGAGGGCCACGGGCTTTTGCATGATGGCTGCCTGGTTGATGGCCTCGCTCTGACGAATGCGGGTTCGCAAAAGCACGTCGCCAGACTGGGCAAGCTGCCCATCCAGCCAGGCTGCCACCGCGCGGCGGGGGTTGTGCTTGTTGATCAAGAGGCGATATGGCGTGAGCTGTCCCCGCCTCTTGGCCAGCAGGCGCGCGGTGCCAAGAAACTTGGCCAACCCCTCCAGGGCGAAGCGGCCCGGCTCCAGGGGCAAGATAAGCAGATTAGCCGCCCAGATGGCCCCCAGGGTCAACGGCCCCAGGCTGGGGCGGCAGTCCACAACCGCATAGTCATGATCTAGGCCCTTGAGCGCGGCGCCCAGAGCCTCCAGGCCATCCAGGCGCTCGTTAAGCCGGCCCTTGCTGCTTTCCAGGGCCGCGCCGTCGCTGGCGGCCAGCTCCAGGCCGGGAACCGCCGTGGCCTGTATGGCTCGCTCCAGGGGCTCGGCATGTAGCAGGGCATCAGTCAGGCGATGGGCTCCGCGATGGTCGCCCGGCTCAAGGTCCAGGCCGTGGGCCAGGTTGCCCTGGGGGTCCAGGTCCACCAGCAGGACGCGCCGGCCAGCCAGGGCCAGGCAGGCGGCCAGGTTGAGGGCTACCGTGGTCTTGCCCACGCCGCCCTTCTGGTTGCCCACCGCGATAACCCGCATGGCTACAGGGCTCCCGCTAGCATGGCCTGGCCTCGGCCGAGGCTTCACGGCGCAGCACGTCCACCAGGCGCGCGCCCCGGCCAGAGGCCGCCAGCCACAAGCGCAACTCCGACAGGCTTCGCCAGCCGCTCCAGTTCATGCTTGGAGTCTCCCGGGAGGGGTGAGAGGAGTCAGACCCCCATCTGACAGCCAACTCACCCAGCCCTTTAGGGTTGACGCCATGCGGCCCCGCGCGGGGCCGCGCCCTTAGACCAAAGTCAGCAAGACCTGCCGCCAGGCCACGGCGGCCCGCAGCAGATCGTCAAGCTCCTTGAGGCAGGCCCGCGCTTCCTGGCGGTCAATGCGATCGTCGGTTTCCAGCGCTAGACACACCGTGGCGGCGTGCTCGCCGGCTTCCTTGGTGATGCGGGTCAGGTGCTGGAGGGCCTCCAGAGGGGCGGGCTCACCGGCGGGCATGGGCACGGCCACATAGCCCAGGTCCTCGGCCACCTTCTGCAGGGAGCGGCAATCGCCGCTTAGGCGCATGATCTTGACCCAGTCCAGCAGGCCCAGCTTGTGGTTGGTGCGGCCTTCGCCCTCATTGGGGTTGAGCTCGCTGTAAAGCGTATTGGGGCTCTTGGCCAGGTAATCAGCCATGCCCTTGACGCCTTCGCGCGAATCGAGCACGGCCGCCTGCACCAACTCCAGGAGGGTCATGGGGCGCTGCATGGTCATGGCAAAAGCTCCCTGGGATTGCCGTTTATGGCTGGCGGGGGCGTGGTGCATCCTGTGAGCATGGCGAGGCATGACCGGTATTGCCCCAGGCTATATGAATGGTGTAAGGTCGCAGACATAGGTGGTTTAGGCCGCCTGTGATTGGGTGGCCTCGCGGTGGGCCTGGCGCGCCAGCTCCAGCATCTTGGTGCGGATGGCGTCGCTCAGGAACCGGAAACCTAGCCGCCGGGCGTAGGCCTCGATCTCGGCCCGCTCGGACTCGGTCAGCTTGATGGTGTAGGGGTTGGGCTGCTTGGCCATGGGCACCTCCTTGAAGCTGGACCGAATATATACGTTTTTACGAGTGGCAGTCAATAATTTTTAACGTTTTTCCGTTAAATGGCAAAAACTGAGTTTCACAAGCTAGTTATGGATAACCTGCGCTATCTGCTGGAGGTTCACACCGGCGGAAACCAGCTCGCGTTCGCCAAGAGACTCGGAATTTCGCCAGGGACCCTAACCCCGTGGCTGGAAGGTCAAACCATCCCTGGTGGAAAGCACCTTCTGGGCATCTCCAATGAATTCAACGTCTCTGTTGACTGGCTGCTTAAGGGTTCTGTCCCTGATCGGAAGCCAATTCCGCAGGTAGTCATTGAAAAGGACTCATGCCCGGATTGGCTTAAGGAACTTACGCCTCGTCTAGCTGCCTTGGATAAAAAAGGACAGCAGGCGGTTACTTCTCTGCTAGAGGCAATAGAGCCTCGAGCAACGGAAGAACAAACCAAGCCGCCGCCCCAGAAAGCTGCTGCGGGACCGGTACGGGCAAGGCGGAGGTAGCAGCGACCGCCATTGATGGGGGGAAAACAATCAGCATGCATGCGATTAGGGTTGGCCGGTCCCTGAGACTGCCTGACAGCGTTTCGCCTGTATTCGTGCATCCGGGGGGTTTCATCGTCTGGCACAGCCAAGGTTTGGCTGCGCTACTGGGGCACAACACCGGACCTTTTACCGGCCGAAGCGTCCTGCGCTTCGTGGCGCCGGAGTTCGCCCAGCGGACGGCGGCCGCGCTGGGGAGGGAGCCGGCGCGGTCTCGGCTGCGGGTGGCCCTGGTGCGGGAAGATGGGGTACGGGTGCCGGTGGAGGTGGTGGGGAGGAATGTGGTGATTGGGGGTGTGAAGGCGAGGAGGGTGGAGGTGAGGGTGGTGGGGATCGAATTGGGGCAAACAACAAGGTGACCGACTCAAGCTTTAAAACAGACCTAGAGGCAAAAGTATCCCAGCAACTTAATTCTCAGCGTGTGGGATATTTGCTTGGGGCGGGGTCCTCATACCTAGGAGGTTGCGGTTACCCCTTGGCGTTTGAGCTTTGGGACATGATAAAAGAGCGTATTGTCGACCCACTAAAAAGATTGGATATCCAAAATAAACTTGACCAAGGCGCAAACGGCATAGAACAAGCATTGGACCTGCTAGACGATGGCGGAGCCAACGATACTCCTTATCGGCACTTAGTTACAGATGCGCTTGCCGATCTGTTGATGTCTAAGACTCCACCCCTCGACCTACACTGCGAGTTTGTAACCAGGATAGCACATCAAGCTAATCCATGCGTAAAAGTCTTCAGCCTCAACTATGACCCACTCATAGAATGGTCAGCGGTACAGTCTAGAGTGCGGTTAATTGATGGCTTTTTGGGACCAGAGATATCATATTTTGATGGATCAGTATTTGAGGAACGTATTGGAATCATCAGAGGTACCTACAGAAGTAGACAATTTGACGAAACAGTTAAGCCGATTCATCTATTAAAGCTTCATGGATCACTAGGTTGGTATGAATGTCCAACAAATGGAGTACGCAGGTGTGGGTATAGAGAGAAGCCTCCTACCACCGCAAAACGCCTGATGATTCCGCCGCAGCGCAGAAAAGCGGCAGACACTATGAATCCACCCTATTCTGCTCTTTGGTCAACATTTAGAGGTTGTCTAGGCCATTACTCAGCACCCATCAACCGTTTAGCATGCATTGGATACGGCTTTGCTGATGAGCACGTCAACGCAATTATAGAAGCTTCTCTTGCTCGGACCGACTTTACGGTCTTGATATTTACAAAAAGTATCAGTGATACTGCGTGGGATCGCTGGAGCACAAAATCTAACACTGTGGTAGTTACTGAATCTCGGTGTTCGATCAAAGGGAGGTTAGGGCCGGGCCATGCCGACCTCTGGAGCTTCGAACGCTTAGCCAAGGGGGTATGATCGATGCCAGAGCCAGCAAATACTGTTATTGGATATGTTGTTGATGTCCAAGGAAATATGCTGTCAATTTCGTTGGTAGATGATGAGCAAGGACACCCCCCAACTGTAACGATAGGCGATGAGGATATCCGTGTAGGACAAATTGGCTCCTACGTCGCGATTAGACAGAACGATGTACACATCATAGCAATAGTTACTCGGATGACCGAACAAGAGGCACTGGCCGCACCGTCGATCGAGACGCAGGGCGAAGAACCTGCCCGGCTATCTTTTGCCAAACGCACAGCGCGGCTTACGCCGATAGGCTCTATCGCTGCTAACGGGCAGTTTGAACGTGGATTAGGCCAATATCCGACCACAGGGGCCGAAGTCCATGCCATAGGCTCTGACGACATCGCCAGGATGTTCGAGCGATATCAGTCGAAGGGATTTTCCGTAGGCACAGTAGCGACGCACCCATCCTTAACGATTTGCCTGGACCCCGCCAACTTATTTGGTCGTCACTTCGCCATATTGGGCCAGACCGGATCAGGAAAGTCTTGGACAGTTGCATCGTTAGTTCAACGCACCGTAGCGGTGATGCCATGTGCCCACATTATTATCTTAGATTTGCATGGAGAGTATTGTTGGAAGGGTGAGGACGGGACATGCAACTACTCATTTGCAGATTCTATCGTGCGCCATTCTGACGCTCGAGAGCTGGAAATACCCTATTGGCTTATGACTTACGCCGAACTATGTGACCTTCTTATTGACCAGACTGATTACAGTGCCCACAATCAAGTAGCGGTCTTCAAAGAAATCCTGGGCAGTTTGAGAACTGCGGAAGGAAACAAATTGGGTCTTGAAAGAACGACGCTTGATACACCAGTGTATTTCGACCTCGCGGCCATGCGATCAGCTATAGAGCAAAAAAATGGTTTAGTAGAAAGCCCGACCACTCACAAGATGATTAAGGGTGATCTTACAGGAAAATTCGACAACTTTCTCATGCGGCTGGATAGCAAGCTAAACGATAAACGTTATGATTTCTTGCTTAACCCTAAAGTCCGCAATAATTCGGCCTCATTGTCTTCGCTTCTCAGAGATTTTGTTGGTCTAAGTTCACCCAAAACGGCCGTTAATGTGATAGACCTATCATCGGTACCTTTCGATGTTCGCCCTACAGTAGCAGCACAGATTGGGCGCTTGTCCTTTGAGTTCAATTACTGGAACCCCCAATACCGTGAATTCCCTATTTTACTTATATGCGAGGAAGCCCATGCATATATCCCTCGCGCCAGTGAAAGCCAGTATGCTGGGTCACGTAAGTCGATGGAGCGAATCGCAAAAGAGGGCCGCAAGTATGGTGTGGGGTTGGCTGTAGTCAGCCAGCGACCTCACGAAGTATCTGAAACTGTTTTGGCGCAATGCGGCACCTTCATTTGCTTGCGTATCACCAATCCCGATGATCAAGGATATGTTCGCGGTCTCGTGCCTGAAGCCGAAGGTGATTTAATAAGTGTCCTTGCCGGGCTTGGGCGTGGCGAAGCGTTGGTGCTCGGTGAAGCGGTCCCAATCCCTACTAGGCTTCAGTTCTACAAACCTGATCCAGCTCCAAACAGCGATGACGTAGATTTCTATGGTAAATGGGTTGACGGCCCGACAGACTTGGATGTTGATCAAATTGTAAATAGGTGGCGCAATCAACAGCGATAACTTGAAGAGCTGTTGCTAGCCCTGTCCAATCCCCGTCTCCCTGACCAGTCTGAGATCATAGAGTGGGTAGGCGAGGACTTTGACCCAGAGGCGTTCGGCCTAGATGAGGTAAACCGGTCGCTGGCCTGGCTGCTTTGATGGCGAGCCGTGGGCGAAGGATTTTCGTCACGCCTGGCAATAATATTGCATTTAGTTACCAATGATGGTAACTAATACGCATGAAGCTTGACGAACTGCTATCCATCACATCCTCTGAGCCGGTCTTCTCCTCGGGCCTCTTGCTGACCCTGGGCGAGGACCCGGCCGACGTGCGCAAGCAGCTATCCCGCTGGGCCAAGGCAGGCAAGATCATCCAGCTCAGGCGTGGGCTCTACGCCCTGGCCGAGCCCTACCGCAAGGTCACGCCCGAGCCCTTCCTCATCGCCAACCGCCTTAACGAGCCATCCTATGTCAGCCTGCAATCAGCCTTGGCCCATCACGGCCTAATCCCGGAGTGGGTGCCGGCGGTGACTAGCGTCACCACCGCCAGGCCAGAGGAGGTGGATACCCCCTTGGGCCGGTTCATCTACCGCCACTGCAAGCGGCCCCTGTTCTTCGGCTTCCAGGATGTGGATCTGGGCCAGGGCCAAACGGCCTTCGTGGCCAGGCCGGAGAAGGCCCTTCTGGACTTGGTCTATCTCACCCCGGGCGGGGACCAGCAAGGGTTTCTGGCGGAACTGCGGCTGCAAAACCTCGATAAGCTAGACCTGGCGCTATTGGAGCGCATGGCCCAGGAAAGCAAGAGCCCCAAGCTTTGGCGCGCCTTTCAGCAGGTGGCCAAACTTGCGGCCGGCGAGGAGTACGAAAACCTGTGAGGGACTATCTCCGGCAACTCCTGCAACGCCAGCCCAACGACCTCCTGCGGCGCAACCTGGTGCGGGAGTACCTTCAGGCCCGCATTCTGCAATGCCTGCAAGAAAGCGGTGCGTTCCTGGGCTGGGCCTTCCTGGGCGGAACGGCCCTGCGCTTCCTCTATGGCATCCCGCGATACTCCGAGGACCTGGACTTTTCCTTGATGGCCCAGCCGGCGCCGGTGGCCTTCCGGGATGCCCTCCTGGACATTCGCAAGCGCCTGGAGGCCGAAGCCTACACGGTGGAGTTGAAGGTCAACGACCGCAAGACCGTCAACTCCGCCTTCGTGCGCTTCCCCGGCCTGCTACACGAGCTGGGCCTTTCGCCCCGGGTCTCTGAGGTACTGGCGGTCAAGCTAGAGCTGGACACCAACCCGCCCGCCGGCGCCGTGGTGGCCACCACCATCATCCGGCGTTTCGTGACTCTGAACCTGCCCCACTACGACAAAGCCTCGCTCCTGGCCGGCAAGCTCCACGCCATCCTAAGCCGGCCCTACACCAAAGGCCGGGACCTGTATGACCTGGTGTGGTTTCTCTCTGATCCGGCCTGGCCCGCGCCCAACTGGGCCTTGCTCAATGCCGCCCTGGCCCAGACTGGCTGGCCTGGGCCTGAGCTTTCGGCCGCCAACTGGGAAGAGGTCCTGGCCGGGCGCCTGGAGGCCGTCAACTGGCGAGAGGCCCTGCAAGACGTGCGGCCATTCTTGGAGCGGGAAGCCGAGCTGGCGCTGTTGACCAGGGAGAACTGTTTGCGGCTTCTGGGGCAGGTGGGGGAGAGGGGCGCGAGCTTATAACGTATTGTATTTTAACCGTTGACTATTCACTGGCCAGGTATAATTTTGTTAGCGACTTAGAAGTTGAATTGAGAAAATTGGGGAAAGGGTTGTTGTCTAGCTGAACCTGGCGCCTATCGGTCACGCTTCCCCCTAGGCTCTCTACAGTCAGGTGGCCCCAGCACCGGAGCTCAGCCTGAGGAACGCCACGAGAGCCTCGATCACCTCACGGGCGACTCGCCTAGCAGCGCTGGTCGCTAAGCCAGAAGCGCCCGAATCGGGTCGCCTCCCCTACTGCTCCGATAGAGAACCGGCAACACCTGAACCCACCCTCAGGGCGACGCCCGAGCCGCTTTCACGGGTTGGAGTAGCTTCGCTTGACAGGATTAGGCTTGTGATACTTTCCGACAACTATTGGCTGCTGAGGCTGGAATGGCTATAGCGATCATTCACGAGCTGGCAAGCAACGCCGCCATATTGCTGCTCCTCAGCTTTCTCTACGTCCAGGTGCTCCGGCGCTGGGGTCGCAAAAAACTTGTTGGCCAGGTGCTAAATGGAGTCCTCTTCGGCGTGGTCGCCGTAGGGGTGATGCTCACGCCCCTGCACCTAATGCCTGGCGTGGTCTTTGACACGCGCTCGGTGGTCATAAGCGTTGGCGGGCTCTTCGGAGGTCCTTTGGTGGCGGCCATCACCTTCTCCATGGCCAGTGTATATCGAATTTGGATGGGCGGGGCTGGTACTCTGATGGGGGTGCTGGTCAGTTTTTCCTCGGCGGCCCTTGGGTCGATATTTTATTTCTGGGGAAAACGCAACGCCAAGGTAATGCAGCCGGCATACCTCTACGCATTTGGCGTGATTGTGCATTTGGTGATGCTTGTGTGCGCGCTGGCCTTGCCCGGGGAAACTACCTGGAGGGTGCTCCAGGACATTTCCCTTCCAGTCATTTTGGTCTACCCCCTTGCCACTCTGCTCATATCTATCCTTATTTCAGACATGCAATCACAAATCGCATCCGAAAGAAGGGTGAAGGAAAGCGAGGAGAAATATCGCCGCATAGTCGATACCGCCAATGAAGGAGTTTTGGTCATCGACCACGCTCAAACGATAACATTCGCTAACCGTAAGATGGCTGAGATGACTGGTTATCTCCTCGAGGAGTTGCGCGGACGTTCGTTAACCGAATTCTACTTCCCCGAGGATTTGCACGCTCACGAGGGACAGATGGAGCGGCGCCGGCAAGGCCTAGCCTCAAATTACGAACGCCGGGTAAAGCGCAAGGACGGCAGCGAGCGCTGGTTTCTGGTTTCGGCCGTGCCGATGTTCGAGGAGGGCGACTTCATTGGCTCCCTGGCCATGTACTCCGACATCACTGATCGCAAGCAGGCTGAAGCGGCCTTGCGGGGGAAGGCGGCCGCCCTGCAGGAGCAAGCTGAACTCCTGGATTTGGCCCACGACTCGATCATTGTTCGCGATCTCGAAAGCCGCGTAATTTTCTGGAACCGAGGGGCCGAGGAGTCCTACGGGTGGAGCCGCGCGGAGGCTCAAAGCAAGGTGACCCACGACCTCCTGCAAACCGAATTCCCCCAGCCTCTACCGGATATCGAGGACGCATTGCTGCGCGAGGGACGCTGGGAGGGCGAGCTTACCCATACTCGGCGCGATGGCTCCATCATAATTGTGGCCAGCCGCTGGGTCCTCAGCAGGGATGAGGAGGGCCGCCCCCGAGCCATTCTGGAAATCAACAACGATATAACCCAACGCAAACGAGCCAATGACGCCTTGCGGGCTAACGAGAAGCGCCTACAAGCCATTCTGGAAGCCAGCGCCGATCCGTTGGTGGTGTATGACGCACAGGGCAACACCACCTTCGTCAACCCGGCATTCACCAGGGTTTTCGGTTGGCTCGCCGAGGAGGTCCTGGGTAGGCAGATCCCCTTCGTGCCCGATGACCAGAAGACTAGGGCCCAGGAAATCATCCGCCAGCTATATGAGCACGGTGGTACTACAACTCTACAGACCAAGCGTCTCACAAAAAGCGGGGAGTCGCGAGACATCGTGATCAGCGCCGCCGGCATACCTGGCGCTACTGGCGGGATCGCCGGCATGGTGGTCAATTTGACAGACGTGACCCACACCAAGAAGCTGGAGGCCCAGCTGCGCCAGTCTCAGAAGATGGAAGCCATCGGCACCCTGGCCGGAGGCATCGCCCATGACTTTAACAACATATTGGGCGCTATAATGGGCTACTCGGAGCTGGCGCTGGAAATGGCCCGGAATGGGCGGGCCAACATCGAGGAGCTGAACCAGGTGCTGCAGGCCACCGATAGGGCGCGCCGGCTGGTCAAGCAGATCCTTACTTTCAGCCGCAAGGTTGAGGCAGATTTAAAACCCCTGAGCCTCAACACGTCTGTCCGCCAAACCTTGAACTTACTCGGCCCGACCCTGCCCAAGATGATAAGCATTGAGACCATCCTAGCCGCCGACCTCAAGACGGTGATGGCCGATCCTAACCAGATGGAGCAGGTGCTGCTAAACCTGGCCAGCAATGCTGCGGACGCCATGCCCGAGGGTGGTAGGCTGGTCATCGAGACCCGCAACGAGAAGCTGGATCGGGAATATTGCAGCCAACACCTTGAGATGAATCCGGGCGATTATGTTCTTCTCATGGTCTCGGACACGGGGCAAGGCATTGACCCCCAAACCTTAGAGCACATCTTCGATCTTTTCTTCACCACCAAGGCGGTGGGTAAGGGTACAGGGCTCGGTTTGGCCACAGTCTACGGAATCGTCAAGAGCCACCGAGGAGAAATCCTGTGCTATAGCGAACCCGGCATGGGCACCTCGTTCAAGATTTACCTGCCAGCCTTTCAATCTGACGCTTCTAAAGCTTCCGATGAGGAACCCTTTGGCAATAGCTCTCTCAGGGGCAGTGAAACCATCCTGCTGGTGGATGATGAGCCAGCCCTTAGGGAACTGGGACAACTAACCCTGGAGGGGTTGGGTTACCGAGTCCTCACCGCCGATTGCGGCGAGACTGCGCTAGAGCTGTTCAAAGACGGGCACGACCAAATCGACCTGGTGGTGATGGACCTAGGCATGCCGGGAATGGGCGGCCATAGATGCCTCAGGGAAATGTTGGTCATCAACCCCAAGGCCAAGGTGGTAATCGCCAGCGGCTACTCCGCCAACGGCCAAGTTAGGGCTTCTTTGGAGTCAGGCGCTGCCGGATACGTAGCGAAGCCTTACCGGCGGGTGGACCTGCTGACCACGGTGCGGGACGTGCTGGACAAATAGCGAATTATCTCCATCTCTGGTCCCAGGCATATGAGGGGTGGACCCCATAAATTGGGCCGTCGTGTAAGGACGGCAAGGGCCGGTGGATGGACAACGTGATGATCGAGCGCCTGTGGCGATCCTTGAAGTACGATTGCGTCTATCTTCACGCCTTCGAAACGGGCAGCCAGGCCAGGAAAGGTGTCGAAGACTGGATCGATTACTACAAACAGCGGCGGCCCCACTCCCGCCTGGACGGCAGAACACTGGAGGAGGCATACTGGGGCCTGTCCACACCAGAGGCGATCAAAGAGGCGGCATGACAGCATACACCATACACTTTAAGAAGGCCGCCAATCTGTCCAACAATTGGGGACCACCTCTGAAATGAGCAACACTCCTAAGGGCAGCCTGCCTGTTTCCCACCCGGAGGGCCAGTCCGAGTTCATCCTATACATAGCCGAAGGTGGCCAGACCCGCATCCAGGTTCGTCTTCTGGAAGGCACTGTTTGGCTGCCCCAAAAATCGCTCGCCGAGCTTTACCAGAAGTCTGTGCCGACCATAAGTGAGCACATTTCCAACATATTTAATGAAGGGGAGCTATCGCCCGAGGCAACTATTAGGAAATTCCGAATAGTTCAAGCCGAGGGTCAACGCCAGGTCGAGCGGCTAGTGGATTTCTACAACCTGGACATGATCCTGGCCGTGGGCTACCGGGTGCGTTCCTTGCGGGGTACCCAATTCCGCCAATGGGCCACCCGCACCCTGCGAGAGTACCTGGTCAAGGGATTTGTGATGGACGATGAGCGGCTCAAGGAAGGCCGCGCCTTGGGCGAGGACTACTTCGACGAGCTTTTGACGCGCATACGGGGCATCAGAGCCTCGGAGCGCCGCTTCTACCAGAAGATCACCGACATTTACGCCACCAGCATCGACTACGATCGCAACGCCGAAATCACCAAGGCCTTCTATGCCACGGTGCAGAACAAGCTGCACTGGGCCATCACCGGACGCACCGCCGCCGAGATCATCCAGGAACGCGCCGATGCTTCCAAGTTCCACATGGGTTTGACCGTCTGGAAGCGCTCCCCGCATGGGCCGGTGCGCAAGACCGACGTGGCGATAGCCAAGAACTACCTCGACGAGGAGGAACTCAGCCAACTCAACCTCATCGTGGGCATGTATCTGGACTATGCCGAGCTGCAGGCCCGCGAACGTCGGCCTATGCACATGGCCGATTGGATCAAGCGGCTGGACAGGTTCCTTGATTTCAACGAACGTAACATCCTCACCCATGCTGGCAAGGTGTCGCGCGAGCTCGCCCTTAGCCATGCCGAGAAAGAGTTTGAAAAATATCAAGCCGCGCGTCGGCGGCTGGAGGCCGAGCAGCCCACCAGCGACTTTGACAGGGCAGTTGAGGAGGCCAAGAGGTTGGAGCAAGCGGGGGGCAAGAAGCAGAAGCCTAAATGCTTACCAGGGGCCAAGTCGGGCCAAGTCTCGGCAGACCGTGCGCCTACAGGCAAGGGTGGCAAGGATGGCAAGGATGGCCATTAACGCCCACCTGGAAGCCAGCGTTTCCGCCCCCCGCCAGTCATCATTGACACGGCCTAGATGGTGCTGTAATCTTTTTTTGTCAGACCCCCTTCTGATAGCCAAGACGCCCAGGCCGGAGCCAACCCGGTTTGGGCGATGTTTTTTTAACCGTCACCCAGGTGGCCCGCATGACCGGCATGAGCGCCGGTTGGGTGCGCGATCATGCCGCCGAACTGATGGGGCAAAAGCGTGGTCTGGGAACCAGGGCTCATTGGCGCTTCCCAGCCGTTGCCGTGGTAGCCTATCTTGACCGTGCAAAGGCGCAAGCTGAAGCACGGCTATCGCTGGTGGTTCGACAAAATGGTCAACCGCCAGCGCCTCCACAGCCGCACAGTCTATATGACCAGGGTAGAGGCCGAAAGGGCCGAAGCCGACGCGGTGACCGAGTATCTGAGGACGGGACGCCTACCCTCTCAGCCTGGCGGGAATACTTCAGACAAGCCCGAAACGGTGGCCCAGCTGTTCCACCGCTGGGTGGCCTGGCTCAATAGCCACCGATCCCTTCGACACGCCCGCGACATGGAAAGCCTGCTGTCCCGGGCCTGCGCCCAAGCACCGGGGCTGGCAGGGCTTCCTGCCGCTGCTCTCACCGCCCAGCAGGTCGAGCACTGGGCCGAGCACTGGCGCGCCGATCTCCTGGCCCGGGGCAAGGGTGCCGGCGAGGTCAACAAGTTTCTGCGCTACGGGCAGACAGCCTTCAACATGCGCGGGGGTTCATGGGGACGGCGCCGGGGCAGCCCAGACCTGTTGACCAACCCTTTCGAGCCCGTGGATCGTTTCAGCGTGGAAAAGTCTGCCAAGTATGTACCTACCATGGCGGAGGTGGGAGCAGTGCGCTTGGCCGCCCATGGCGAATTCCGCTTGTATCTAGAGGTGCTGATCCAGACGGGTGCGCGGCCCTCGGAAGGGCTGGCCTTGGCTTGGGAGGACGTGGGGACTGATTGGGTGATCCTCTATACCCGCAAGACGGGCACCGGGGACAGGCTACCGCGTCGGGTGCCCATGGGCGATGATCTGGGCGCCCGTTTCAAGGCTTGGCGCCGCGCCCAGCCAGAGGGCATGCTCTATGTGTTCCAGCAGGAGGACCAAGCCGCGCCCCACCACTATGTATGGCCGAGGAAGCAGCATCTAGCCGCCTGCGGTCGGGCGGGTGTGCGCGTCTTCCCCGTGGGCTGCTATCGCCATTACCACGCGGTCAGCTATTACAAGGACTGCAAGGACCTTCTCGCCGTGCAGCTGCGCCTAGGCCACCGGGACGCCAAGACGACCCAGCATTACCTGCAAACGCTGCTCGGGGCCTAGCCGGTATGCGCTGTCCAGACTCCGTTTCCAGCCTATTCCAGCCAAATTGTGGCGCCCAGGTAAGGACACTAAGATAACTAATTGAAATAAATGGCGCGCCTGGAGGGACTCGAACCCGCGACCTACGGCTTAGAAGGCCTTTAGAGGACACAATTAAAACAAGGACAATATTGAACCCTTGCATTAATTACAGCGTGTTATGGTTAGGGGCAGGCAAGCTAAAACTGCCATAAAGCCCCACGGTACACGAAAATCTCCAACCATCTCCAACCGTTTTTTTGCTCATCATAATATCCCCTGGTCAGAATAGGGGAAGACTCTCGCCGACATATTCTCATGGTCATTGCCCCCATTTCACAGGTTGTCGAGGCGACATAGCGATACGTGCCGAAAACTATCAAGGGGCTGGAACAGAAATTTCTGGCTGTGTGAGGTGTAGCCGACAACCATGAAGATCACTTTCCAGCTGAAAACCAAGAGAGCCAATGCTACTTTCTATCGAGCACGCTCCTGACCGTAGCCAGCAATTCGGTTTTTTTTGAAGGGCTTGGCCACGAAGGCTGCCGCCCCGGCGGTGAGAACATGCTCGTCCTGACCGTCAGCAGTGTAGCCGGTGGCTATGAGTCTGGCGGTGTTCGAATACATTGAGATTGACTACAACCGGACCAGGAGGCATAGTGCCAATCGCTACATCAGTCCATTGGCCTTCGAATCCCAACAAGTCGCTTAACAATCTGTCCGCTGTTCATGGGCAAGACCACTTTGCCAGTGGCCATATAGGGAGCCAGTCCGAACTATAGCGCTTCTCGACTCGTTAACAGGTGCCGAGGCACTCGGTCACCAGGCGAACGATGGCCGCCACGTTCTCTTCCTGGCTAATGCCATACTGCTTGGCGAAGATGGGTTCAACGTAGCCGGCCACAGCGCTTCGGTCGACGGCCTGGGCAAAGAGGCGCACCTTGCGTTGGTCCACCTGGTAGCCGCCCATGATCCGGGCCAGGACTTCTTGCAGGGCCTGGCGGGTGGGGGCGTACCAAACGCCCTCACAGCCCCGGTACCAGGCCGAGCCGAAGGTGAGGGCCGGTTTGCCGCGGTTGACCGCCTCCCAGCCGGCCTGGCCGGTGATGGTGGCCGTGGCCTGGCAGTGATCTATGAGGTCGTAAGAGGAGTGCTCCAGGGGCACCAGGGAGACGTTTGGCAGCTCCAAGAGGCTCTCATAGTAGCCATACAGGCGACTTTGCTGCCCGCGCCCCAACTCCGAGACCTGCACCGGGTGCTCCTTTACGTAGAGCCGCCAACCCGCTGGCAGGAAGGAACTGATGAGCCCCGCCAGCACCCGCTGGTCCTCGTAGAGGCCGCCCAGGGGCAGGGTGGACATCTCGGGTTGATAGTGCAAGGGCAGGTAAACATAGGGCTGGCCCAGGTCGGGCGGGCTGGCCAGGGCTTGGTACTGGGCGCGCAGGCGACGACGCTGGCGGCGCCCCAGCCAGCGGTAGTACTCAAATTCCCGATGGCTCAGTGGCCGGTCTTGGAAGCGCCGGCCCTTGGGTTTCATATAATTATCCGGCGTCGGGGTGCAGAGGATACGCCCGACGCGCTCCAACTGGCCCTTGAGGCGCATGGGCTGGCTCTTGCACCACAGCCAAGCGCTGGCCAGGCCCTCTGGTTCCTCGCCGGACTTTTTGTTCATCCTGGCCACGTAGAATGGCACCTGGTACTCACGTTTGAGGGCCGCCAAATGCTCTTCAATGTCCGGCGGCAAGGGGATGTCGCCGCCCTGCTCCTGGGCCAAGAGGCGCTGGTACTCCCGGCTCACCGCCGTGTCCTGGTCCTCGTAACGACTGATGGCAAACAGACGGCTGTTGATGATCACCTGCTCCAGCATCACCGTGGCGATGCCCCGGCGCTGGCAGAGCTCATAGAGCAGGTAGTCGTAGCCCATGTGCGGGGCGATGGGAAAAAAAACTACCTGGGGCTGAAAGCGCTCCAGCACCGCCAGCCAGTAGCCCAGGTAGCGCTGATAGAGGTCCAGACGTTGGCGATAAGTGAAGGTCTCCAGGGGGTCCATGCGGTCCAGCATGCGCAAGGTCAGGCCCTCGCAGGCGGCCAGCTCGGTTAGAAGTTCCTGGTCTGGGCGCACCGACGCCAGGCCGGCGCAGGCCGGGGCGGGCAAGCCCTTGATCGCCGCGATCTTGGAATGAAACACCGCCTGGGGCCAGGAGTTGGCCACGAGCGGCTCCTGGGCCGGCAGGCCCACCCAGTAGACCGGCTGCCAGTTTTGCAGCGCGGCCAGCCGGGCAGCGATCTCCACCCACATAGCGTCGTTGCATTCGGTGAACAGCGCCCGTATTGGCAAGTGGCAACTCCTCGGCCCAGATTATGCGGCCGATGCCGCGTTCCTTACTCTTTCGAGCCCCCGACGCTGTTCAGTGCATGGCACGAGGCATAGAACCAACAGCCAATAGAACCCATGCCTGGCGCCCGCGGTCTTTTCTCCTTAAAATCACACCGGAAAGCGCAACCGCTGAATCTTCGGGCATAGTACCCCGCCGTGTTTTTCCAGTCAACCAGTGCAGAAAAACACAGGAGGCAAAACTATTGGTTGTCGAGCACGCTCTTGACAGGGCCTATGTTATAATAACGACTTAAGCTTGGAACTGATATCACCTCAACTGCGGCTTAGAATGCAAAAGTTACCCGGGTATCGCTACACCGACGATCCCCGCCAAGTGGTGCTGCTGCTGCCATTTCATCCCCCGTCGATGCAATGTCACCTGGTGTTGGCGCGGGCCATGCTAGCCGACGGACGCCTGCGCCCCCTGGTGCTGGCCACAGAGCACTCCCTGTGGGAGCAGGCCGCCAAGGTTCTGGAACCGGAATCGATAATTGCTTTTTACGCCGGGCAGCATTATTTTCCGCCACGCCAAGGTCTTGCCTACCGCGCGGCCGGCAAACTGCTGCCCGAACACTACGGCGAAATAATTTCGTTGTGGCGGTTGATGGCCAATTGCCTCAAAGGGGCTCGCTTGATCATGACGCGGTTGCGGCCCGTGGCGGTTATTGGCGCCGACGACCGCAAGATCGGTTCGGTTGCAGCCTTCTGGCGTTTGGCCCTGGACAACGGCGGCCTGCGTCTCCTGGTGCCTTTTGCCCTCACGGCGGGCCGCGAGGATATTGCCTTGGCCCGGCTAAACCACCAGGAGTATTTCCTAGATCAAGGCAATCAGCGGCTGTTGAAGCGCTGGGTGGCGGCTCGCTATCCCGGGCAGGTCCACCAATCCCCCAACGGCCGCATGCTATTTTTCTCGCCCAGCCAGATCGTGGCCATGGGCAGCCTGGGCATGCTGCCCATAGACCCCTGGTACTGGGGCGGCGGAGGCCGATGCCTGGTGGCACTATCTGGGCAGGAGGAATTGGAGCACCTGACCAGCGAGGGCCTGGACCCGGCTCAGGGGGTCATCACCGGCGAGCCCAACCATGACAACCTCTTTGCCCTCAAGCAGAGAGCATTGGAGTTGCGAGCGGAGTTGGCGATCGAGTACGGCCTGGACCAGTCCCGCCCCAACCTAGTCTGGGCCGTGCCCCAATTGGCCGAGCACAAGCTCATGGGCTGGGATGAGCACTGGCGGGAAATCGACTTTTTGGCCTCGAGCTTGGCCCAGGCTCCGGCCAACCTGCTCATGTCCCTACACCCCAAGTCCGACCCTGAGCGATATCGCTTCCTGGAGGCGAGGCACGGGGCCCAATTGTTGAGGAAGCCTTTGAGCCGCATCCTGCCGGCGGCCGACTTGTTCGTGGCCACCTACTCCAGCACCGTGCGCTGGGCGGTGATGTTGCATGTGCCCACCGTGGTCGTGGATTTCTACGGCTTGGACTTCAAGGTTTTCGATCACCTGGGGGGGGTGGTCAAGATCACGGACAAGGACCGGCTGCCGGCCATGCTGGCTAGATTATTCCAAGACCCGGCCTACAGGCAGACCCTGGTCTGCGCTAATCAGCAGGATGCCTCTAAATTGGCCCCTTTTGACGGCCAAGCCAATCGGCGCATCATAAACCTCATCTTAACTAGTTCTCATCCGAAATGTCTCAACAGGCTGGAATGATATAGGTTATGGCGCAAGGCCGTCTGGAGTTTTGGTCTGACTTGTGTTGGGGTGGTTTTGGCATAACCCACCGTGACAACAAACCATAAC
>JAZDIQ010000046.1:0-42271 GCA_043804825.1 Pseudomonadota bacterium
CAGCGGTTACCCAGCGTCATCCCCTTTGCCCGGCACTTATTCACAATGCGGCCGGCTTGCTCTGGAATCGGTGGCCGATTTCCGTGGAATGGGTGGCCGGCTTCCCGTGGAATCGCCGGCCGACTTGCTCCGGAATCCGCAGGAGAGTGCTGCACGGGAGAGCAGGTCAGCTTTTGGTTCAAATGGGGATAACAATTTGATATAATGCAACAAACCAATGAGGGGCGTTGCGGATGGCCAACAGATTTGATTTCAAGGGCGGCTTCGCGGATCAGGCGGCTCATAAGCGTCAGCGCAGCCAGAACACTCCTGAGAAGATAGACGCCATCATCGACTGGCGGCCCATAGAGGAGTTGTTGGACAAGGAGTTGGAGCGGCGCCCCAACGCGGTGGGGAACCCCGCCTATCCCGCCCTGAGCATGTTCAAGGCTCTGCTGCTGCAATCCTGGTACGGCCTGTCGGATCGGGAGCTTTCGGAAAACCTGGAGGATCGCATCTCCTTCAGCCATTTCTGCGGCTTCAGCCTGGGCCACGAAGTCCAGGACAATTCCACGATCTGCCGTTTCCTCAACCAGTTGCACGCCAAGGGCCTGGCCCAACCCCTCTTGGACATGATCAACGCCCAGATCGAGGCCGGCGGCCTGGAGATAAAGGCCGGCATCATCGTGGACGCCAGCTTGGTAGAAAGCTCCCGCCGTCCCCGCAAGCGGCAGGACGTGGTTGAATCCAGGGATGACAGCGGCGGCCATGAAGTAAAGACCACCTACTCCGGCGATAGCGACGCGGCCTGGACGGTCAAGGGCGGCAAGGCCTACTACGGCTACAAGGTACATGTGGCGGTGGGGGCCGAAATGGGTTTTGTGGTGGCTGGCCATGCCACCCCGGCCAACCAGCCCGATTGCAAGGAACTGATGAAAGTGGTCAAGGAATGCGCCTTGGAGAAGGGTGAGCCCGTGTTTGCCGACAAGGGTTACAGCGGCCGGGAATACAGCCGTAAGCTGGAAAAAGCTGGCTATTTCGACGGCATCATGTACAAGGCGGCGCGAAACCGGCCTCTCTCCGAAGCCCAGCGTCTGGTGAACAAGGCCATCAGCCGCGTCCGGGGAAAGGTGGAGCGGGCCTTCGGAACCTTGAAAAAGGACCACCGCATGGCCCGCGCCCGCTATCTGGGAGTGGCCAAGGTGGGGCTGCAATTACTTCTGGACGCCATGACCTTCAACTTGAAGAAGGCGGCTCGCCTGGCCTGGGCATAGGGGGCGGACCCCCATGCCGGGGCTGGGGGCAATACCCTGGCCAAGGCCGCCGATGGCCAGCCAGGCTCGGCATTTCATAGCGGGGATGGAGCAAAAGTAACTGGCGGCGGGGGCGAATCTGTTAAAAAACGGAACCTAACCCCCGACAAGAGTTATGCAGCACTCTCAAAGGTGTTGTTGGAGCCCACCGTTCATCCCGCCCGATTTCGCTCCTCTTGCTTCCTATATGCTTCCTGTCAACGTTAAAGGGCTTAGGTCTTTCGACCTAAGCCCTTGATATCTTTGGTGCCGAGGGACGGAGTTGAACCGCCGACACGGGGATTTTCAGTCCTGAATCGCAGACTGTAACATCCTAATTTATTTTGGCTTATTTTGAGCTGTGCTCTTTTTGGGATACCAAGCCGTGAGACATGTGCTTGTAGAGATCGGCCACCCTGGCCACCCCACGGGTGTAAATCTGGGTCGTTGTGATGCTGGCGTGGCGCATGATCTCCTGGATGATCCGCTCTGGGACACCACGCGCGGCCATCCAGGTAGCGGCCGTGTGGCGCAGGTCGTGAAGGTGGGCATCCTCGATACCAGCGCGGCGCACGGCTTCCTTGAACCAGCGGCTCACCGGGCTGCCGGTGACCGGCTTCGGGTTAACGTAGCCCCGGAAATGAAAGCGCCATACCGGCCCCACATCGGCCTTGGGCATGGCCTGGAGGGCCTGGACCGCCTGGGGCAGCAGCGGCACCATGCCTTCCTTGTTGCCCTTGCCCACCACCCTTACCCAAGGCGATTCGCTTTCCAGGTGCACATCCTGCCATGTTAGGTCTAGGGCCTCTTGGCGCCTGACCCCGGTCCAAAGGCAAAATTCCCAGAGGGCTCTGCGCTCGGGATTAAGCTCCAGGGCCAGGATCTTCTCCATTTCCTCTGGGGTGAGGGCACGGGGAAAGCGTTCGGGTTGCTTGACCGACTTTAGCTTGGGCGCTTGATTCAGCCACTTCCACTCCAAGGCGGTATTCAGAGCGGCCCGAATATGGCGAAGGTAGGAGTTGACCGTGGTGGGAGCCATGTTGCCGGCCAAGAGGTGGCCAGCCCACTGCTGGATCTTGCGTTGAGTAAGAGTGCGCAGCAAACATCTCTCACCGACAAAAGAGGCCAGGGACCGCAGAGCCTGATCATCCCGGCGAAGGGTGTCCTTGGCTAGTCCTAAGGGCCGTCGGTGCTCGATATACTCCTCCCGAAGTTGGCCCAAGGTCTTGGTACTGGGGTCCAGCTCAGCAAGGCGCTTCTCAATGCCTTCCTTTTCCACCTGGCGCTTATAGGCGCGGGCCTGAGCCTCACTGGAAACGCCATGCTTGGCCAGGGACTCGCGTACGAGCCTGCCCTTGTAGCGGTACCTATAGTACCACTTGCCATCACGCTGATAGATGCCGCCCATGGAATAGATCATAAACCAACCCGGCGCCGGTGGGCAAGAATAGCTACCTGCACAGGCCCCAAACCGGCCAGGGATTCATGATAGGCGTCTATTGAAGCGCGTTGAACCCACCATTCACCCGCGCTTTTATTCTTGGGACCGCGTTTGAAATCTGGATTGGTGTAGCCTACGACCTTACCCGCTTCGACCAGGAGCCGGAGCTTGTCCCGGCTCATCCGGGCATATTGCGCCGCCTCTGCCAGGGGCAGCCACTCGGGCCAGGGGCGTAGTTCGGTCTTAGAAAAATGATCGCCCAAACCGGGTTGGCTCCGGCCTGGGCGTCTTGGCTATCAGATGGGGGTCTGATTAAATTTAAATACAACACGCACCTGCCAGCTGTCAACACCAGCATTGGTGGCCCACAGAAAATGGATGCCTCACCTGGTGCCTGGGACAAAGCCTGGACCGGCCAAGTTGAATGTGGTTATTATAGGAGCGCGGCGATCAAGCCTGCCAGTATCATGGAACAATGGCGGGGGTACCCTGGAGCCAGCATAACACGTTCGAGCCTTGATCAACTAGCAGCTGACTACTGCCGAATGGTTGGGTCAAGACGTTAGCCAGCTCAACCTGGCCACCAGTTGGGAGGGCGGCGGTGAGTAAGTTCCTCCCCAGAAAGGGGCCGACCGACTATGCGCTGTTCGTGGCCGGCAAGCCTGTGGGCGTAGTAGAGGCCAAGAAGGTCGGCACCACCCTGAGTGGCGTGGCAGACCAAGCGGCAATATTCGGAGAGGTTTCGAGAAGTCGAAAATTGCTGGCTTGCAAAGTGGCAGGCGTAAACTAGGTGCTTAAACCACAATCTATTTTGGAGAACTCTATAGGCGCCTTGCCGCAGGGCATTAGATGGAAGAACCTGAAAGCAGGCGGGAAGGGGTGGCATCAAATGGACCAACGATTAGCTTAGAAGGCTGTCCGGGATGCTTTCATAAAAGGAGGCCTGGCGGTTAGGTTAACGTAGTAGCACTATATGCATTTAGCGCTTATTAAACCGGTTTTAATCTTCTCGGCCACAGCAATTTAAAATCGTAAAAGGCCGGTAAATAATTGCACGAACATAAATAACCTAGATTTTAGCGGTGCGATGTGTACTAATAACGGATTGATAGCTAGAACCTGATGAGCAAATATTGGATATTAGCTAATGATTACTGCTCATAATTTTCATGACGTTATGCTGCGTCGGCGGTTTGAGTCACTGACCGAGGTGAATAAGGACTACTGGTCCTTCAAGGGTAACTCGCGTCGCGAGTATGGCCACGGCATGTTCCAATACCCCGCTATGATGGTGCCTCAGGTAGTCGAGGCTATTCTCAAGCAGGCATGCTTCGTGCATCCTGATATCGAGCGAGTTGGTGACCCATTCTCCGGCTCCGGCACTATTATGACCGAGAGCATGATGCGCGGATTGGCCTTTTCAGGCACAGACATCAATCCGCTAGCGGTCCTGCTCTGTCGGGTCAAGAGCGGTCCGTTCCTAATCGACGTTCTCAAAGATAAAGCCAAAGAACTTCTTGCCCGGTTCGACGAAGATGGTCAATGGGCAGTCGAGGCAGATTTCCCGAACCGTGACAAGTGGTTTGGCCGAGAGGTTCAAATAGTATTGTCGAAGGTCCGCAGGGCCATCCGCGCGGAAGATACTCTATGGGCTCGCCGGTTCTTCTGGGTTGCGCTGGCGGAAACGGCACGAGCCACCAGCAACTCTCGTACTTCCACATTCAAGCTCCATATCCGGACACAGGAGGACATTGCCGGTCGTTCCTGTGATCCAGTGGAAAATTTCAAGAAAGCGTTGGCACGGAACATCCAACACTACGAAGAGCAGGCCGTAAAGTTGTCAGAATCTGGCCAGCTTGTTCGAGGCCAGTACCAGCGAGAAGTCACCGTCAAGCTGGCCGACGTTCGCAAGGTGAAGGGCCTGGCGGATTTGGATATTGTCGTCACCTCGCCGCCCTATGGAGATAACACTTCGACAGTGCCGTACGGCCAGTACTCGTATCTTCCGTTGCAATGGGTGGACCTATGTGACATCGATGAAGAAGCAGACGCTAGTTGTCTTGCAACCACCTATGAGATCGACACCCGTAGCCTAGGTGGAAGCAAACGGGTAAAAAAGGAAGTGTCAGATTACATTAAGGATCGTTCGCCCGCCTTTAGGGACTACATCAAGAGTCTGGACAAACAGCCACGTGACCGCGCCCTTCGAGTGACGGCCTTTTTCCGCGACCTGGATGGCTGTCTTAATCCAATCTTAAAGAGTTTGCGGCCCGGTGGGCTGATGGTCTGGACGTTGGGGAACCGCAAAGTCGGCGGCAAGCGTGTTCCTCTAGATCGCATCCTCGCGGATCTACTCCAGGCGCAACATGCCACGCTGTTGTGCAAGCTGACACGCCGAATCTCATCAAAACGGATGGCTCCGAAGAACAACATCGCGGAAACCATATCCAACGAGACAATACTGGTCATGCGGAAGGCAGTGTGACCATGGCAAAGGGCAAGCATCCACATTTCGAGGTTCACCCTTCCGTCGTGTATCAGCTTGGCGAGAGCCTCATCAGCGACTCGGTACAAGCGCTCATCGAGTTGGTTAAGAACTGCTACGATGCGGACGCATCCTACGCCAAAGTTGTCATAGACACCCAGGGCATTTATGAGATAGATGGCACAAAGTGCTCCTCGGAAGGAGGGCGAATCATCGTTGAGGATGATGGCCATGGTATGAACTTAGAAGATGTTGAAACCGGTTGGTTGACGATTTCAAACCGGAAGAAACGTGAGCTTAAGCGAGCCAAAATGACCACGCCGGGAGGGCGCACCCCTTTAGGGGACAAAGGGTTAGGGCGACTGGGTGTGCAGCGGCTGGGGGAGAACCTTGAGATATTCACCAAGGCCAAAGGCGATAGCGGGTTCCACTTTGGCTTTTCTTGGCTCGACTTCGAGACTGCTCCGAAGCTGGAGGACGTAGACATCCACCTTGCGGAGATCGAATATCCACGTCAGCACGGCACAAAAGTTGTTATCTCGAACCTCAGGGAACCAGACTTCTGGCGGGACAAGGATGGGGTCAAGCGGCTGGAACAAAAGCTGTCACGGATGATTTCTCCGTATCAACAGATTCGAAACTTCACCGTTGCGGTTGAAGTAGATGGCAAGTCGCTCGAGCTCTTAGAAGCAAGTGAACGCATTCGAGACATCGCCCCGGTAAGATACCGGCTGAGTTTTGACGGCACTCAGATCGCCATTCAAGGACGCGCTCGGCTCGATCATTTTCGCCCCGCTAATGCCAAGGAAGCCGAGCAGTTCGCATTGATCGCCGAATCCGACGATGGTAAGTCATTCTTTGACTTCCTTCAGGCACAGAAATTGTCACAAACACTCGGGCTGACAAGATCACTTTCGAATAAGTGGTTCGTGGAGTTCCATTGGCAAAAGACCCTGGCTAATTTGGATAAAGTGGAACAGGTCTACGATGCCAGCGGAGGCGTAGCGAATCCAGGACCCTTTTCCGGAGAGGTCGATTCGTTCGATCTTGGCGCGATGGTGTCAAAGAATCAGAGCGTGTTCGATACCATTGGCGAGTATCGTCGTTACATAAAGGAGTTGAGCGGTATTCGCGTGTATCGAGATGGTTTTGAGATCCGAGTGGACCACGACTGGCTTAAGTTAGGTGCGCAATGGACTTCGGCCACGTCTTATTACGGGCTTAAGCCGGACAACACCCTCGGATATATTGCCCTTTCTTCCCGTGACAATATGGAGCTTGAGGAGACGACTGATCGGGAAGGGTTTAAAGATTCACCGTACTATCGTAACTTCTATGCCTTGTTGGAAGAGTTCAAATCGTTCACAACTAAGGCCCATGAGTTCTTTGGTCGCTCGTGGGCCGAGTTCCGCAAGATGCGTAACGAAGCATTGGCGCAAGTAGACTCTCGAAAGACAGTTGAGGACATCTCCCACGCAATAAAGAAGGGACTCGAGGAGGCCCCACAGCACCAGAAGAGTCTGGAGGTGTTCAAGACAAGGCTTAGTGCGAGTGTGTCGGCCTCAAAGGCGGTCGTGTCGCGGCTTAAGTCCACAAAGGAGATCACACCCGTACTGCGTGATAAGTTGACAAACGCGCTATCCGATCTGGAGCCATTACTTGCTGAAGCCAAAGATATGATCGGTAGACTTTCCGCGTATCTCGATGAGATGGGATCGCTTAGGGGTATGGGGCAGGTGCTCGAGGATCGTGTTGATGGACTGCGTCGCCAGATGGACGACATGTATGAGATGGTTGCCCTTGGCTTGACGGCCGAAGCACTGTCTCACGAAATCTACAATGTGGCCGATCAGCTCGCGAAACGAACGAAGTCCGCTCAAACAACGCTCCGCAACAAAGGCATTAATGATCGTCCAATCATCGCGTTCATTGAGTATGTACAATCTTCAGTCATGGCTCTTCGCAAGCAAATGTCCTTCCTGTCGCCATCCCTACGATATGTACGAGAGCAGCGACAAGACATCGACATCGGACAGTTCGCAAACGAGTTAGTTGATTTCTATCATGATCGTCTCGGGAAGAACAAGATCACCATTACGGTCTCCCGCAGCGACTCTACCACATTCGAGGTCCGAATGAACAGGGGTAAACTGACGCAGATAATCGACAACCTCATATTGAATAGTGAGTACTGGCTAAAGGAAGACATTGCCCAGGGCCGAATTGCCTCGGGCAATATAACCCTCGATGTGTCGCGCCCGTTTGTGCGAGTATTCGATGATGGCAGTGGTATCGATCCTAGTGTTGAATCTGCTCTGTTTGAGCCGTTTATATCGGCCAAGAAGCAGGGCCGAGGCCTCGGCCTTTTCATCGTAAAGCAACTCTTGGATTCGGAGGGGTGCAGTATCGATATTGCCCTGGAGCGTAACCGGCGCAGCCGTCTGTTCAAATTCCAGGTCAACCTGCGGGGTGCGATCCATGAATGACCAAGAACTTGAACAAGCGCAATCGGCAGTAAAGGGCATTTTGGATGCTCTTGATGTGGCCCGTGTCGTATACGTTGACGATGCCAATGACGAGAGCGTATCCGTGGAAGGTGTCATTGCTGCTGCTCAAGGCCTCGATGCGCCCTTGCTGCTGGCTACAATTCCTGAGTTTGGTGATTCGGTCCCAGATGATCAGGATGTCCTCGCCACGAAAATTCGGAGAGTATGGGAGCAGATTGACCCTGCAGAGCAGGCAAGGCGAGGTCAGGAGGTAGTTGTTGCCGCCCGGCGCCATGGTGGCATTGAAACCGATGATGTAGCCGATATCTCAATTCTGAGCCAGCTCATTCCAGAGGATAAGCTCGTCAGCCTTTCACCGGCGCAATGGGAAGGGGAAAAAGATCAGCTTCTTCAAGACAGCAAGGATCAACGCGCTCTTTTTTTGTTTGATCGAGATTTCTCGGACGTGGGAGGCGACAGCGAGGGCGGCATCAAAATCATCGCATCGCTATTGGCGAGTAACGGCACCGAGAATCTCATTTGCGGCCTCTTAACACATACCGTTACACCGGAGGCACAACCGCAGCAATGGGCCGACCTCAGCAATGCACATGGCATCCCACGAGATCGCTTTGTCGTGATTCCCAAGCTGCATCTCAGCAGGTCTCCAATTCTGTTCGCGCAGGCGCTAAAGTTCGTCGCACTATCGCCAGATTTTACTGAGTTAAAACGTAAGACGAAGGAAATCATCGCAGCTGCGGCCACAGTTGCGGCGGATCGAGTTGAGAAGGTCAGTATTTACGATCTCGATCACATAGTGTTTCAGGTATCCGCTTACGAAGGGCTTTGGGAACCAGATATGCTCTTCAGGCTTCACGCGATGTTTCACCGTCAAGAGTCTCGCCGGTTGGCGCATGATGGAAGGGAGCTTGAGAAAATCGCTGAAAAGTTGAGGAGTGTGAGCGGGATCCCGACTGACGGTGATCTTCTGCCAACGCCTGGAAGCGCATGGGCGTTGCAACGTGAGGAATTGTACGAATTTGAAGATCACATTAATAAAAATCATCTTCCGCTCGAACTCGGCGACATTTTTGAACGGGTTGGCTCAGATAGCAAAAAAAAGTACATCTTACTTGCACAACCGTGCGACTTGATGGTCAGAAATAAAGGTGAGCGACAGCCAGAGATATTGCGGGTTCCACTTGTGGAGATAGTGCCCAAAGATGCTGACCAACAATATTCAGAAGAATTACCATATTTCGATGAATCGCATAATAAAAAATGGTTCGTAAAGTTCAAATTGGTTCATTTCGTGTGCGCAACCATGTTGGACCTATGCGTGTTTAATCAAGACGGAGTTACGAAACTAACATTCGATGGAAATGTCCCATCCGGGATTAGGCCATCTTGGAAAAAGCGCCATGCAATTCTGTCTCGCTATTGGGGCAAAAAAGTAAACAAGGCCAGCAAGTTGGTGAATGCATGCCATAGCAGGGATCAAATCAAAAAAAAGGTTGCCAGCGACCTTGAGGACTTGTTGTTTATCGATGACCTGTTTAAAGGTAATCTTTCTGAAGTTAATGGAGTCCAATCTCTAACATACAATTGCAAAAGGATTGGACGACTGTCTCGTGCCAGAGCAAATGGGTTGCTGATGTCATATACCGCCACACTTGGGCGGCCTGCATATGACCGAGATTTCGGCAAGGTCTGATTGGCCTTAGATGGTCCGCGTATAGTACTTTCCCGTTAAACCATTTGCATGTCTCTCTCCTCCACCTGCCCCAAGACCCTCAAGCAATTCTCCTTGGTCAGCAGCGCCAGCTCGGCTTCCCGCTCCAGGAAAGGCCGCACGTCTTGCAGCGCCTCCCGCCAGTTGACGGCCTCCAGGCGTCCGGTCAGGACCTCCACCCAGTTGGCGGGCGAAAGCTCAGGCCCGGGCCAGGCTGTCTGGGCCAGGGACGCATTGAGCAATACCCAGTTGGGCGCGGGCCAGGACGGGTCAGAGAGAAACCACACCAGGTCATACAGGTCCCGCCCCTTGGTGTAGGGCCGGCTCAGGATGGCGTAGAGCTTGCCAGCCAGCAGCGAGGCCTGGTCGTAGTGGGGTAGGTTCAGGGTCACGAAACGCCGGATGATGGTGGTGGCCACCACGGCGCCGGCGGGCGGGTTGGTGTCCAGCTCTAGCTTGACCGCCAGCACCTCAGCGACCCGGGGCGAAAGGCCCAGCTCGTGCAGCAGGCCGGGGAAGCGCACGAAGGCGGAGTTGACGGTCTTGCGGTCGTTGACCTTCAGCTCCACCGTGTAGGCCTCGGCCTCCAGGCGCTTGCGGATGTCCAGCAGGGCATCTCGGAAGCTGACCGACGCCTGCTGCGCCATCAGGGAAAAATCCAGGTCCTCGGAGTAGCGCGGGATGCCATATAGGAAGCGCAGGGCCGTGCTGCTCAGGAAGGCCTAGCCCAAGATCGCGCCGCTTTCTTGCAGGCATTGCAGAATGCGGGCCTGGAGGTACTCACGCGCCAGGTTGCGCCCCAGGAGTTGGTTGGGCTGGCGTTGCAAGAGTTGGCGTAGATAGTCCTTCACAGATCTTCGTACTCCTCGCCGGCCGCCAGCCTGGCCAACTGCTGGAAGGCGCGCTGAAGCTTGGGGCTCTAGGTTCCACGGCCATGGGCTTAAATAGCGCCAAGTCGAGCCTATCCAGGTTTTGCGGCCGCAGCTCGGCCAGGAAGCCTGGCTGCTCGCCGCCCTGTGTGAGATAGACCAGGTCTAGGAGCGCCTTCTCCGGCCTGGCCACTAAGGCCGCTTGCCCCTGGCCCATTTCCACCTCCTGGAAGCCGAAGAACAGGGGCCGCTTTCAGTGGCAGTAGATAAACCGCCCAGGGGGGTCAGCACCTCCTCGGGCCTGGCCGTGGTGACGCTGGTCACCGCCGGCACCCATTCGGGGATTAGACCATGGTGGGCCAGGGCGGATTGCAGGCTGACGTATGAGGGCTCGTTCGGGCGGTTGGCGATGGGAAAAGGCTCTGGCGTGACCTTGCGGTAGGGCTCGGCCAGGGTGTAGAGCCCGCGCCGCAGCTGGATGATCTTGCCTGCCCGTGCCCAGCGCGAGAGCTGCTTGCGCACGTCGGCCGGGTCCTGGTCTAGGGTCTGCAGAAGGCCGGAGGAGAAGACCGGCTCCGAAGAAATGATCGCCAGGAGAGTATCAAGTTTCATGCTATCAAGTTACCGCTAATGGTAATTTGATGCAATTAGATCTCGATTGGTGGTAGCTAACCGATCCATGAGGTCACCGCAGCCGGGCATGTGGTCGGTTGACCTTCTCCAGATCAGGGGTCTCGGGATCGAACTTTGCGCCCGCCCACTACCTGGCGTCATCGTGCTCAGAGTGACGAGGTAAGCCGGGGCCAGTAGCAAACCACCATATTCTGGTGCGCCACCGCAATCATTGAGAGGGCAAGCCCGGGCGTGCTCCAGATAGACCGGATAGCTTATGGCCGGGTTCCCGGGCAGGGCCTTCCATGGCTGGAGGTGGTGGGTGAGTGAACGGAGCCTCGACTTTACCCTTAGCGTATCATTACAGGATGGTATTGGGCACAACCTAAGGGCTAGCCACTGCTTGACTGGAAAAATTCACCGGGCTATTATGCACTAACAAGGCGGGATGACGTTTTCTGAGGTGCTTTTAAGGGAAAAGACTTAAAGTGGAAGGCATGGTGCTTGTCGGTTGGCACCGCTTGGCCTGGTCCCAAACACTGACATGCGTTATGCGTCTCAATATAGTAAAGTGAACGATTTAACCAATATTATTCATTATAATCTGTGTTGAGTTCGTTTGCGGTTGTAATCTGTATGTGAAATTTCGAGATGCAAAGTCAGGGGCGATTAGCCCTGAGCATAAAGGGGGGTCAAATTGAGTAATATTATTAGCATGATCAATTGGAAGGGTGGTGTTGGCAAGTCTACGCTAACGCTGCATTTGGGGGTGGGCATAGCGCTACGAAAAAGAAGCAATACTAAAGTGTTGCTTGTAGACTTGGACCCTCAATGCAATCTTTCTTTCTTGGCCTTAGGAGTAGATAGGTACATTGACGAGGTATATCAAAATAATCATGGTACACTTAAGCAGATATTTGATAGCTATTTTTCTGGAACACGCTGCCAGACAAGTAGCGCTATTATAAGCGCGCCCATTTCGGCTGATCCGGACCATGTGTGGGCTGATGTTGACGTATTGCTATCACATCAAGAGCTTGTGCTTGTTGATTTGCGCCTTGCGCGGGATAGGAAATCAGGCTCTTCCCATAAGGAGGAGACATCGTTTGAGTTGACCAAGTTGTCACTTATATATAATGCATTAATGCAAGTTAGAAATCAGTATGATTACGTTATATTGGATTGTCCTCCTAATATAAATTTAGTCACTCAAAACGCGCTATTCGCTAGCAACAAATATTTGATACCTGCCATTCCGGATTTCCTGTCCACCATAGGAATATCTTTAATTAAGGAGAAAATGGAAAATTTGAACGACGACTTTATGTCTATGATTAACTACTCAAGCGCTGACGTGCCTTATGAACAAACCGAATTTACTGGGATCATATTTAATATGGTTGACGAATATGGTGGTGGCCCCAAAGATACTCACCGCAAAACCATACAATCTGTTAGCGTCCAGCATCCTGGCAAGGTTTTTGATCATTATCTAACGGATGGCGACGGTATATCAGTGGCCTCCGAAAATAACTATACAGTATATAGTTTTAAGCACTTGCCTAAATCTAATCAAAACGCTGAAAAGCAATCAGCATATCTCAACAATATAGTTGATGAACTTCTCCTTAGAATTCCATAATTATGGGAGAGCCCTGCGATGAATTCCCATGAATTTGCCCGCATCTTGCGCCTCCTGTCTGATACGTTGCTATCCCTTCCTGACGGTAAATTAGATAAGTCTCTCGCGAAAATAATTGGGTTGGCCGGTAAAGCATTAATAAATGATGGCAGGGTTGAGCAAACTCAATATGGCGGAAATATTACTCAAAATAATCCGCCCAGCTCTGCGCATTTAATTGGGTTAGATGAACTGCGAAGCTCTTTAGATAAGTTAAAATTAGAAGAGGTGAAAAATATCCTACAAACGCACCCAGGCCTGACTAAAACAGCAGATTTGGCTAGGTTTGCTAAAGATATGAATCTTACAGTCAGCACCCACTCAAATCGCTCATCTTTAATTCATATGATTATGAAACATATTGAAAGAAGCCGCCTGGATCAAACGATTAGAAATCGCGCAACTCCGCAGGAATCTGATAAAGAGCCGACTAGTCAAGAGCCGGAAAACAGTTAGCGCAGCCATCCATTTTGCCTTAGGTTTAAGACGGCATGGCTTTTCTACTTCAAAATAGCACCCATGAAGGTCCAGCAATTGCCGGAACGGGCCAGCCAAAAGCCGCGATTACCTCCGCATCCACCACCAAGTGCGGACCAGCCCCAGCTGTATGATGGTGATGCAGGTCACAAGTTAGTCTATCCACTCGCCCCGCCACCACCAGGGGTGGTATGGCTGCCGCCGAAATTCCTTTCATTTATACAACTAGAAGCCAGCTGCTGAGCTTAACCAGAAATTGGCGGCACCCTACAGAGCCCGCCCGTGCTTAGTTTGAATGTTGTCAGTGAGACGGGTTAACTTCAAAGAGCTTTCACCTCCACCCACCTCACCATCACCCCCCCGACCACCACGCTCTCTCCCCGCACCTCCACGGGCACCCGCTCACCATCCGCCCTCACCAGCTCCATACGCAGCCTCGAACGCGCTGGCTGCCTCACCAACACGGCCTCCGTCCGCTGGGCGCACTCCGGCGCCACGAAGCGCAGCACGCTTCGGCCGACAAATGGCCCGCTGTTATGTCCCAGTAACGAAGCCAGACCGTGGCTAAGCCAGATGATGAATCCCCCATGATGAACGCACACAGGCCGAACGCTGTCAGGCAACCGTAGGGACCGGCCGACCCTCACCGCATACATACTGACGGTTATCCCCCCATCTATGGCGGGCGCTGCTACTTCCGCCTTGCCCTCGCCGGTCCCGCAGCCGCTTTCGGGGGCGGCGGCTTAGCTTTTTGCAAAGCATCAGTTGGGGCCAGGGCTTTCAATAAGGCCTCAACGGCTCCTCTTCCATTTTCATCCAATGCCGTGAGCTGCGGTATCCAGCCCTGCACCCATTCTGTAACTAGTATGTCCGTGTTTTCTGTGCGGAGTTGTTTAAGCTCCTCTGGTTTCTGGCCAGTTAATAACCAATTGACATCTATGCCTCTTTTGGCCATCGCAGCCAAATGCTTACCACCAGGAAGCGACTCGCCGTCAAGCCAAGGCTTCATCGTCCCCTGAGGGATTCCTATTTCTTTGGCAAAGACTGTCCAGTTACCTCTGAAATCCGAGGTGACGATCTCCTTTAGCCTGAGGCTAACCTGGCGTGAAAGCTCGTCTTTCAAGAAAACCTCGGAAACCTGAAAAAATTATTGGCGCTACCTCGGAAAACCGTATATATTCGGTCCAGCTTCAAGGAGGTGCCCATGGCCAAGCAGCCCAACCCCTACACCATCAAGCTGACCGAGTCCGAGCGGGCCGAGATCGAGGCCTACGCCCGGCGGCTAGGCTTCCGGTTCCTGAGCGACGCCATCCGCACCAAGATGCTGGAGCTGGCGCGCCAGCCCCAGGGTGAAGCCGCGACCTCGCAGGCGGCCTAAATAGCCTATGTTAGCGACCTTACACCATTCGTATAGCTTGGGGCAATACCGGTCATGCCGCGCCATGGTCACAGGATGCACCTTCAACCCGCCAGCCATAAACGGCAATCCCAGGGAGCTTTTGCCATGACCATGCAGCGCCCCATGACCCTCCTGGAGCTGGTTCAGGCGGCCGTGCTGGATTCGCGCGAAGGCGTCAAGGGCATGGCCGATTACCTGGCCAAGAGCCCCAACACGCTTTACAGCGAGCTAAACCCCAACGAGGGCGAGGGCCGCACTAACCACAAGCTGGGCCTGCTGGACTGGGTAAAGATCATGCGCCTAAGCGGCGATTGCCGCTCCCTGCAGAAGGTGGCCGAGGACCTGGGCTATGTGGCCGTGCCCATGCCCGCCGGTGAGCCCGCACCCCTGGAGGCCCTCCAACACCTGACCCGCATCACCAAGGAAGCCGGCGAGCATGCCGCCATGGTCTGCCAGGCCCTGGAAACCGACGATCGCATTGACCGCCAGGAAGCGCGGTCCTGCCTCAAGGAGCTTGACGATCTGCTGCGGGCCGCCACGGCCTGGCGGCAGGTCTTGTTGACTTTGGTCTAGAGGCGCGACCCCGCGCGGGGCCGCATGGCGTCAACCCTAAAGGGCTGGGTGAGTTGGCTGTCAGATGGGGGTCTGACTCCTCTCACCCCTCCCGGGAGACTCCAACCATGAACTGGAGCGGCTGGCGAAGCCTGTCAGAGTTGCGCTCGTGGCTGGAAACTTATGGCCGAGGCGCGCGCCTGGTGGACGTGCTGCGACGCGAAGCTTCGGCCGAGGCCAAGGCCAAGCAAGCGGGAGCCATGTAGCCATGCGGGTTATCGCGGTGGGCAATCAGAAAGGCGGCGTGGGTAAGACCACTGTGGCCCTCAATCTGGCCGCCTGCCTGGCCCTGGCCGGCCGGCGCGTGCTGCTGGTGGACCTGGACCCCCAGGGCAACCTGGCCCAGGGCCTGGACCTGGACCCCCAGGGCAACCACCTGGGAGCCCACCGCCTGAGCGATGCCTTGCTCGACGGCGCGCCCCTGGCCAAGGCCATCCAGGCCACGGCGGTTCCTGGCTTGGATCTGGCCGCCAGCGACGGCGCGGCTCTGGAAAGCGCCGAAGGCCGGCTTCACGAGCGTCTGGACGGTAGGGAGTCCCTGGCCCGCGCGCTCAAGGGCCTGCGATATGACTATGTGGTTGTGGATTGCCGCCCCAGCCTGGGGCCTTTGACCCAAGGGGCCATCTGGGCCGCTGACCTGCTCATCGTGCCCCTGGAACCGAGCCGCTTTGCCTTGGAAGGTCTGGCTCAGTTCCTGGGGACCGTGCGCCTGCTGGCCAAGAGCCAGGAACACAGCACGCCCTTCCGCCTGCTGATTAACAAGCATAACTCCCGTCGCGTGGTCTCCGCCTGGCTGGATGCCCAGCTGACCCAGTTGCGTGGGAACATCCTGCGCACCCGCATCAGCCAGAGCGAAACCCTCAACCAAGCCTCCATCCTGCAAAAGCCCGTGGCTCTCTACGCTCGCAATAGCCCGGGCGCCATTGGTTTCGCCGCCCTTGCCCGCGAGGTGGAGGCTCTATGGTCCGACTGAGCGACAAGCTGGCCGGCAAGGGTATCACCTTGGACGCCGTCCAGGAAGGTGCTCAGCCACCCAAGGGCAGCCCCGGTGCTGGGCGCTTTTTGGAGATCGCTGCCGAACGCATCGAGGCCAACCCCGACCAGCCCCGCCGCCAATTCGACCCCCAGGCCTTGGAGGCCTTGGCCGCCAGCATCCGCGAGCATGGCTTACTGGAGCCCCTCTTGGTGCGCTTGGATGGCGCCCGAGTGCTGCTGGTGGCAGGAGAGCGGCGCTTGCGGGCGGCCCGCCTGGCCGGGCTGGGCCGCGTTCCTTGCACGGTCACCACTGGCGATCCGGCCATCCTTGCCTTGATCGAAAACCTGCACCGCCAGGACCTGACCCCCCTGGAGGAGGCCGAAGCCTATGCGCGTTTGCAGGCCGAGCGTGGCTTTACCTTACCCCAGTTGGCCAAGATCGCCGGCAAGGCCAAGTCTACCGTCTCGGAGATCATGAGCCTAAACAAGCTGGCCCCCGTGCGGGAAATCGTGGTCGCCAACCCCGACAAGTTTCCCCAGCGGGCCTTGGTGGAGCTGGCCAAACAGGAGCCCCGACGCCTTGAGGCCCTGGCTCAAGAGATCGCGGCGGGCGGGGTGCAGGCCGAGGGCCTGCGCGCCCAACGCCGTGAAAGCAGGCCGCCCCAAGCCCACAAGCCTCCCGCCACGCCGGTTTCCCCCAGCGAGGGTGGCAGCCACCTGGCCCGTGCGGATGCCCTCGTTCGGCGCGCCGAACACCTGGCCGGGGAGCTGTTGGGGATCAACTTGCACAGTCTCAACTACCGCCAGCTCAACTATGCCGACTATGCCTTGCGACCCATGGCCCAGGCCTTGGACCGGCTTTTTGCCCATATCAAGGCCGAGCGCCGCAAGGCCGACCAACGCTGGACGCCTCAGCGCCGCGCCCGGCTCCTGGAGCTAGTGCGCACCCAGGGCCAGGCCCAGGCCGCCCGGGAGTTGGGCCGCGAGATCTACGGAGACGGCCAACGCCTGCACCCCAGTGAGCTGGCCGAGCAATTGGCCCTGGCCCGCCAGGAAGCCCAGGCCTCGACCGAGGACAAGAGCAAGCCTGGCGGTGGTGACAGCAAACCCTAGGGAAGGCTGGGCGGGGGAATCAGGTGGGCGCCTGGTGAACCCACCCCAGCCGGGAGTCAAAGGGTTATGAGCAAAGCCGCAATTCCAACAGGCCAAGCGTGGCCCGCAATTTCGCCAGAGTTGGCCAGCGAGGCCCCTGGATTGCCCCGGGCATTTCTGTTGGAGGCCGGCGAGCAACCGCCCAGCCTAGGCGCCTTAGCAGTGGACCCCTTGCGCCCCGAGACTTGTAGGTCTATGATACGCCCCGCTATCGACAAGCCCCCCAAGGCGGGGGCCGTGGTTTTAGCCCCTCCCTCCGAGGGACCAAGCCCGGCCCCCGCCTCCCCCTTAAACATCAGCTCACTAGCTGCCCACGGCCTGGCCATGGTGGGCAGGCTGTTCCTTAGCATGTCCATCATCGTGGCCTTGGGCTCCAAGGGCTGCGCCTGATGGCCGTCCTGCGTTGCAAAGCCGCGACCGAGGCCAGGCCTTGCTGAACCAGGCCATTCACGATCCACTAGCGGCCCTGGAGCTGGATAGCTTCTCGGACACCATGGAGCCCTCGCTGGACTTTCTGGAGGCCCCCCAGCACCGGACCAGGCTAAACGCCGAAAAGCTGGCCGCCCTGACCTGGCCGACCTCTACCTCGTATCGCCTGTGCTTCCTCTGTCGCAAGCACCCCTCGGTGACGTTCTTGAATGATGGCTTGTGCCAGCTGCGTAAGGACCTGGCCAAGCCCAGCGCTAATGGCGGTTCCGAGCACGTCAATTTCATGCGCTGTCTCAACTGCCCCGGCCCCTATCGCCTGGATACGGCCGAGGGTCTGGCGGTCTTGAAACGCCTTGAGCGCCAAGGACGCCGCACCGGGCGCACCATCCGCTGGAGGAAAAGTCATGCCTGAGCCAAACAGTCGGCAAGCATCAGGCTCGCCGCGCAAGCCAGAGGTGATTACCTGCGGTATCTGCCAAACCCGCCGCCAGGTCCACGAGGACGGCGACCTGCCGGACGGCTGGTACCAGTCGCCAGCTGATGCCGACTGGCATGCCTGCCCGGATTGCCAAACCGGACTCCTGGAGGCGGCCCGGGCCGGCCGTATCTTCGCCCTGCCTCCCGACGAGGTCCCCGGTGCCTGAGAGGGTCGTACTGGAGGTGCCGGCGCCTTGGGGCCTGGCCCTGGTGCTGGGCCTCACAAACCGCTGGTCACACCACCAGGCGGCCCCCGAAGGTCTGGCCTTGCCCGTGCCGCTGGTCATCGTCCAGGTCCACGCGGCCAACGATTTTGCCGGCGCCTTGAACCATGTGGACCGCTTGGCCCGCCGGGCGGGCCTGGAGCCCTTGGCGCGCGCCGTGCCCTGGCAATACACCCAGGCCGGCGAGGTGGGGTCGGCCGATCTGGTGGCCTGCGAGTTTGGCTGGCGCGAACGCCTGGGTCTGGCCGCCGGCTGGCTGTGGCGCATCGCCAACCCCCGCCCGGCCTGGCAGGCCGAGGCGGCTTAGCTGCCTGAACCAACCATGGAGAGGTACGCATGAAAAGGAAACCAGGCTTTACCCTGGCTCGGCATGAGGAGCTGGGCATCGCTTTGCAGCCCATCCGCGATTTCCTTGTCCACCTCTCGGTGGAGATTGACAACACCTATCCTCGTCAGTCCCGCGAGGCCTTGGCCGCCAGAAAAGCCGCCGATGCTGTCGATTTGCTCCAGTGCAAATTGGATGACGCGGTGTTCCGCGAGAACCCCGGTATCCACAGCTATGCGGGCCACTCCCTAGCCGCCGTCTACTACCGCCAGGATAGGCGTAAATCATGACCGCCACGGATCGCGCCCCTTCCTTGTCCGCTCTCCAGGCAGGCAGCCTGGCATTTCCTCCTCCTGAGGCCGGGAGCCCTGAGCGCTCCCCGGCGTGTCCCCCATGCTCCGTGCCGTCCGAGGCCCAGATGTCTGGTTGCGAGAAACCCCCGCTACCTCCATTGGCCCACCCCAACCCTCGCCAGGGACGCAACGGAGCACGGCGAGGCTTTCCCAGCACCTGGGGCGCATGGGTCAGGCTCATCACCCAAGTGGCCATCGCCTTCCTGGGCGGGGCGGCTGTCTTGCTGGTCTCGCGCGATGAGCCGCTTCGGTCCTGGGGCTTTCTGCTGGGCCTCGCCAGCCAGCCGTTTTGGTTGCTGGCCACCTGGCAGGCCCGGCAGTGGGGCATGTTCGCCTTGAGCCTTTGGTACTGCCTGGGCTGGGGCCTTGGCGCTTGGAGGTACTGGCTATGAGGGCCATCTACAAGCCCCAGGGCCGGGCGGCTGAGTATGCCCCCCTGGCCGTGAACCTCTACACCGGCTGCGGCCACGGCTGCACCTATTGCTGGGTGCCGCAGGTGCTGCGCATGGAACCGGCCCAGTTTTTCGGCGCGCCGAAACCCCGGCCCGACATCTTGGATCAGCTGGAGCGCGACGCCAAGCGCCTTCGCAATGCCCCCCAGCCGGTGCTGCTCTGTTTCGCCTGTGACCCCTACCAGCCCTGCGAGGAAAAGCACCAGCTCACCCGCGCCGCCCTGGAGATACTCCTGGCGCATGGCCTGACTGTGAGCATCCTGAGCAAGGGGGGATTGCGCGCCACCCGGGACCTGGACCTGCTGGCGGCCAACGGCCGCCCCCATGCCTTTGGCGCCAGCCTGACCGCGCTTTCGCCGGAGCTTTCGGACCAATGGGAGCCCCATGCCGCGCCGCCGGCCGAGCGCCTGGCGGCCCTGCGTCATGCCTTCGAGTTGGGGCTGTCCACCTGGGCCAGCCTGGAGCCGGTTTTTGATCCTGAGCAAACCCTGGCCATCATCGAGGCCAGCCATTCCTTCGTGCGTCACTACAAGCTGGGCAAGCTCAACTACCACGCCAAAGCCAAGGAGATCGACTGGCGGGCTTACCGAAAGCGGGTAAAGAGTCTGCTTCTTGACCTTGGCTTCTGGCCCAACGAGCGGGCCGGCGACTTCACGCCGGGGTCCTACTTCATCAAGCACGACCTGGGGCGGTGGGTATGGTCTGGCCTGCGCTGAAAGAGGCCCTGCGCCAGTACCTGGAGCTGGAGGAGTTTCAGCTCTGGCTGGAGCCCCTAGCCGTGCTGGAGGAAAGCCCGGACCTCATGCGGCTGGCTTGCCCCAACGGCTTCCACCTCGACTGGGTTCGCCAGCACTACCTGCCCAGGATGCAAGCCCTGGCCCATGAACTGGGCCTGGCCTCCCGAATCGAGCTTGTCGTATCCCCAGCTTCCCAAGCTCCGGACACTTCAACTCCCTGCCTGCCCGCCAGCGGCGGCCCCCGCCAGCCCCACCTGCCTGGGCTGGCGGGGGACCTGCCCCGGCTCAATGCCCGTTTCCGCTTCGAGACCTTTGTGGCCGGGGCGGGCAATGAGTTTGCCCTGGCGGCGGCCCGGGCCTTGGCCCATGGCCAGAGGCTCATGTCCAACACTCTCTTTCTGGTCTCGGATACTGGCTTGGGCAAGAGCCACTTGGCCCAGGCCGTGGGCCAGCACCTGCTGACCAGCCTGCCCGGCCGGCGCGTGGCTTACCTCACGGCCGAGGACTTCGCCAACCAAATGATCTCGGCCCTGCGCAACAAGCGCATGGAGGCCTTCAAGGAGCGCTTCCGGCGAGGCTGCGATGTGCTGCTCCTTGAGGAGGTGCAGTTCCTGGCCGGCAAGGACAAGACCCAGGACGAGCTAGGTTACGCCCTGGATGCCTTGCTGGATGCCGGCAAGCGGATGGTCTTCACCGGCAGCCAGCCGCCGTCCGCGATCAAGGGCCTAAAGCGCCACCTGGCCAGCCGCCTGGGCTCTGGGCTCACGGCGCCCATCGAGCCGCCTGACCTGGCCACGCGGGTGCGCATCCTGGAGGCCCTGGCTCAAGAGGAAGGCGTCACGGTGGACCGCCATGTCTTGGAGTGGATGGCCGAGCGCGTAAGCCAGGACGTGCGCCGCCTGCAGGCCGCCCTGATCGGACTCTTGGCCAAGGCCAGCCTTACCAGGCGGACGCTGGATTTAGCTTTAGCGCAGGAAGTGCTGGGCGGCCTGGCCAGCGATCTGCAACGGATCACACCCGAGGGCATCCGCGACCTGGTGGCCAAGGTCTATGGGCTCACGCCAGCGGCCCTGGCCAGCCGTAGCCGGCGCCAGACCATCACCCGGCCGCGCAACTTGGCCTTGTTCCTCTGCCGACGGCACACCGAGGTCAGCTTTGCCGAGCTGGGCCGGATCTTCAACCGCGATCATTCCACGGTCATGTATGGCGTGGACCAGGTGGAGTTAGCCCTGGCGCGCGAGCCCAGGATAGGCCAGGAGCTGGTCTTCCTGGAGCAAAGGCTGGGAGTGCAGGCGTCATGAGCATCGCCATGCTTCGACACCTGATGCAGCGGCATCAGGCGGTGCGCGACATGGTGGCCGACCTGGCCATTGCCCAGACGCATTTGGAGCTGGTGCGCAGCCTCTACCGGGAAGCCCTGGGGGCCTGGGTGTGCGAGTCTTGCGGCCAGGCGCAGCAGGGCGAGGCCTACAACCAAACCCCAGATGGCGTGCACCTGTGTGATGCCTGCGCCGAACAGTTCCAAAGCGAGGCCGCCGCTGATCCCAGCGACCCCCGGCAAAGGCAGTACACTTAATGGGCTGGGCTTTGACCACCCTGGGCCAGCAGCGCTGCCGCGATATCGCGGTGTCCCTGTTCCGAGTTAGGGAAGAGCTGAGCCATGGCGACTGGCTGCGGGGGCACTGCCCCTTGCCAGGCCACGAGGACAAGAATCCTTCCTTTGGCTACGACTTCGCCAGCGACAAATTCAAGTGCCTTACCCCTTCCTGCTTGGGTTGCGACGGCGGGGACCTGATCGACCTCTGGTCCTTGCTGCAAGGCCTGGACAAGAAGGCCGGCTTCAAGGCCTTCAAGGAGCGCTTCGGCGCCGGGGCTGATATTCATGTTGGCCCGGGCCGCGATCGCCCCAAAGGCGGCGCTTCAGGCCCTGCGCGGGCTGGAGACAAGGGAAAGGGCGAGAAGCCCAAGCGGCCGGCCCGGCCCGATGAATTCATAGCCAACGAGACCTGGCAGGCCCTGCCGGCATTGGATGAAGCCTGGCTCCAGAAACTGGAAGCCCGGCGCGGCTGGTCGCGAGAGGTAATCCAGTTCATCGGCTTGCGCTTCTGGCGCCACGCCACCACCGGCGAGGAGCGCATAGCCATCCCCATTCGAGACGGCCTGGGGCGCCTGCTCAACATCCGCAAGTACCTGCCCGGCGCGGGCGAGGGCCAGAAGATCAAGTCCTGGTGGGAAGAGCGCTCCGGCGAGATCGTACTCTTCGGCCAGGCCCAGCTGTTCCCGCCCCATCAGTCCTGGCGGGAGGAACCGCTCTGGCTCTGCGAGGGCGAGCCTGATTGCCTCTGCGCCCTGTCCCTGGGGCTAAACGCGGCCACGGTCACCGGTGGGGCCGGCAACTGGAAGCCGGCCTGGACCGAGGTCATGGCCGGCCGCCGGGTGATCATCGCCTACGACGCGGACCAGGCCGGCCAAAAGGGCGCGCGGAAAGTGGCCCAGCGCATCGCTGGGGCTACGGCCGAGGTGAGGATCATCGCCTGGCCGGAGTACATGTTGGTTGATGGCGAGCTGCCCAGGAAGGGCGGCCAGGACCTAACCGACTTCGTGGTCAGGCACGGCCGGGGCCGGGCCGACCTGGAGGCCCTGGCCCAGGAAGCCGAGATCATCGAGGCCGTGGACGAAACCGACGACGATGATCGTCCCGAAGATGGCCCCGACAGCCCGGCCCGTTTCTGGCTGCTCAGTCCCGGCGGGCGGGCCTCTTTCCGGCCAGCCCTGTTGGCGCGCGAGATATTGGCTGAGAGCGACATCATCACCGATCGCGAGTCAGGCCTCACCTACCGCTGGAACGGCCGGCACTATCAGAGGCTCAATCCGGCCGATTTGCAACAGGTGGCCATCGACAAGCTGGGCACCCACGCCAACATGTCCCGGGTCAACGACGCCATCGCCCAGGTGGTGGCCAAAAGCACCCTGGCCGAGGGTGAATCGCTCAACTGCCAGCCTGAGTACCTCTGCCTGCCCAACGGCATGCTCCACCTGGACACCTTGGGTATCCTACCCCACGACCCGGCCTATCGCTGCACCTACATCTTCCCCTGGGAGTTCGACCCGCGGAAACCCCTGGACTGCCCCCTGTGGAAACAGATCCTGGCCAGGGCCATTGATGACCACCAGGTGCGGGCGGAGCTGCAAGAGTTCTACGGCTACTGCCTGTGGCCGGACTGCCGTTATGAAAAGGCCTTGTTCCTGGTGGGCGCCCGGGGCGCGGGCAAGTCAACCTTGCTGGACGTGCTGCAATGGCTGGTGGGCCAGGAGAATTGCTCGGCCGTGGACCTGCCCGACCTGGAGGACCAATTCCAACGCGCGGCCCTGCATGACAAGGCGGTCAACGTCTTCGATGAGGCTGACACCCGCTATTTCTCCACCAAGTTCTTCAACACCATCGTCAGCGGCAAGAGTTTGCAAGCGTCCTTCAAGTTCCAGACGCCTTTCAACTTCCGGCCGCGCTGCAAGCTGGCCTTCAGCGCCAACGACTTCCCGCGCGCCGTGGGCAACCCCGATGCCTTCATGGACCGCCTGCTGGTGATCCGCTTCCAGCACACCATCCGGGGCACGGCCGAGCAGGACCCGGAGCTGGGGCTCAAGCTCAAGGCCGAGCTGCCGGGCATCTTCGCCTGGGCGGTGGTGGGACTGTGCTACCTGCGCAAGCGTGGTCGCTTCCCGTCCTCGCCGGCCAGTGAAGCGGCCCTGCGCGAATACCGCGTGGAGATCAACAACGTCCTGGAGTTTGTGCAGGAGTGCGTCAGCGGCGAGCCCGACGAATACGGAACGCCTCCATCGGTTCGCCAGGACGAGCTTTACCGCTTCTACAACAACTGGTGCAAGGCCAGCGGCTACAAGCCCATGGGCCTGTCCATGTTCTTCAAGCGCCTGCGATCGACCGCGCCGCCCTACAAACGCGAGCGCCTGGGACCGCGCGGCAAGCGCTATTGGATGTTGGAAGGCCTGCGTCTGGATGTGCAGGCGCCCATGGTCCTGCTGTGAGCGAAGCACAAGGAGCCTTATTAGCATGATCGGCATGACCCCCGCACCCCCGGCTTGGCCGTGGGCCTGGCAAGCGAATAGGCCAGGTCCAGGCGGGCTGGCATCGAGGGCGGGGTCCATCACTCGGACGCGGGACAGCCTGGCAGCCGCCCAGCCGCCGGTGTACGCGTCCACCCCCGCGCCCCCTGGGCGGCCTTGGGCCTGGCAGGAAGTCATGCCGTGCCGGGAGCCCAGGCGCGGGCTAAAGCGGACGGCGCGCGGCGTCTGGACGGCGGCCATGCCGCCTGCGAGCGCGCCCACCCCCGCGCCCCTGGCGCGGTCCCGTGGCCGGGAGGGCATGCCCGGCAGGTGGGCCGTGTCAGGTCAAACCCCTTGGTGTCAGGTCGGTGTCAGGTCTAAAACGGAGACCGGACACGCGATTAGGCCTGTATACATGCGGCCTAATCGTTTGGTGTCAGGTGTGTCAGGTCTAGTTTCCACCCATCGCGCGTGCGCGCGTGTGCGCGCGATAGGGGCAACAGCCTGGCCGTTGGGAAGCTCCATATGGGTCACAACTAGACCTGACACACCTGACACGCCAATGAAAACCACGCCTTACCAGTTTTTAGACCGGACACAGACCGGACACAGACCGGACACACCTGACACCGATCCGAAATCACTGATGAATTAACCAACGCCAACTTGGAACGAACCCCTTGGATGATCTGGACTCCCAATTCCAAGACCTCTTCGCCCTGCACGGGCATGGCCCTTTGGCTGAAGGCCAAGCGAAGCGGGGAAAGGCTTGGACTTGGGAGGAAGTCTTGGCCGAGGTTAGCGATTCGGCCGAACGCGACCACCTGGAGGCCCTGGCCAGGCTTACCCGGGAGCATCCGGTCAGGCTCTGCCTGGTGTCTGGTCAGGTGGAGCTGGAGGCTCCCCTCTCCTGGAGGGCTGGCCACCCAGACTTGTATGCCGAGGCCTGCTTGAGGCTCTGGCAGTTCGGAGCCGAGGCGGTGCGCAAGCACTTGTTGCCGCGCCTGGCCGGGCAAACAGGACCAATGGCTGACCCACCCGGTGGGTAGGCGAGCGCAGCCGGCGGCCGGCCTGGCCAGCCGGCGGGTCCTTCCAGCGCAGGTTCCCGAGCGGATCAAGGGAACCCCGGGCCTTGGCCATCCTTGAGGCAAAACTTGGGTTGGGAAAATGGAATCTTCGGACATAAGGGCAGATAGAAACAGGACCCACGCCAAGGGCAGAAGCCGGCCGGTCCTGCCCGGCCAGGTGTTTGATGCACTGGGCAAAGAATTCCTGGACGCCGCGCGCTGCCGCGACTGGCTGGTTGAGCATTTGCACCCGGAAGGCCCGCGCTGCCCCTGCTGCGGCATGCCCCTTACCTCGCCGCGCAGCCGGGCCAGCTTCCGCCAGCTGGGGCGGGTGCAGTGCACCATCTGCGGGCGCTTCTTCACGGCTCTTAGCGGCACCATGCTGAACAAGACCGGCCTGGAGCCGGCCGGCTATGTGCTGCTGTGCCTGCTTATGGCCCTGGGCCAAGGCGACCAGGCCATAGCGGCCAAGCTGAACGTCAACCGCGAAACCGTGCGCCGCTGGCGCCTGCGCTTTAAAACCCTGGAGCGCATCTGGAGCGAGCAACCGTGAGCGAGATGATCATCGAGCAAGTGGCCATCGCGGCACTCACCCCCTATGGCCAGAACCCGCGCAAGTACGGCCCGGCCGAGGTGGAGAAGTTCGCGGCGGCCATCCGGGAGTTTGGCTTTCGGGTGCCGGTGCTGGCCCTGCGAGATGGCCGGCTGATAGATGGGCACTTCCGTTTGGCAGCGGCCCGGGCCGCTGGCATGAACAGCGTGCCGGCGATCTACGTGGACGGCTGGAGCGAGGAGAAGGTCCGGGCCTTCCGCCTGGCGGTCAACCGCATGGCCGAGCTGGCCTCCTGGGATGAGGACAAGCTGGCCCAAGAGCTACGCGAGCTGACCGCCCAGGAATTTGACCTGGGGATCATCGGCTTCGATACCAGCGAGCTGGAAAAGCTCCTGGCCCAGGACGCTGGCGAGACCGCAGGCGCCAACGAGCCCCCCAAGGTGAACAAGGACCTAAAGGCCATGGATGACCTGGCGCCGGACCCCGAGGAGCTGTCCATCCTAGCCGGCCGGCGGGTGCTGGTGGAGTTCTCCGGCGGCAAGGACTCTACGGCCGCCGCCTTGTGGGTGCGCCGCTTCCTGCCTGATAACCCCGTGGAGCTGTGCTTCGTGGACATGGGCGCCGACTTCATCGGCTTCCATGGCCATTTGGCCACCGTTGCCGATGAGCTGGGCGCACCGCTCAAGACCCTGCGCTCCCGCGAGCACATGATCGAGGTCTTTCTAGCCAAGGGCAAACTGCCCCACTTCGGGCACCCCTATTGCCACGAGGTCCTGCACAAGACCCTGGACGAATGCTTCAAGGGACACGCTCCCGGCGAGATCGTGGTGGTGCGCGGCGGCCGCCTGCAGGAGCGAGGCAAGAAGGGCAAGACCCGCCCTAGCCGCTTCATGACCATCGACCGGCTACCGGGCTATGCCTTTTTCCAGCCGCTGTACTTCGCCACCAAGGACGCGGCCGACAAGATCCTGCTGGCCAACCAGGTACCGATCTGGGGTGGCTACGGCAAAGGCCTGCAACGCACGGCCTGCCGCATTTGCCCCGGTCAGAAGCCCCGGGCCTATGCCGCCCTGCGTCAGAATTTCCCGGAGGTTTTCGAGGAGCTGCTCTGGATGGAGTCACGCCTGGGCACCGGCTACTGGCAGGACAAGACGCCGGACAAGTCGGCCAGCATCGAGCACATGGCAGATCGCGGCCAGAAGGCCTTCGAGGAGGGCCTAGCAGATGACGATGACGAGAGGCAGGCCGCTTGAGCGCGGGCCTGAAAATGACAGGGCTCCTGGCCCTAGTCCTGCCGGGCCTACACGGGAACCACTGTGATGCCGTTGTCCTCCAGGAGCTTGGCCGTCACGCCGTATGCCTTGCCACAGCTGGGGCTGGACTTGAGCAAGTAGGCCCGGGTGATGCCGTTGCGCCGGCAGATATCCAGGGTGCGGCGAGCACCCTCCTCGTAGGCCGGGGTAAAGTCGAAGCCGGTCTGGCGGCCCAGCACCCGGCCGCCTTTGACGCTGCAACCCTCGCGGGGGGTGGGCAGGCCGCCCAGCTGCTCCGGGCAGACGGCGATGAAATCATGCTCCATGCCCAGCTTGGGCAAGAAGCCGCGAAGGTAGCCGTTGTTCTGGTAGCGGCAGGGAATACCCGCGCAGCACTTGCTGACCAAGATCATGAAAGTCTTCCTTTCGTGGCGGCCGGGCCAGGGCCACGGCCGCCGGTTGTGGATCTACGAGACGGCGCGCAGCACCTCTTGCGCTCCTTGCGCCTCCACCATGGCAGCCTTGATTTTGTGCAGGTGCTTGATGATCAAGTCCAGCCGCTCGATGTTCAACGAGAGGTTGGAGGCCAGCACGGTCTTCAGCAGCGACAGGTCCTCGTTGTTCAGGCTGCTCTCCACCAGCTTCAAGATGGCGCCCACCAGGCGGTCATACTTGGAGAGAACCTCCTGTTCCCGCTCGCTGGGCTCGGCCGCGAACATCACTCCCTGCTGCTGCCGGGCCAGGAGCGAGCCGGCCAGGGAACGCAGCTTGGCCGGGTCCGAGGCCTTGCCAGCCTTGATCAGGTCGAAGAGCCGGTGCTGGTTCTCCGGCTCCAGGCGGCTCATCTCGATGGCCTGGGCGTGGCTGATGAGGTTGCAGCGCAGGGCCTCCTGGTACTCGGGCAAGAGGTTGAGCAAGACCGTCCGGAAGTAAACCCGGGCGTGACTCTTGAAGCCCAGCTTGCGGGCCAGGTCGGCCATGCTCATGCCCTTGTCCAGGAGGGCCTGCATGTGCCGGGCCTCCTCCAGGGGAGTCAGATCCTCGCGCTGGATGTTCTCGATCAAGGACATCTCGGCGATTTTCTGGTCGCTGGTGACCATCACCCGCACGGGCACCGGCTGGCCTTGGTAGCGCTTGGTCAGCCGGCAGGCGCGCCAGCGACGCTCGCCCATGATGATCTGCCACTTGCGGCCCCGCCGGGCCACCACGATGGGTTCCAGGAGCCCATGCTCCTCGATGCTGGCGGCCAGCTCCTCCAGCTTGTCCTTGCGAAAGAGCCTGCGGGGCTGCCGGGGGTTGGGCTCGATCTCACTGAGGGGCAGTCGGTCCAGAGCCATGATGCTTGTCCTTTCCCGCCCGGCCCCCGCGCGGGAGGCCAGGCGGCATGCGGGCTATCGTTAGTTGAGGCCGATCAGGCGCAGGCGGGGCCGGGGCCGCTCCACCGGGCAGGCCTCGACTTCTGCCGATGTGGGGGCCGGCGCCTCGGGGACCTTGGCAACCTCGCGGATCACGAAGCGCTGGCCCCGGTTAGGCTCATCGGGCCAGCGCACGTTGGCCTGGAAGACTCCGCCGAAGACTCGGCCGTCTTCCAGCTGGATGTTCAGCGAGGCCCCGCCGAAGCGGCTGGCCGGCATGTGGCTGCCCACCCAGCCCTCGCCGTCATGGTTGGCGTAGTCGCCGGTGTAGTAGACCTTGGAGCCGATGGGCAGCAGGCCAGGTTGGTTCTCTTGGGTGCCCAGCTGGGCGGCCGGCGTGGGCACCGGCTTCTGGTACTTGCCAGAAATCGGCCCGCCGCACTTGTGGCAGGTCCAGACCGTGCGGCCATCCACCCAGCGCTTGGTGCCGATGTCGTGGGCGCAGGCCGGGCAGGGCTCGCGGTGGCACAGGGTCCACTCGGCCAAGGCTCGATTTATGGCCTGGGTGATGTTGTCGAAGAAGCTGCCCGCGCAGTAGTCGGTGTACGGGTCATCGTGCTCATCCTCGCGACGCACCCGGATGCAGATCGCCTGGCCGTCTTGATCATAGAATTGGATCACCACCTCGTTAAAGCAGCAGGTATAGAGCCCGCTGCCCTGGCTGTTCTCCACCGGCGCGTACTTGCTGAGCCTCTTGATCACGTAGCTGGTCTTGGCCATTTCTTACCCCCTTGGTTTTGTGTCAACAACGTAACTACTAGATATCACGTGCGATTCCTGGCCGTCAACAGCAAATGGCAGGATTGTTTAATAATATTAAGTAGTTGTGCGGTTGTTCCCAAAGGCAAGGCAAGCCGGGAGACGGGTGTCGAGGCCTTGGCCGGCCCAGCTCAACGCCAGGATGGCGAGCCATGCTGGGCCTGAACGATCTAAAGGAAAAGACCGGCGAGGCCCTGCGGGTGGTCCTGGCCAAGACCATGGAGGCCGCCCTCAAGGAGCCCACCATCGCCAACCAGGCCGCCTATCAAAAGGCCCTCAAGGCGTTGGATGATCACGACGCCAGGCAGGCACAGGCCCAGGCCGGAGCCGACCCCGGCGCGCTCGCGCCTGAGCAGCTCTTCAAGAACCCCCGCCAGGTGGCGGTCTTCCTCTCCGGCCAGGGCTGGAAGATCTCCGAGAACACCGCCTACACCCACCGCGAGCGGGGGCTCCTGCGTCCGGATCGCGAGGGCCTGTTCTCGGAAAGCGCGGTCCTGCGCTACGCCAATGACCACTTGAAACGCAAGGACGGCGCCGGCTCCGAGAAGCTGGATGCCTTGCAGGAGCGCAAGGTCCTGGCCGAGATCCAGCGGGCCGAGGCCCAGGCCGCCAAGATGCGCTTGCAGCAGGAAATCCTGGAGGGCAAGTACATCCCCCTGGAGCAGTACCAGCGCGACCTGGCCACCCGGGCCAGGCTCCTCAAGGCCGACATGCTGGGCTGGGTGCGGCTGGCCATGGAGGAGATAATCTTCCTGGTGGGCGGGGACCCGGCCCAGGCCCCCGAGGCCCTGGCCCTGGCCGAACGCCAGGTGGAAGACTGGCTGCACCGCTATGCCAGCCAAGGCGAGATCAGGCTGGCGGCTCCTCAGTTACCCCAAGCTCAATCCTAATCAAGCTGTTTCGCAAAGGTCAGCAAATATGCGGCTCCACGAGCAAGGCAGGTAAAATGCAGGCCCTTGAAAACGCACAGGCCGACCTGTTTCCGGCCATAGCCTTGACCGCTGGCGAGATCGAGGCCTGGCGCCGCAAGGAGCCCTTGAGCGTCTCGCAGTGGTCGGAGCGCTTCCGGGTGGCCACCGATGGACCTTGGAAGGGTCCCTGGCGCAACGAGCACACGCCTTACCTCATCGAGCCCATGGACACCTGGGGTCTGCCCCACGTGCGCGAGGTGTGGGTCATCGGGCCGCTGCAAGGCGGCAAGACGCAGATCGCCTATAACTGCTGGGGCTACGGCCAGCACTACGACCAGGCCTGGTCGCTGTTTGTCATGGCCGACGAAAAAAGCGCGGCCCGGGTGAGCAAGGAGCGCCTGCAGCCCATCATCAAGGCCTCGCCGGCCCTGCGCCAGCTGCTGACCGGCTCGCCCCTGGACCTGGGCAACTACGAGTTGCGCCTCATGGCCTCCATGACCTACATGGGCTGGCCGCGCTCGGAAGCCTCCCTGGCCACCTTTCCCATTCCGCAGGTCTTCCTGGACGAAGTGGATTTGTGGCCGGTGCCGCGCAAGGACACCATGGACGCCGTGGACCTGTCCAAGGCTCGCACCACCACCTTCCCGCACACCTCCAAGGTTCTGGGCGTGACCACCTGCACCGTGGAGGACGCCCTGGGCTGGGAGAACCTCTGCAAGTGCCAGGAGGTCCGCGTCTACATGGCCAGGTGCCCGCTGTGCGGCCAGTTGCAGATCATGCGCCGCGAGCAGCTCAAATGGGACGAGGGCCTGGAGTCGGAGCCGGACCGGGTGGAGGCCGAGAATTTGGCCTGGTACCAGTGCGAGCACTGCGAGGCGCCTTGGGGCGAGGTGGAGCGGCGCCGCGCCGCACAGGCCGGCGCCTACCGGCCCCACTTCTGGGACGCCAAGGCCCAGTGGTGGGAGCGCCGGCAGGGCCTGGCCCGGCCCATCAAGGTGGGCTTCCACTTCAGCGCCTTCCATAGCCCCTTCGTCACCCTGGGCAAGATCGCCGCCCAGGCCATCAAGGCCCAGACCGACCCCAGGGCCGATGTGACCCTGTTCAACAAGATGCTGGCCTTGCCTTACCGCAGTGAGCAGGCCACGCGCTCCGAGGACATGATCCTGGCTCTATGTGATGAGCGGCCCCCGGGCTTGGTGCCCGCTGACGCCGTGGCCCTGATCGCCTGCGTGGACGTGCAGCGCTCTGGCTTCTACTTCACCATACGGGCCTGGGCCCCTGGCCCGGAGCGCGAATCCTGGCTGGTGCGCGCCGGCTTCGTGGATTCCTGGGCCGGCCTGGAGAAGGCCCTCTTCCAGGATCAATACCCGGACCCCGCCGGCCAGGCCTGCGTGATCGCTTTTGGCCTGGTGGACTCTGGCGACGGCGAGATGACCCGCGAGGTCTACGACTGGTGCCAGCTCCACCCGCCCTTTGCCCCCAGCAAGGGCTACGAGGGCATCAAGGCCCAGCCCTACCGCCAAAGCAAGATCGACACCCACCCGGGCCTGATGCTCTTTGGCGTAAACACCAACTACTACAAGAACGACCTGCTGGACGGCAAGCTGCGCATCAGCCCCGGCGACGGGGGCGCCTGGCACCTGCACAACAATTGGCCGGACGGCAAGCCCCCGGAGAACGAAAAGGCCGCGGGCCTTTTGACCGACTACGCTCGCCAGCTCTGCTCTGAGGAACGCGACGAGCGCGGCTTTTGGCAGAAGATCGGCAATCGGGCCAACCACTACCTGGACTGCGAGGTCTTGCAGCTGGTCTCTGCCGATTACCTGGGCCTGCGCTACATGAGCAAGGACCAGGAGACGGAAGATCCGGCCAGCACCGGCCACGATGAAGACAGCCAACCCATGACAAGGAGTCATAGCCGATGGTAAAGGCCAACATCCTCAACGGAATGAAGGAGATCACCGCTTTCGTGGGCTTCAGCGAGGTAACGGTGATCAAGCACAAGCGGGAGTACCCCGGCATGCCCATCAGCAAGAAAGGCGGCCTGTGGATAGGCGACCCCCAGCGCCTGGAGCAGTTCTATAAGGATATGGCAGCCGGGGAGACGGAGAAGTGGTTGGGCCTGCCGGCAGAGGTGGGGATGGGGAAGGCTGAAGACAAGGCGGGGGAGGTGGGGTGAGGTGAGGGCTATCCTCGCCAAAGGTCGGGAGCCCTCCGAGGCGTTAATACGGCTCCTCGTCTGCCTTGAACATTTGCTGCCCCGGGATCGTTCTTCATCTAAAGCAAAAGAAGCCCCACCTCCAACCGGTAACGTCTGAGGACGGTAGGCCCCCACGGGCAAGGGAAAGGGAGGAGTGCGAAGGAAACGGCAGGGTTCGGGCGGGCTGCTGGTCAAATGGAAGCTGGTTGCGCGATTAAAATTGAATATGATATGGTGTTTTTCGTAACAATTTAAAAGCGTTCTGGTTCATTGTACATGTGTGGCTGAATCAATGGTGCGCTTCAACCAAGTTTGCGTTGCCTCTTCTGCGTACAAGTGATTTTAAGCCATCGCCCGCGCGCCCTACCAGGATCGCTGCTGGTGGGGCCATGTAGCCTCGGCCTTTCTGGTATCTTCTAGAATAGGCCTGTGCTTGGCACTGCTTGAGCTACCTAGCGTTGGTTGACTTGGAACCCCAGTGGGGCTACCATACTCCTAGGTTGAGAGACGGAGCTTCATGCTGTGTTTTCAGGCAGATAAATACCACGAGCGTCAGGCGTGTGTTCTCTTGGCTTTCGGTTCAATGCCTCATATCATACACTGAACGGCGCCGAGGTGATCCGATAATGAGTAATCGCGTAATTTATTGATTGATCGAGGGAATTAGCAACATTAGTCACTGTGGAGGTTTTTTGGAAGAAGTCGAGTCAAAGGCTACACGGATTGAGGTGGCGAAAAAAAATAGCCTCAATGAGGAAGGGTATACCCTTCCTCCATTTCGCAGCTTAAGCGTAATGGTTAATTCAACCTGCAACCTACGCTGCAAACATTGTGATTTGCCAAGATTTTTTGACCGATACTCAGGCACGCTTGGTACTGAAGAGTGGGGGGATTTAATCGATAAATTAATCAAAGAATATTCCCCCGTTGCCGTTTCGGTTTCAGCAATGGAGCCGTTGCTCCCAGATGGAAGTCGTGAAAAAACAGTGCAAATATTAAAGGTCGCGAAACGCAACGGCCTGCGCGCTGGCTTGGTTACGAACGGTATGTATGCAGGGGAGTTCTTGTCGGCTTGGCATGCAAAAAGTAGCCCGTTGGATTTCTTGGATATTTCAATTGACGGTCCCCCGGAGGTGGATAAACGGATTCGCGGCACTAAGCACCTCGCTGCGATTGAAGCATTTTTGAAATCAGGTGTCAGCTCAGAAGCTGTGGAGCGGGTTTATATTTCTACAGCGCTATCGCAATGGAATTGTTCGTTTAAAGCCATCACCCGGCACATCGATTGGGTATCCGAACTAACCGATAATCCAAGAATCGTGTTTCTGGCCATTCATCCAAACGAGCATGTGGACAAGAGACTACCGCTTCCTGGGAAACGGTTCGAGGAAACAATATCCAGCCTAGCGAAAGGATCAAGACGTTGCGAAGAGATGTTCCTGGACGTTTTCCCTTCAAGCTTGCCAGACCTTGCTCATCTCATTGAAAATGAAATACTTCCAGGTAGAGGTGCTGTTGCGGAAGATGATACTGGGATGCTCTGGGGTCATGTCAGTGATAATCTTTTTGTGCGTTATAACAACAATCAACTCCTGAGTCGCTATCAGTTGCGAATTAGTCCTGAAGGATTTGCGCTGTTGCCGGACGCAATTGAATATTCGGGTTACTTATCTCATTCGTTCGGTAACTTGCTGCTCGAAACACCACGCGCAATTCTGGCAAATTTAGCGAGACGTCTCAACTCGGAGCAAGAATCGATGCCGAGCTATTGCCGGGGTCGTGATTGTGAAATAGTTTGTCGAAGTGAAAACAGAAGATGCTCAGCAATGGGATGTTTTGCGTCATGAAAGCTCGAACGTGGTTATTGGCATCGATGGGGTTGTTTGCTTTGGTGATTGCAGTACTAACCTGGCTGCACATGGCGCATCCTTCCGTCGAGGTGAGCAAATGGACATTTCGAGACTCAGTTTCAGCAAATCCCACTAATCTGGACCCCATTAGAATCACCGATGCTGTAACGATTACACTTTTGGCCAATGCGTATGAAGGATTGGTCAAAATGGATGTCAAAGGGAAGGTCGTTCCAGCCCTCGCAAAAAGTTGGCAAGTATCGTCAAATGGCAAGCTGTGGCGATTTAAGTTACAAGATCGAGTTGAGTTCCACCGAGCCTCGCGCGAGGGTAAGGTTTTGCCTGTCCTTCAAGCGGCTGACGTTGTCTATTCTCTAGGACGCGCAGTGACCGAGCCTTCATCAAACTACGCCTGGCTGTTTACGGATCTAGTGAAAGGGGCTTCAGAAGCTAGGGAAAAGGGACCAGGGGCGTTAGTAGACGGCTTTAGAGTCATAGATCAGAAAACACTTGAAATTGAGTTGCTAAGACCATTCCCGATTCTTGAGCGGCTCGCAATGGCGGGGGCTTGGGTTTATCCACAATCTGTTGTCGGGCTCTTAGGGAGCAAAGTCTTTAATCAGGCCAGCTGCGGAACGGGCTCTTACGTGCTCACTCGTTATTTCCCTGATAATAAAATCGAATTTCAACGATTTGGCGAATACTGGGATAAGTCGGTGCCAATGGGACCCGACGTTGTTGAAGTCCACATCGTTTCTGACCCTGTCGCGGCAATTGCGTCGTTTCGTCGAGGCGAATTAGACCTCGTCCAATTAGAGTTGGAAACACTATACGCTGGAAGAGAGATACAGAAATCTGGTGCAGGGCTCATTCACTCTGTGACTGCAAACGAGCTAGATTACCTAGTGATGGATATGACAAAACCTCCATTCAATGATCCGCGTATACGAAAAGCCATCAACATAGCAATCGATCGAGATAAGCTAGTTTCTGTGCTGAGCGGTATCGCTGAACCCGCATTTGGTTTCTTGCCTCCAGTCGCGCCCTCATATAGGGGTGCCAAGGAAATTAAGGCGGTGGGCGTTCAGGAGAATTTTGCGGAAGCCCAGCGCTTGGTAAGGGAATATCTCATTGATCATCAGCTAACTACCATCGAACTTCAGTTGACGACGGATATCGGAGAACTTCCCGAGGTAACCGTTCAGTTTGTTCGCGATCAGCTGCAACGGATACCGGGGGTACATGTCGTCCTAAATAAACTGACATGGCCGGAACTTTTGGAAAAGGCTTTTGGTGGTGATTTGACGTTCTATCGTTTCTGGTGGAATGCAGTGACTCCCGGCGAGGATGTCTATTTCCTTTTCTTCACCCCTGGTGCCAATCCGCCTCAGGGACTTAATTTTTCCCGATACACGAGCGAAGTGTTCAAGCGAAAGCTTGTTGATGCCTTTTCGATCATCGACCCAAAGCTCCGCATTATCAAAATCAGAGGGTTGGAAGATACCCTAATTGCCGATAATGTTGCGGTACCCTTAATCCATAGAAAATTTTCTTACCTGATACGTTCGCCTTTTTACCTTCCGATCAACCAATACCTCGAACGACCTTATCGGTTTATAACCCGTTAACTGGCGCTAGTTAAATTGGAATCGAACACAAGGTTAGCCATGGCCAGCAAGATAGTGAAGCACATCCTGGGCTTCATTTTGGCCATTATGCTCATATTCTTGCTAACCCTTGGACTCCCAGACGCCACCTATCAAGTGGCCGGTGCATTCGCTAACGCCACAGTGCTCGACCACATTCGCAAGGAATACGGACTGGATGGCGATGCTCTCACTCGGCTTGAGTCCTTTGGGAGAGGTCTGGCGCGAGGAGAGCTACGCAGCCTATATACGCAAGAATTAGTAATTCCAATCCTCATCGAAAAGATTCCGCAAAGTATGGCGGTGGTTGCCTCCGCATCGGTGCTGTCGGTTCTGATTGGGAGCGGATTAGCGGTCCTGATGGCCGTGTCTAAGCGCTTCCGAGTAATAGTGTCGTCCTTTGTCGGAATGGCCGCGACTGTTCCCGTTTTCGTGACTTCGACGCTACTTCTTTTCATGTCTTCGAGAATCGCTGCACCACTTTGGTTATACGCCGGAATTTCGCTTGCGGTCTTCCCTGGAATCCTTCTTAGCACTAGCATCTTTGGGGTATGGAGAGAAGCAAGGAGCGCCTCGCACAGTATTCTCTCCTGGCATTATGGGCTAAGGGGATTCGCGCAGGTGCCAAGATTTATTCGCGCTGCGCCGGGTACCATGGCCGTGTTCATCAACGCCATGATTTTTTTCGTGGCTACGGGATTGATCGTGGTAGAGCCGCTTTTTGGCATTTCAGGCATTGGCCGCTGGCTTCTGGTGTCGGCTTTAAGGCTGGACATGCCTGTGATTTTATTTATCGGCACTGTGCTTTCAGCGGTAGCCATCGCGCTTGGGCTCTTGCGCGATTTGCTGCTGTTTTACACTATGCCAGGGCCACTGCGGTCTGAAAACTTATGAATCTTACGAAAAAAGTGCTTCTGGCCGCCTGGATATTTGCTGCCTTGCTGTTGTTGGTTTCTGGGCATTTCCTTTCGGATGACATTGTGACTGAGGCATCCATGCAGGCGCCTTCTATTCAGCACTGGGCCGGGACCGACCGCCTCGGGCGGGACGTGATCGTGCGGACCTCTCGAGCAGCATGGCATAGCGCCATCACCGTGACTCTAGCAGAAGCACTTGGTTCTTCGGCTGCATTTTTTGCAGCGTCCGCACTTGCAATGAGTAGGCGTCAACGCGATACTATCATCGGCAAAATAATTCTCATCGCCCTCCAAGCAGTACCGCCACTGCTAATTGCGCTGACTGTTTCTGTACTGTTGCGTGGTGTGCCGGGAGCGATAACTTTTCCCCTCGCGGTTCTGTCCTTTACCTACGGAACCCCGGTTTTCTTCGGAGAGATATCTTCTGTGCGCCGCCTTCCGCAAATGCAGGGTGCAACGATCCTCGGTGCCCCGTTTTACTGGAGGTTGCGCAAATATTGGTTGCCAGCAATCGGGCCGCGACTAAGGACGTATATCCTGTTGGACCTGATTTCTCTTGTCGCCTATGAATCATTGTTCGGTTTTTTTGGTTTAGCTGATCCCACTGTGCCCTCACTTGGGAGTATGCTTGCCGATTCTAGGCCTTACGTAATCCAGGCCCCCTGGTTGTTCATCGCTCCGCTTGGTGGCGTGATGCTGGTCCTTGGCGCTGTTTGGCAAATTAATCTTTTCATGGAAGCGAGGAACGAAAATGCCATCTCCAGCAGGTAGTAAGGGAGGACTCACGAAAAGCCTTGCTGCTTTACTTCGCAAGCTAAGACAGCAGCAGTTATCGCAAAAACCCCGCCAGACTTCTTCTAAGAAGGAGCGGTAGCCGTGGGAGGGGGCGGCGAGCAGCCGGATTGGGCGGCGCAGATCTATTGGTTTCTTAACCCTTTTGAAGTCGTCATCAACCTGCTGAATCTTTGGCCCAATGCCACCATCACCACTTCCGATTTCGAGATCCCGGGTTGGATTGGTAATGCAAATAATGATGAATATCACAAGCATTTCAGGCTAGTCCGGGAAGGTGATATTCCGAAGATCGAGAATGTGGAACCAAGAGATGTGAGTGTATCTGGCGACCGATTCGATATCCATAATATCCAAGCAACTCTAGACCAGGAATTTTCAAAATATTCTGGAGGTGCCGAACTTTGGGCTCGATGGTTTCCGCAACCGAAACGCACTAATTTGTGGGCAAGTAAGCTGTGGAACGACATAGAGAATAACGGGGGACAGCTAATTACCCCAGGCGTATTTTCACAACTCCATGAAGTCAAACTAGATGATATGCTATTTAAATCTAATGAGCTGGAAGCTTTCTATGTTTATGCTGATCTTCAGATCAATAAAAAATTGCAAGACCATTCAGAGGGAAGGGCGATCACGCATCTAAGATCTCTTGGCGGTCTTAAAAAAAGGCTAGAATGCAATTCCCTTCGAGTTGCCATGCCTGTATTCGTCATTTGCTCTTTTTTTGCTGACGGCATTCCTGATTTTGCTGTATTTTTCCTTGCAAAGAATAGCTTAGTAGAAAGCGACAAAAAATACCTTGCAAATGTAGCACAGGGCCTGCAACAACTGGTATACGACGAGCGAAAAGCCTTCTTAAATCGTTGGATTAACAATTTACGATCCCGCAAGGTAAATTTAGAAAAGTATTTTGAAAATGATGGTGAGAAGGAAAAGCATTCTGAGGAAATCGCCAAGAGTATCGCTCATATGATGGCGTGCCTCGCGTATCGGGCGGCGAGTGGTGATTCGTTCGATGCAATGATTGATGCAATCAAAAATAAAATCAATAACCCCAAAGACAGAGAAGGAATCCGCTCAGATTTGATTGAAGATTTTATTTATGACAATGGTGATGATAAAGAACCTCTGAGAAAGAAGTTTCTTCTTGATTTCTGCAACAACGCTGTCTTTGCTGTGATCAATCTAATTCGGGCAGGCAACATAAGCTCATTAAAAGGGTCGCTGTCAATTGAGACGACAAAACTGCTTGCTGTCGCTGCTGAAAATAGATGTGAGCGGCTTCTTTTAGTCGGCGATCCTGGAGGAGGCAAGGGCGCAGCGGCCGAAAATTTTCATATGTTTCGCATGGTAAATCTCGTACGACAAAATGGTGAGGATAAGTGGCTAAAACATATCAAAGATAATCTTCTGAGCGCCTCTAAATTTGGGCAAGAGCGCCTAGTAGACATTATTAACGCACAAACACATAATTGGACCGTGTCAATTACTTCTAACGGAGATAAATGTGGGACGCCTTATTCCACTTCAGACCCAACAATATTTAGCGGCTTACCATCATGGGGCGACAAGATTAATGGAATAGTTGATACAGATAACAAAGATATTAAGGGGTATCTAATTAAGTTGGCATGGAAAATATATGAGATAAAAATGCTCTCAACAAGTTTAAACTGTTCCACGACCGAGTTACTGAAAGCAACAAGCTTCAATTTCCTACAGATCGCTTGCGGCACGTTGAGTGGAAACGGAGCACCCCTGCTAGCCTCATTGGACCGGCTCTTCGGACAAGCTTTCGGAGCATCCGACAGTGAACCTGGCTTATTCCAAATTTGCTCGTATTTGGGCGGGACACTGTTCTTAGATGAGGTCGCGGATGCTCCCGTGGCAATTCAGGACAATCTCCTCATGGCCCTACAGGAGAGAAAGGTCGCGCGTCGAGGACGAGAGAGCATCCCTGAGGATGTTTCAAATATCGTAGTCGTTTCTGCGACCCACAAGGACCTTCGTCAGGAAGTCAAACGGTTTCGCGGAAGCATTGCCACCGAACATCCGGTCGGCTTTCGACCCGACCTGCTGACCCGGCTTGCGCAGTTCCCGCCCGTCGAGGTGAGACCAGTTTCCGAGTACTTTGTATATGACGACGGGGTTGCATCCAATTCCGATCCCGATTACGATCGCCGTGCACGCTATCGAAAAGAATTCATCTCCATCTTCAAAGAAGGAGAAGACGATAGTTTTTGGGAGCGTGTGTATGATTCCGTTGATAGGCATATCGGCCAACTGTCCCATGCTCAGAGATTTTCCGGTATTAACCCCATTATCCGTCGGAAGAAAATAGCTAGCAGTTTGTCTATGCGGCTATTCCAGGCCTTAAAAACAATTCGCGTGCATAATGAGCATGGGTCTAAAGCTGATGAGTTCATCTTTGACGAGTATTTACCGGACATGATTGACTATCTTGCGGACACGGAGTAAGGGTTTTGACTCGGGAAGCCCTGGTTTCAGTGCGCGATCTGACGGTCGCTCACGACCAGGAAAATCTGCTACGGGTCCCACAGTTCGCCATTGAACCGGCGCAACGCTTGGCTCTGGTAGGCGCCAGCGGAGTTGGAAAATCGCTGATGTGCCAAGCGCTCTTGGGCTTATTACCGCGAGTGGCACCGGAATTGCGCGTTAGCGGGCGGATTGCCTGGCGTTCTGGTGTCGATAAAAAGGTCGGTTATGTACCTCAAGGAACGGTCGGACACCTGCACCCAGCCTATTCAGTGCGCCAGCAGGTGCGACAGTTGCTTGAGCACCGTACTATTGATTGCGATTTGGCATATGATACGTTTCTCGAAAACCTTCAAGCCCTGTTAGTGCCTGATCCCACGAGGCTGGCAGATCATTTCCCCGAGGAGCTTTCTGGCGGTCTCTCTCAGCGAGTACTCCTTGCTTTAGCGCTGGCAAGTCGTCCCAGCTTGCTGGTTCTCGACGAGGCGATTTCAGCGCTAGACGGATTGAGCAGGGCGGCCGCACTGGCCTGGCTGCTTCGCCAAACGGGCCAGTTGAATTGTGCGTTGTTATTTGTCACTCACCAGGAACCGGACGCGACTCTGCTCGGGTGTACGATACTGAGGCTCTCAGAGGGCTGTTTAACAAATTCGACGCCTCAGGTATCGAGAGCTACAACTCTTGTAGTTTCAGACTCCACTACGCCTACCAAGACAAAACTAGGATATGATGATGCACGTCCGATTTTGATGACACGTGACCTTGGGATCGCGTTGGCCAACGGAATTCCGCTAATCAAAGATTGCTCAATAACGGTCCGACAGGGCCAGTCTCTTGGTGTTCTCGGTGAATCCGGATCGGGCAAGACCACACTGCTACGTTCCCTCTGCGGGCTCATACCACCGAGCCACGGAGAAATCTACTTCGACGGGAACGCAATACGGTCACTCGATTCAGCTACAAAGCGCCATTCGCGGCGATACTTCCAGTTTCTGTCCCAAGATCCTCGGGAAAGTCTGAACCCCTACGCATCCGTGGCCGAGCTATTCGCGGAGCCGGCGCACATCCATGGCTTTCGTCATCCGGATAATGATTTGATCGCTGCTGCCCTCAACCAGTTGGGTATCGACTTTTCCTCAGTTGCGCATCGTCTTCCCCGTCAATTAAGCTTTGGGCAGCAACAGCGCATAGCATTGGTGCGAGCGATAGTAGCTTTCCCAGACCTTAAGCTGTTGATTCTCGATGAGCCTGTTTCGGGTTTAGATGAAATAAACAAGCGACGGGTGATAGACTTCCTCGCAACACAATATACCTGTAATTCGGAATGGTCTATGATCGTTGCTAGCCATGATTTACTTTTTCTGGAAATAACTTGCGACTTGGCTATTATCCTTCGACGGGGGATACTACTTGAAGAGTGGATAACTAAGCCATGGGGGTATCGGAGTGCTTATTCACGTCTGTATCACGATGCTTCATACGCAAAAACACCCTCTGACATCGAGCAAATCGGAATCCGCTTGGACGCAATGACGCTCGGTTATTAATGCTATGAGTAGTCCCCATTTGTGGGACAGTTTGGCGGCCTAATTAAGGTGAGAGGCATTTTTACATCTTCGTCATCATGGGTGGCATTGGCGTAGTTATGGTGTCATGATCCAGCGATCCACGCAACCGGCGTCGCTCGACATTTCTCCGAGTGCCTGTACACCGTAATCACCGGCTCGGTCGCGCTATAACCAGACGCCACCATACGCCATGCAGTTTCACCGTGGCCCAGGCGCAGTATTTGGTTAGGGCTTGGTGCTTGCCCTTGGCAGGGAAGGAGTACTCGCCCTCGCCGCTAGGCTCAGCCAGCATTCGGCGTCCCAGGGCCAACAACCCGGGGAATCCTTGATAGAGAGGGTCGCTGAAAAGCAGGCGGTCGACCTCATGCCTGTCCTGATCGTAAATGACTCGGCCGGTGGCGTCCATGGCCCAGGGCTCTAGAGCCGGTTGGGTTTTGGCCTTGCCCCAGGCTGCGGATTCCGGAGCAAGTCGGCCGGCGATTCCACGGGAAGCCGGCCACCCATTCCACGGGAAGTCGGCCACCGATTCCAGAGCAAGCCGGCCGCATTGTGAATAAGTGCCGGGCAAAGGGGATGACGCTGGGTAACCG
>JAZDIQ010000047.1:0-7357 GCA_043804825.1 Pseudomonadota bacterium
TTCATCATCGCCCCGGCCCTGATGTCGGCGGGCATCAAGGGCATCCTGGCCGTGGGCACCGACCTGTTCCACATCTTCGCCAAGGCCATCATGGGCAGCGTCATCCACCGCAAGCTGGGCAACATCAGCGTCTCCCTGGCCATGATCTTCCTGGTGGGGGCCATCGGCGGGGCCACCAGCGGCGGGGTGATCAACCGGGTGATCTATGAGATCAACCCCATCCTCAGCGACGCCTTCATCACCACCATTTATGTGCTGATGCTGGGCTTCTTGGGCGCCTACGCCCTGATGGACTTCTTGCAGGCCCGCAAGAAGGGCGACACCGGCGGGGCCCATGGCGGCGGCAAGAGCGAGGGCGCGGACCTGGGCGGCCTGCCCCAGAAGCTCCAGGCCATCAAGGTCCCCCCCATGATCACCTTCGACCAGGGCCTGGTGCCCGGCGGCCGGCAGATATCCTGGCTGTTCCTGGTGCTCTCGGGCTTTTTGGTGGGCTTCGCCGCGGCCATCATGGGCGTGGGCGGCGGCTTCCTCACCTTCCCCATCTTCGTCTACGTGCTGGGCGTCAGCTCCCTGACCACCGTGGGCACCGACATCTTCCAGATCGTCTTCACCGCCGGCTACGCGGCCATCAGCCAGTACGCCATCTACGGCTTCATCTTCTACACCCTGGCCATGGGCATGCTCCTGGGCTCGCTCTTGGGCATCCAGATCGGGGCCATGGTCACCAAGGTGGTGCCGGGCATCTACATCCGCGGCTTCTACGCCATGGCGGTGCTGGCCGGCTTCATCAACCGGGTCTTCGCCCTGCCGGGCAAGATGGGCGAGATGGAGTACATCAGCATCACCAAGGACACCGCCAAGATGCTGGACAACATCGGCGTATACGCCTTCTTCATCGTCATCAGCATCTTCGCCATCTGGGTCATCGGCACCTTTTTCATGAACATCAAAAAGCTCAAGGGGGAGGTGCACTAATGATCGCCCATCCCAAAAAATTCATCGGCGGCCTGGTGGCCCTGATCGCCTTCTTCGTGGTCTTCGTCATCATCTTCATGCCCTGGTACGGCAAGGACGGCGACGGCAAGGAGCAGAACGGCCTGAACTACTTGGACAACCTCTACAACACCATCTCCAAGGGTTCGGCCTACTACATCCCCAAGGTCAAGAAGGAGAGCGACAGCTTCGTGGGCCAGCCCGTGGAGCTGACCCTGGCCATGAAGGACGCCCGCCAGGCCGATCAGACCGCCCTGTTGTTCCGGGCCAGCGGTGGCGCCGAGGCCACGGTGGAGGGTTCCACGGTCAAGGTCAAGGGCGGCCTGGGCAAGATATTGCACAACTGCCTGGCCGACTCCGACGACATGTTCCACAACCGTGGCGAAAAGGTGGCCCAGAAGTACGGCTACCCCGAGCGCCTGGTGCTCTACACCTGGCACAAGGCCCTGGAGGCCATGGAAAAGGACCTCAACAAGCAGAAGAAGTTCCCCGAGGCCAAGTTCGCCGGCACGGTGAAGACCAAGGCCGTGGAGTGCTCCTACAACTACTACGGCGTCACGCCCCAGAATATCGGCGACAAGTGGGGCATCGTGGTCTTCTCCCTGCTGTTCTACGTGGCCTACACCCTCTGGTACGGCTACGCCATCATGTACATGTTCGAGGGTTACGGCATGCAACTGGAGCATTAGCCTCCACTCCAGGGCCCCGGCCGTTACCTCCTCCCGCCGAGGAGGGGGCCGGTCGGGGTCCTGGTCTCCCACCAACGGGCCCGGCCGTCCCCACCGGCCGGGCCCCTTCCTTGGCACCACAAATAGGCAGGCCCCCCGCCTGGTGATCTCCTTTTGACTCTTGAAGGCCTTCCGCTAAAAGCATAGAGTTAGGCCCAGCAGCCGCCCGGCGGACGCGTCGGCGGGTCGGCGACGCCAAGCCCGGAGCCAGGCCCGGAAATGGGCCGGCGAGCGGGAGCCGATGGTTTTACCAGGAGGAGGTTACGGCCATGGCCGATATCAAGGTGCTGTTGGTGGATGACGAACCCGACTTCATGGAGCCTTTGACCAACCGGCTCACCCTGCGCAAGCTCTCGGTGCTCAACGCCACCAACGGGGCCGACGCCTTGAAGGTATTGGACCAGGAGCCGGTGGACGTGGTGGTGCTGGACGTGAAGATGCCGGGCATGAGCGGTCTGGAGGTGATCCGCCACATCAAGAAGACCCACCCCCTGGTGGAGGTGATCATGCTCACCGGCCACGCCAACCTGGAGGTATCCATCGAGGGCATGGAGCTGGGGGCCTTCGACTACCTGCTCAAGCCGGCGGTGATCGACGAGCTGGTCTACAAGATACAGGACGCCTTCCAGAAAAAGACCCTGCAAGAAAAGAAGATCAACGCCCTCAAGGAAACCGTCGGCCAGTAGGCGGCGTGCCCGCCGCCGGGCCTAAACGGGTCGTTCAAAGCCCTACCCTGGGCGGGGGTGTTCGGCTCCCGTTGGGGCGTCGCGGAGTTATCCGGGCAGGTGGGCAGGGAGCCCCCGCGGGCTTAAACGGGCCGTTTAACGCCCTGCTTGGGACGGGCCTGGCCGGCTCCCGCGGGGACGCCGCGAAATAGGCCTAGGCCGGGCCTCAGGCCCGGGCCGCCTCCGCCCCCGTCGGCGGGCTGGCCGCGCTCTCCGGCAGGGGGCACACCCCCGCCAGGTCCTGGCGCATCTTCTGGGCGAAATGGGCCGCCGCCGCGGGGTTGCCCATGACCATGTCCAACTGGCGGGTGTGCATGGACAGATAGCCCAGCACCTTGAGGCGGCCCTCCATGGTCTCCTGGTCCAGCCCCTCGATGCGCGCGAAAGCCGCGTCCTCCTTCACCTGCACCTGAAAGCCGTATTCCTCCAACAAGGCCGCCACCATCTGGGTGCGGGCCAGGCGCCGGCCGAAGTCGGCCGCCCCGCCCTTGAAGGAAAAGGAGATGTAGTTCTCGCTGGCGCGCTCGCTGACCATGCTCTCCACGGTGGAGAAATGAAAGCCGAAGCGCGAATAGAGGCTGCAAAAATTCTTGGAGATCATGAAGTAGTTGCGGTTGGCGTAGGAGCTTTTGACCGAGGTGACCAAGGCCCGGTTGGTGGTGGCCTGGAACATCACCGAGGCCAGGCCCTTGGCGTCCACCGGCGGCGGGCCGGCCCAGGGCACGGCGATGATGCCCTCCCACAAGGCCAGCATGGGTATGCTGGCCACGTTATCCAGGTGCACGTACTTGACGTCCGCGTCCTCCTTGAGGCCGTCGTCCAGGTTTATCACCCACCATTGCATGGGCACCTTGTAGAAGAGCTGCTTGCTGGAGCGCTCGGAGAAATGATGCTCCTTGCCGAAGGAGAACATTTCGTGCACGGCCTTCTCGTGGCAGAAACGGGTGAGGTCGTGCAGGGTCTGGCAGTTGGCGGCCTTGAACTCCGGGGCGTCGGGGTTGATCAGGGTGAGCGGGGCGATATGGGCCATCACCTGCACCAGGGTCTGGTGCACGGGGCTGCCTTCCATGAGGTTTTTGCGGGTGCCCGTGCGGGCCAAGAGCTCCTCCACCCGGCCGGCGTAGATGGTCAGCCCGTCGGCGTCCACGGTGACCTCCTGGCCGTTCTCCAGGGCCTCGGCGGCGGCGCCCAGGCCGAAGAGCCCCGGCACCTGAAACTCGCGGGCCACGTTGGCCAAATGCCCGGCCACCCCGCCTTCCTGGGCCACCACCGCCGCGGCCCGTGATAGGAGCGCCGCCCAGTGCGGGGCCGACTGGGCGCAGACCAACACCGCCCCTTGGGGGAACTCCAGGGCGTCGCGGTCCTTCCTGACCCAGTACACCGGGCCGAAGGCCACACCGGGGCTGGCGGTCACCCCGCCGCCCAGGAGCACGCTGGCCCCGGCCACCGCCAGCGGGGCGGAGGGCCCCTGCTCGGCGTGGGACTGCTGCAAGGGCCGGCACTGCAAGAGAAGCGCCTGGCCGTCGGGGGCGATGGCCCACTCGATGTCCTGGGGCGAGCCGTAGTACTCCTCCAGGCGAATGGCCACCAGGGCCAGGTCCCGCACCTGGTCCGGGCTGAGCGAGGGCTCAAGGGCCGACTGGCCGGTGAGGTCCAGGCGGCAGACGCCCTCCTCGGGGTAGCAGACGAACTTGCGCTCCTTGGAGGCCACCCGCTGCTCCAGGATGGCCGGCGGCTGGCCACGGTCGGTGACGAACAGGTCAGCCGGGGTGGAGCCGTCCACCACCGACTTGGGCAGGCCCCACACCGAGGTGATGTAGATGTTCTGGTCGCGGATGTTAAGCGCGTTGCGGGTGTAGGTCACGCCGCCGGCCTTAGCGTCGACCATGGCCATGCAGCCCACGCACATGGCCACGTCCTCGTCGCGGATGCCCCGGCTCAAGCGGTAGTGGATGGCCTGTAGGCTGTATTTGCTGGCCACGATCTCGCGGTAGGAATCCAAGAGGTGCTCGGCGTGCACGTTGAGCTGGGAGCGGTACTGGCCGGCGAAGGAAAGCCCGGCGTCGTCCTCGCCGAGAGCGCTGGAGCGCAGGGAGACCGTCACCCCCGGGTGGGCCTTGGCCTCCAGGTCGCGGTAGGCCCACAGGATGGCCGTCTCCAGGTCCGGGGGCACCTGGGCCTTGACGATGAGCTGCTGGATGCCAGAGCTCAAGGCGAAGAGGTGGTCCATGCGCTCCAGGGTGGCGGCCTGGATGCGGCGGTCGATCTCGGCTTGCAAATCGTTGTGGGCGAAGAAGCGGTGATAGGCCAGGGCGCTGATGACGAACCCCGGCGGCACGGTGAGCCCCACGCGGTTTTTCAGCTCGCCCAGGTTGGCCATCTTGGCCCCCACCTGGTCGGCCATTTCGCGGTCCACCTCCTCCAGGGCCAAGACCAGGCTCTGTCCCTCCTGGGGCCGCTGCTGGGCCAGGACCTTGTTGACCTCTTCCTGCACCGCGCGGAAGCGCTCGAGCAGCACCCCGTACTTGCCCGGGGCCAGGGCGTCCATGTTTTTCACGATCTGGAAGACGTTGACGCTCACGGCCGTGCAGTTGGCGCGGATGTAGCTCATGCCGTAGGGCTGGCCGCCGCGCAGGGCGCGCTCCATGTCCGACATGATCTCCAGGGCCTTGTTGTTGGCGGCCAACAGCAGCTTGAAGGCGTGGTAGCGGGACTTGAAGGCCGAGCGCAGCTCTTCCACCTCGGCCTGATCGGTTTCGGCCGCCGGCCGGCGCAGGATGAGGCGCTTGAAGGCCTCGATGAAGTTGGGCATGACGAGAAGACCTCGTGCGCTTGGTGGCCAAGTGGCGGCTCGGCCGATGGGCGTGGCGCGGGGTTACGTGACCCAATATTAGCATGAAAGCCCAAGGTTTTTGCGCGGCATCTGCTAGGCGGCCGGCCCCCCCGATAAAGGCCCAGCGGGCTCAGGCCGGGCGCAAATCCTGCACCCGCTGGGCCTTGCCAGGCCCGCCGTAGAGGCTCCCCGGGGCGGCCAGCTCCACCTTGGCGCTGACCAACAGCTCGTCCTTCAGCGCCGCCGCCAGGCCGCGGCTCACGGCCTTCATCTCCTCGGCGCTCAGGGTGCGGGACTTCTCGGCCACCTCCACGCGCACGGTCATGTGGTCGCTGGCGCCCTGGCGCTCCAGCACGATGAGGTAGTTGTTGCCCACGTCCTTGCAGCCCAGGAGCACCGACTCCACCTGCAGGGGATAGATGTTCACGCCCTTGATGATGAACATGTCGTCGGAGCGGCCGCCGATGCGATCCAGGCGGCGGTGGGTGCGGCCGCAGGCGCAAGCGCCGGGCAGCACCCGGCCCAGATCGCGGGTGCGGTAGCGTATGACGGGCATGGCCTGGCGGGTCAGGGTGGTGAGCACGATCTCGCCCTGCTCGCCCTGGGGCACCGGCTCCAGGCTGACCGGGTCCACCACCTCCAGCAGATAGGCGTCCTCCCACAGATGCATGCCGGCCCGCTCCGGGCACTCGAAGGCCACGCCCGGGCCGTTCATCTCCGACAGGCCGTAGGAGTTGATCCCCAACACCCCGAAGCCCCGCTCGATGCGCCGGCGCAGGTCCTCGCTGTGGGGCTCGGCCCCCAGGATGGCCAGGCGCAGGCGGCTGTCCTTCCTGGGGTCCAGGCCCAGGGCCTGGAAGGTCTCCAGGATGCGCACCGCGTAACTGGGGATGATGTGCAGGGCCGTGGTGCCGAACTGGCGCATCAGGCTCACCTGGCGACGGCTGTTGCCCGCGCCGGAGGGGATGACCATGGCCCCCAGGCGCTCGGCCCCGTAGTGCAGGCCCAGGCCGCCGGTGAACAGGCCGTAGCCGGTGAGGTTCTGGAAGACATCGGCGCGGCGCAGCCCGGCCATGTACAGGCAGCGGGCCACCAGGTTTGACCAGGTGTCCAGGTCGGCCTGGGTGTGGTAGACCGCCGTGGGGGTGCCGGTGGTGCCCGAGGAGGCGTGCAGGCGCACCACCTCGTCACGGTGCACGGCCAGGAATTCATAGGGGAAGCCGGCGCGCAGGTCTTCCTTGCTGGTGAAGGGCAGGCGTCGCACATCGTCCAGGCTCTTGATGGACTCCGGCCCCAGACCCAGGCTTGCCAGGCGTTTTTGGTAGAAGGGGGCGCGCCGGGCCTGCTCCAGGGTGGCGCGCAGGCGGGTCAGTTGCAGGGCCTTGAGGCCCTCGGGGCCGATCAGCTCGATGTCCTTTTCCCAGAACATGATCCACCTCAAAGGGTAGCGGTGTGAGAGGTCGCGCGGGTGATGGATGGGATTATTTACACCCCCGGGGGTGTGTTTGCCAAGCCAGGGGCGCCAAATGCCTCCCGCCGCCGGAAGGCTATCCGGCGGCGGGGGAGGGTGGGGGCATCGGTCAGGCGGCGTCCAGCCTCAACCCAGGGCGGGCCATGGACGGCCCGCCCGGTCTGACGCCCAGTTCATGTTTGGCGTCAGGCCGGAAGCTGGCCAAAAATAATTTTTGGGCAGCGCCAAGAGGCGAAAGCCATGGATGGCTTTCGCCGACCCACATTGCGGGCCATGGACGGTCCGCCCGGTCTGACGCCCAATTCAGTTTGGGCGTCAGACCGGAAGCTGGCCAAAAATAATTTTTGGGCAGCGCCAAGAGGCGAAAGCCATCCATGGCTTTCGCCGACCCACATTAGGCCGCGCTCTGGCCGCGCTGGTTCTCCTGGTGAAACTGGCTGACCTGGTGCATGAAGGCCTCCAGGCGGATGCGGCTGCCCGACTGCTCCTGGCCGTCCATGGCCATGGGCAAAAAGGGCAGGTTGCCGTGGTCCTCGCGGAAGCGCTTCATCAGGGCGTTGACGATGGTGCCGGGCATGCAGGTGAAGGGGATGACGTTGACCACCCC
>JAZDIQ010000048.1:0-9970 GCA_043804825.1 Pseudomonadota bacterium
AAACCGCCAACCTTGCCAAGGTTGAAGTCGCGGGTTCAACTCCCGTCTCCCGCTCCAAAGAAATCAAGGGGCTGGCCGGCATCGGCTAGCCCCTCTTGATTTTCTGGTTGGGCATGTGTGCAATTGCTGAGCGGGCCAGCCCGCTATCTGATATTAAGTTACCCATCAGCCAACGCCATCTTGGAAAAAAGGAGTATCCGCGGGCTGGGGAGCCCTAATCCCCCGGCCCCTGCGGTCCACATTATGAGCACAAAAATGCAAACACGCCAAGACCTGCGCAACCTGGCCATCGTGGCCCACGTGGACCACGGCAAGACCACCCTGGTGGACGCCATGTTGTGGCAGAGCGGGGTATTCAAGGCCCACGAGCAGATAGCCGAGCGGGTCATGGACTCCATGGACCTGGAGCGCGAAAAAGGCATCACCATCATGGCCAAGAACACGGCCGTGACCTACCGCGGGGTGAAGCTCAACATCGTCGACACCCCCGGCCACGCCGATTTCGGCGGCGAGGTGGAGCGCACCCTGAACATGGTCGACGGGGTGATGCTGTTGGTGGACGCCTCGGAAGGCCCCTTGCCCCAGACCCGCTTCGTGCTCTCCAAGAGCCTGGAACGCGGCCTGCCGCTCATCGCGGTGATCAACAAGATCGACCGCCCGGACCGGCGCATCGCCGAGGTGGAGAACGAGCTGTTCGACCTTCTTATCGATTTGGGGGCCAGCGACGAGCAGTTGGATTTCCCCATCCTTTACACCAACGCCAAGGTCGGCCTGGCGCTGACCGACCCCGAGGGTGAGGGTCAGGGTCTGGGGCCGCTTTTTGAGGCCATCCTGGCCCATATCCCGCCCCCCAGCTTCGATCCCACGGCGCCCCTGCAATTCTTGGTCACCAACCTGGACTACTCTGATTACGTGGGGCGCATCGCCGTGGGCAAGATCGTCAGCGGCCAGCTCAAGTCCGGCGACCAGATCGCCCTGCTCAAGAAGGGCGAGGCGGCCGGGCGCTTCGGCCTGACCCAGGTCTACACCTACCAGGGGCTGGAGCGCATCACCGCCCAGGAGCTCTCGGCGGGCGACATCGCCGCCGTGGCCGGGGTGGAATCGGCCTTTATCGGCGACACCCTGGCCGACCCCGAGGACCCCCGGCCACTGCCGCCCATCAGCGTCGAAGAGCCCACCATGTCCATGGATTTCGCGGTCAATACCTCGCCCCTGGCCGGTAAGGAGGGCTCCCTGGTCACCTCCCGCCAGATCAAGGCTCGCCTGGAAAAAGAGATACTCTACAACGTCTCCCTGCGCGTGGAGGACGGCGAAACCACCGACACCTTCAAGGTCAGCGCCCGGGGCGAGCTGCAACTGGCCATCCTGGTGGAGACCATGCGCCGGGAGGGCTTCGAGCTTTCCCTGTCCAAGCCGCGCATCATCACCCGGCAGGTGGACGGCGTCTTGAGCGAGCCCCTGGAATTGGCGGTGGTGGACGTGCCCGACGAGTACGTGGGGGTGGTCACCGAAAAGCTTTCGGCCCGCCGGGGCAAGATGATCCGCATGCTCAACAACGGTCACGGCCGGGTGCGCATGGAGTTCGAGATACCCACCCGCGGGCTAATCGGCTACCGTTCGCAATTCCTCACCGACACCCGGGGCACGGGCATTCTCACCACCCTGGTCATCGGGCAGACCCCCTACAAGGGCGAGATACCCGGTCGCCCCAACGGCTCCCTGGTCAGCGACCGCACCGGCAAGGCCGTGGCCTTTGCCATCTATCACCTGCAACCCAGGGGCACCATCTTCGTGGAGCCCGGCGATCCGGCCTATGCCGGCCTGATCGTGGGGCAGAACTCGCGGGTGGAAGACATCGCGGTGAACATCACCAAGGAAAAGAAGCTGACCAACATGCGGGCCTCCGGGGCTGACGAGGCCCTGCGCCTGATCCCGCCCCGGCGCTTCACCCTGGAGCAGGCCATGGAGTACATCAACGACGACGAGTTGGTGGAGGTGACGCCGCTCTCGGTGCGCTTGCGTAAAATGGAAGTCGGCAAGCTGGGCGGGGCGCGCAAGAACGTCTGAGCCGGGCCTAGATGCACCGGCAGGCTCCTAGGCGGGCCATGGACGGCCCAAGAGGAGAAAGCCATGGATGGCTTTCTCCGACACACACCTAGTCCAGCTCGAACTTGACGGTGGTGGTCACCTGGGAGGCCACCCGGCGGCCGTGGTCGTCGGCCGGCACGAAGCGCCACTCGGCCAGGGCCTCGCGCACCGTGTCCTCGAAATATCCCGGCGGTAAAGCCTCCACGATCACCACCTCGCTCACCCGGCCCTGGGCGTCCACGCTCAAGCGCACCTTGACCTGGCCCTGCACGCCCTGACGGCGGGCCATGGAAGGGTAGGGCGGCTTGGGCGTGCGCAAGGGGCTGGGCGGACGCGACACCGCCCCGCCGCCCTTGCCCCCGCCACCGTCGCCGCTACCGATTGGCCCGCCGCCAACCCCCGTCAGACCTTCACCCGCCAAGCCTGCCATGCCCGCCCCCTGCCCGGTCGGATCGCCGCTGGCGCCGGCGACCGTGGGGGCCTGGTCAGCTTGCGTGGCCGCCGAGCTGGCCGTGGGCGGCGCCGGCTCGGCCAGCGGTGGCGCTGGCTGCTTGCGCGGCGCGATGGCCTCCTTGACCGGCTTGGGCTTGGCTGGGGGCGTTTTGGGTGTCTCCTGGAGCTTGGGCTGGGGCGGCGGGGCCGCTGGGACAGCGGGCGGGCTGGCCGGCGGCTCGGGCGGGGCCGGGTTTCGCGGGCCAGGCGGGCCAGGCGGGCCGGCGGGCTGGCCGGGCAGCAGGCTGACCATCACCATGGGCATGGTCTGGGCCAGCCTGGGCGCCAGGGCCTGCCCCAGCCATGCCGCTGCCAGGATCAGGCTGGCGTGCAGCAGGGCGGACCACAGGGCCGTGCGCTTGATGCGCCTTTGCAGCACCCCGCCGTGGGCTGGGGGCGGCTCCATGTCGCGGCGCTGAATGTTAAGGTCGAGTTGGCAGGCCTTGGCCGGCGGGTCGGCGGTATCCCAATATAGCTCCGCCCGGCTGAGGTCGGGCTCCCGGTCGGATGCAAGGGGTATGGCCAGGTCCATGGCGGGCACTTTGGCTGTATTCCGTCGCCGTATGAGCCTTCCCGCGCCCCCAGGGCGCGGGAAGGCTCGCGGCCTAGAAGTGGGTGGTCAGGCCCAGCCAGAAGCTGCGGCCCGGCGCGGGATAGCCGTATTCGCTCTCGTAGTCCTTATCAAAAATATTGTTCAGGGCCACAAAGGCGTCCAGGTGCTCCCACAGCGGTTGAGTGACCTTCATGTTGGCCAGGAAGTAACCGCTGGTCTTATAGGTGGCCTGGGTGGGCCGGGAGGGCGTGGGCAACTGGTCGAACTGGTCGGCCAGGAAAAGGCCCTGCACGTGGATGCGGGTCTTGACCTGGGGCACCACGTACTTCACGGCCAGATCGACCTTGTGCTCCGGCGCGTTGATCACGTCGTCGGTGACGCGGCCGTCGCTGTCGTCCCTGGCCTGCAGGTAGGTGTAGCCCAGGCGCAGGGTCAAGTCCTTGAGCGGCTTGACCTCGCCCGAGGCCTCGAAACCGTACATCTTCACGCTGGCGTAGTTGAGATACAGCGCCGTGGGGCCGGGGCCGTCGCGGCTGATGCGGTCCTGGATGTCATGGTAGAAGACCGCGGCCTCGGCATAGACCTTGGGACCGAAAGGCCGACCCACGCCCAGGGTGTAGTTGATGCTGTACTGAGGATCGAGCTTGATGTTGCCGGTGTTGGAGGAATAGAGCTGCTGCAGGGTGGGGAAGCGCACCTTGCGCGCCACCGACCCGAAGAACCGGGTCTGGTCGCTCAGGGTGTAGGTCGCCCCGGCCATGGGATTGATCCCGTCCTTGACGTCGGGGTTGGCTAGATCGTCGGTGCGCACCAAGTTGCCGCTCTTGTCGGTGATGTTCTTCTGGCTCTTGGTCACGTCGAACCAGTCGTAGCTGACACCGGCCACCAATGACAGGGCCTTGCTGGGCCGCCACTCGTTCTCGGCGGCCGCCGAGCCGGTGTAGGAGAAGGCCTCGGTGAAGGGCAGGTACTCGTCGGCCCGCTCCTGGTGGCTGTCGCCGCGATAGTGCAGGGCGAAGCGCAGGGTATCCACGGAGCAGATTTTCCAGTCGGCGAAGCCGGCCGCCCCGGCGAAGTAGTCCTTGAAGCGGCTCACGGCGATCTTGTTGCTGTAGGTCTGGTCTGAGTAACTGGCGTAGTCGTCGAGGTGGTCGTGATAGAAGACCTTGCCCCGCAGGGTGACGGACTCGCTGACCTTCTGCTTGCCGCTCAGGTCCAGGCCCCAGTCCTGGTACTTGTCCATGCGCGCAAACCCGCTGAAGGCCGGCCGGCTGGAAAATACGTTCTCGCTGACCGTGCTGGGGGGGAAGCCCCAGGTGGAGTCCACGAAATAGCTGCTCAGGTAATACTCGTTGTCCTGGTCCAGCTCAACGCCCATCTTGGTCCACAGGCTGGTCTGGCGGTTGAGGGAGTTGTTGCGCTGGCCGCCGTCCTCCAGGACGGATGTGACCGTCTTGCCGGGTTTGTTGACGACGCTGCCGTTCTTGGGCGTGTAGTCGTCGCTCAGGCGCCAGCCCTCGGACTCGCGGCGGTTGGCGTCCAGCCAGTAGTGGAACTTGCCCACCGAGTTGCCGTGGGAGGCGTTGAGGTGATAGGCCCCATAATCGCCCATCTCGGCGGTGGCGCTCAGGGTGGGGCGGTTGGCGGGCTTTTTGGTGATGATGTTGATGGCGCCGGCCATGGCGTTGGGGCCGTAGAGCACTGAGGGCGCGCCCTTGACCACGTCGATGCGCGAGATCATGTTCGCGGGCAGTTGGTTCAGGTTCAGCTTGCCGTAGTTGGTCTCGTAGTAGGGCACGCCGTCGATCATGATCAGCGACTCGAACTGCTCGAAGCCGCGAATGCGGATATCGGGCTCGTTCTTGCGCCCGCTGGTCACCGACACGCCGGGCACGTAGCTCAGGGCCTCGGGCACGGTCAGGCTGTGGGTGTCGGCGATGTCCTCGGCCGTCACCTCGTTGGTGGTGGTGATCTGGCGCACCGCCGGCTTGTCGCCGGAGACCACCACCTCGCCCAGGTCATAGACCTGGTAATCCTTGGCCGGGGCCGTGTCGGCGGCCCAGGCCGGGACGACCCAGGCCACCAGGGCTGCCCACATCAATGTTTTGCCAACCAGCTTCATTGTTTCCCTCTCCAGGTACAGTCAGGGTTTGCTCGTCTCGTCCTCAATCCAGGCAGGGCCCCACGTAGATGATTCCCAGCCAGCCTTCCTTTAGTTGCGCGACATCCTGCTCCAGCCGGTCCAGCCGGGTGCGCACCACCTTTTCCGCGTTGGCGAAGCCGGCCCGGTAGACCACCGCCGCCGGCGTCTGGGGCGGGTAGGCCTTGAGCAAGGCCGGCATCAGCTCCCCCAGCTTGGGCAGACCCATGAAGATGGCCAGGGTCGCGCCCTTGCCGGCCAGAGTCTTGACCATCTCCGGCTCCTTGAGCAGGGTGAAGGGGTCGCTGAGCACCGCGCCGCCATGACAGGTGACGTCGCGGCCCAGGGCGGCGCTGGCGGCGCTGAAGGAACTCAGGCTGGGCACAAAGGTGATCTGCTCCCGGGGGAAGAGGTCCCCCAGCCAGCGCCAGGAGCCGTAGATCATGGGGTCGCCCCAATCCAGCACGGCCACGCTCTTGCCGGCCGCCAGTTGGGCGCGGAGGATCTCGGCGGCCTTTTCGCGCTCGGGCTTTTGCATGTGCCGGGATTTGGCGTCCTTGTGGGAGACCTCGGGGCTCAGGGGCTTGGGTCCGAAGTCAAAGGGGTCCAGGAGCACCGGCTTGTCGGTCAGGTAGAAGGCGTAACGCTTCTGGATGTCGGCCGGCGCCACCAGGACGTCGGCCTTGGCCAGGTAGGACAGCGCCTGCAAGGTGAGAAGCTTGCTGTCGCCCGGTCCCATGCCGATGACGTAAAGCTGGGCCGGGTGCTCCAGGTTGACGGCCCGCACCTGGCTCAGGGCCTTGACCCAGCGGTCGGCCCAGAGGTCGTCGGGCAGCAGGGACATGAAGCGGCCGTTCTCGTCCAGGGGCTTGCCGTCCACGGCCTCGGCCACCAGCATGCGCCGGCCCAAGGGATTGAGGAACAGCTCGCCCCAGGAGATCAGGCTGCGGTAGCCGTCCGGGGCGCTGAACAGGTACACGGTCTGGGGGCCGCCGCCCTGGCCGTAGCGCTCGATCAGTTCGGCCAGGGCCACGCCCCGGTAGCGGTTGCGGCCGTGGAAGCCCTTGCCGTCTCCCACATGGTCCACCAATATCTCGGCGTGGGGCAGGTCGGGCAGGCTCTCGAATTTGTGGGTGGCCCCGCCCGCTTCCAGGGTGAAGGCCGGGCTGTAGAGCTTGGCCGGCTTGGGTCCCCACTCCCCGTCGGGCAGGCCCAGCACCTCGATGGAGACCACGTTTTCCAGGGAGCGGTCGCTGAACTGGTCGCCGGTGACCACCAGCTTGGGCAGGCCCACGGCCCTATCCAGGGGGGCCAGCCAGCGCGCGGCGAAATCGGCCTCGTGGCAACCCGTGCAGGATTTCTTGGGACGCACCGGGCTGGCGCCCAGGGCCAGGATAACCTCCGCCGGGTTGCGGTGATAGACCTCGCCCCAGCTCAAGGCCACCTGATGACCGGCGTTGTCGCGCACCACGATGGCCAGGTCCACCGCCTTGCCGAAACCGCCCGCCTCCTTGCCCACCTGGGCCAGGTCCAACAGCGACTTGAGCGGAACCCCGCGCAGCCTGAAGGTCCCCCGGAACTCGCCGTTCAGGCGGATGTCGTTTTGCTTGACCTCCACCTGGGCCAGGGCGGCCAGATCATGTAGTCCCAGGTTTTGGGGTTGTTTGACCAGCCCGGTCACGGCCAGGCGGGGTTCGGCGGCCTGGGCCACCGCGGCCAGGGTCAGGCTGGCCAGCAACAGCGCGGTCAGGGTCCATTTACATCGTTTCATGTGCGCAATCCCGCGTCAGGTGAGGAGTAATATAGCTATTATGTCATTATTGACACACCGGACAAAAAAGACATATTATCGCCGGACCTGTCAAGATTAAAGTTAACACAAGGTAAATACTGGGGTTACTCGTGGATGATCGACTGAAGGCCACGTCCTTTCGGGATTTGCCCCGGCGGGTGGGGTTATTTTCGGCCACCCTGCTTATCGTGGCCAACATGGTGGGCACCGGTATCTTCACCACCAGCGGCTTTATCGCCCCGCGCTTGGGAGAGGCTTGGCTGCTCCTGCTCCTGTGGTTGGCCGGCGGGGTGCTGGCCCTGGCCGGGGCCTTGTGTTATGCCGAGCTGGGGGCGCGCTTTCCCCGCGCCGGCGGTGAGTATGTCTTTCTCCGCGAGGCCTTTGGCTCCTTTCCCGCCTTTCTATCGGGGTGGGTGTCCTTGGTGGTGGGCTTTTCGGCCCCCATCGCCGCGGCGGCGGTGGCCGGCGCGGGCTATCTGTTGCAGGCCTGGCCCGGCCTGGCCCGGCCGCTGGCCCTGGCCGGGTATAGCCTCCCGGCCGAGACCTGGCTGGCCCTGCTCTTGCTCGGCGCGCTGACCGCCCTGCACTGCCTCAGCCTGGGCCTGGGCCTGGGGGTGCAGAACGTCCTGACCCTGGTCAAGCTGGCGGCCCTGGCCCTCTTGGCCGCTGGTGGCCTGGGGGCCGCGCCGGCCGGGGTGGCCGCCGCCGTGAGCCCCGCCGCCGGCGCCAGCCTGGCCGGCGGGGTGGCCACCTCGCTGGTCTTCGTCTCTTTTGCCTACAGCGGCTTCAACGCCGCCGCCTACCTGGGCGAGGAGCTGCGGCGGCCGGGGCGCAACCTGCCCCTGGCCCTGTTGTTGGGCACCGGCCTGGTGACGCTGCTCTACCTGCTGTTGAACTGGGGCTATGTGCATGCCCTGGGGATGGCCGGCCTGGTGGGGGTGCGCGAGGTGGGGGCGGCCGTGGCCAAGGCGGCCTGGGGGCCGGCCCTGGGCGGGGCCTTCAGCATGCTGGTGGGTCTGTGCCTGCTCTCCAACCTGGGCTCCATGATAATCACCGGGCCCAGGGTCTATTTCGCCATGGCTCGCGACCGGCTCTTCTTTCCGCAGCTGGCCCGGCTGTCGCCCCGCTCGGGCCTGCCGATCAAGGCCATTTTGAGCCAGGCCCTGGTGGCGGCCGTTTTGGTGCTCACGGCCTCCTTCGAGACCCTGCTCTTCAGCATCGGCTTCATCTTGTCGATTTTCTCCCTCTTGACCGTGGCCGGGCTCATGGTCCTGCGCCGGCGGGCCCCCGCGCGCAGCGCCGGTTTCGCCACCCCCCTCTATCCCCTGACGCCGCTGGTCTTCCTGGCCGGTCAGGCCTGGATGATCATCTTCGCCCTGGCCGACGACCCGCGTCGCGCCTGGCCCGCCCTGGGCGCCCTGGGCCTGGGCGGCATGGTCTATTGGTACTTCCAGCGCCGCCACGGGCGGTCCGACCCGCAAGGAGATGAGCGATCATGAACTCGGCCGCGCAGTGGTTTCTGGCCTGGGGGCCTTGGGTGGCCCTGGCCGGCTATGTGATGGGTCTGTCCTTGGCCTGGCTGGGCCGTCCGCGCTGGGCCGGCCCGGCGGCCCTGGCCGGGGCCCTGGGCTGTGCCGGGGCCGTGGCGGCGATATTCTGGCAGCAGCAGCGGCCACCGCTCTTCGGGGGCTATGAGTCGCTCTTGGAGATGGCGCTGCTGTTGGGCGTCCTGGCCCTGGTCGACGGCTGGCGGCCTCGGCCGGGGGCGCCGCCGGCCGCCCTGAGCCTGGGGGCCGCCTCGGCCCTGCTGATTCTTCTGCTGGTGCTGCCCCGGAGCCTGTCGCCGGATTCCTTTATGTACGACTACCCCTGGCTGAGGGCCTTTTTCCAGATGCGGCTTTTGGCCCAGGCCCTTCTGCTGCATGGCGCCTTGTGCTTCCTGGGGGGCTGGGGGCAACGCGGCCTGGCCGAGGGTCAGCCAGCCCTGCTGCGCGGTCGCTGGTTCCTGTTGGCCGGCTGGTGCGCCTTCATGGCCGGTGAATTCTGCGGCTCGCTCTGGAGTTGGCGCTGGATGGGCGATTTCTGGAATTGGAACGCCGGGTTCCTGGAGTCCGTGGCCCTGTTTCTGGTGATCGCGCTGCCCCTACACCTGCCCGGGCGCCTGGCCACTTCCCGGCTCTGGCCCAGCCTGAGCGGCCTGCTGGCCGGCTTGCTGACCCCCCTTATCATGCTAGTGAGGCAACTATGGCAAGTCTGAGCGCCCGGCTGGGCTCGCCCCGATTGGCCTTTATTCTGCTTTGCGGCCTGGCCGTGTGGTTGGGGCTGGGCGTGGCCCTGGCCCAGATCACGGCCACCGCCCCGCTCATGCGCGCGCTCAATCAGGGCCGCGGGTCGGTGTGGTTGGCCGGGCCGGGCTTTGGCGACCCGCTGCTCCTGGGCTGGCTGCTGGGCCTGGCCCTGTGGGGCGGGCTGTTGATCGTGAACCTGTGCTGTTGCAGCCTGGCCTGGTTGGCCGGCCGGGGCGCGCTGCACAATTGGCGGCGCGGCCTGCTGCTCCTGGCCCATGTGCTGCTGGCCCTGGTCATCCTGGGCCACGGCGCGTCATTCCTGTTGGGCTATAAGCAGAGCGGCGCGCGGCTCCTGGCCGGCCAGGAACTGCCCCTGCCCGACGGCGGCCGGATCAAGCTTCTGGAGGTGCATTTCCAGGCCGACCCGGCGCTGTTGGCCCTGAACTACCGCCAGGCCCGCCAGGCCATGACCCGCGCCAAGTTTTCGCGCCAGGACAACTGGGCGCGGGTGGAACTGACCACCGCCGACGGCCGGCGCCAGGAGGGGCAGACCCGCTATTTCGAGCCCCTGGCCCAGGGTAGCCTGAGCGCCCACCTGGTGGGCTTCTTCACCCAGG
>JAZDIQ010000049.1:0-4345 GCA_043804825.1 Pseudomonadota bacterium
CACAAGCAATCTTTGCGGGAACTTGGCTGGATCGGTGGTGGCAACCTGCTTGACCGAATCGGGCAACTTGGCCAGGCTGAGGATCTCTGAGACCGTGCTGACGGCCTTGCCCGCCACCTGGGCCAGGTCGGCCAGGCTGAATCCCCGCTCTTGTTGCAGGCGGCTATAGGCCTCGGCCTCTTCCAGCGGGGTCAGGTCCTGGCGGTGCAGGTTCTCGATCAAGGCTAGGATGACGGGATCGCCGGTGGTGACCGTGCAAGGCACCCGCGAAAGACCTGCCATCCGGGCCGCCCGTAACCGCCGTTCACCGGCCACCAGCACCACCAGGGAGCCATCAATGCGCACCAGCAGCGGCTCCAACAGGCCATGCTCGGTAATGCTGGCGGCCAGGTCCTCCAGGGCCTTGGGGTCGAATTCGCGGCGGGGCTGGTGGGGGTTGGCCTCAATGCGGCCGGGGTCGATCTCCAGGAAGCGCCCGGCGCCGGGGGTGGCCAAAGGCATGGGCGCGGCGCTCGGCCCTGCATCCAGGCCGGTGCCCTTGCTGGCCAGCTTGTCGATCAGGCTGCCCATAGGGCCTCTACCTCTCGGGCCAGGGAGCGGAAATCGACGGCGCCCGCGCTACGCGGCGCATAGAGGGCTACCGGCTTTTGCATGATGGAGGCCTGGTTGATTGCCTCGTTCTGGCGAATGCGGGTATGCAGCAAAGCCCCGCTCAACTGGGTCAACTGCCCATCGAGCCAAGCCGTCACCGCGCGGCGGGGGTTGTGCTTGTTGATCAAGAGGCGGTATGGCGTGAGATTGCCACGCCTCCTGGCCAGCAAGCGCGCGGTGCCAAGAAATTTGGACAACCCCTCCAGGGCGAAGCGGCCCGGCTCCAGGGGCAAGATGAGCAGATCAGCGCCCCAAATGGCCCCCAAGGTCAACGGCCCCAGGCTGGGGCGGCAGTCCAGCACCACATAGTCATGGGCCAGGAATTGAAGCATACCCGCCAGGGCCTCCAGGCCATCCAGGCGCTCGTTAAGCCGACCCTCGCTGCTTTCCAGAGCCGCGCCGTCGCTGGCGGCCAGATCCAGGCCGGGTACCGTCGTGGCCTGGATGGCCAATTCCAAGGACTCGGCGTGTAGCAAGGCATCGGTCAGGCGATGGGCTCCTTTATGGTTGCCCGGCTCCATGTCCAGGCCGTGGGCCAGGTTGCCCTGGGGGTCCAGGTCCACCAGCAGGACGCGCCGGCCGGCCAGTGCAAGGCAGGCGGCCAGATTGAGGGCCACCGTGGTCTTGCCCACGCCGCCCTTTTGGTTGCCCACCGCGATTACCCGCATGGCTTCTTGGCCCCCGCCTGCTTGGTTTTGGCCTCGGCCAGCACGGCCGCCCGCAGGCAAGCCAGGGCCTGGGCCGCCTCGCTGATTTCCTTGAGCGCCAGCTCTGGCTCATCAAGCTTGCCGTCGGCCAGATCGCCGCACAGCTGCTGCAATACATCGCCGCATTCTTTGGCGGCCGTGGCCATGGATTGGTGTAGCCCACTTAAGCCGGCCGCGCGGGGCAGCTCGAAGGCCACGCGCCCCAGAGCCGTCTCCATGTAGTCCAGGGCCGCGAAGTCCTGGCAGCGCGCCGTGATGTAGACCAAGGTGTCCAGGCCTATCTTGGCGCCGTGGTCGTCGGGGTACATCTCGCGGGAAAGGGTCTTGTAGCCCTTGCCGGCGGCCTCGGCCAGGTCCTCCAGCGAGACGCCGGAACGGAAGGGCATCTCGTGGATCAGCTTGAACAGGGTGGCGGGCTGGAAAAGCATGAGATTCCCCCCTGCCTATCTAATGGCCCCAGGGGCCGGTCATGATGCAGGCTAGGAACATGGCTAAGCCTGGCCGCTTGCCTGGGCGGGGACATCCGTAATACACTGTCTCACAGGCGGGTCAAGAACTTGCTGGACGCGGTTCATGGCGGCCACGCGCAGGAAGCTGCTCAAGGTGCGGTCTTCGCGCCTGGCAGCATCTTCTATGCGCGCGCGCTGCTCCTGGCTCACCCGGAAGGTGATGGACGCCTCGATTTCCATTTGCTTGGCCATGTGCTCACCTGTTCCCGTGAGGTTTGGTTAGGCAGAGTATTACGCAAATATGTGTAATACGTCAACACATAAATTTGTAGGCTAAACACATTTGCGTAGCCCTGGCAAAACAGTAAATAAAGTAGATGGCTTGGGTGGTCGCCTTAGGCAGGCCAGACTGCGCAAAGGGCTGTCACAGTCCGGAGCGGCGGCCTTATGTGGGGTTAGCCAGCAAAATATTAGTCGATACGAGGAAGGGGCTGTAGAACCTACCGCCAGCGCCTTGTTGGCATTGGCTAGGCTGTACGAAGTAAGTACTGATTGGTTGCTTACCGGGCAAGAGGCCACAGCCTCCAACGGTCCCTCCCCTCTCACACAAGAATTGCCTTCCACTCCATGGTTACATGACCTTCAGCCCCGCCTAGCCAGCCTGGACACAAATGGCCAGGCCCTGGTTCGCGGTACTCTGGTGGGGCTTCTGAACAGCCTGTCTCCCCAGCAACCCAACGCCGATGCCCAGCCCCCACCCGATGAAGCCAAAACGGGGACGGGTGGGCAAAAGGCCAAGAGGGCTACAGGCTAGGGCCTCTGTTGGTCTACAGCGCCGACGGCGCAAACGGGTGGAAGGGCTCTGATGGGGGGTGCCCGGCCTCGCAAGGCAAGGAGACTGGCGAAGGGCAAGGGCCTACGCCAAGTCGCAAAGCCCATCTTCAGGCACTCGACGGGGGGAAACTAAGATCACCATTGACGGAACAATGAACCACCCCGCACTTGCCCGGGCGGCAGGTCGCGTTGGACAGCCTCTTACTAGCCACCAAGCCTTGACAGTGTTCCCCGCTGGAGATACCATGCCCTCATCGGGTGCCCACCTGACTTCCTCGCCCAGCCCGGAGTTACTCCGGGTTGGGCGATCTTCTCTCGCCGTATCTGGCCGGTCGGCTTGCCGCATGGGGTCTCTCCATGCGGGGTAAGATCGTGTGCCGCCAGAAATGCCCAGTATGCGGGACGGTGGGAAGGTTTTCGCTTTTGCCAGGGGCCAAGGTAATGGTCTGCCAATGCAGCCAGTACCCGGCTAGTCAGTTTGATGTCTACTTGTGGTGGAACGGCAAGACCCGGCATATTACCCATGACCAACAGGGCGAGCGCCTAGCTACCTACGTACATGCCGAACGGGCTCTTGGCGAGATCAACAACCAAATCGAGCGCAAGGCTTTCTTCCCGGAGCTCTGGGCCAGTGCCCGAAGCAACCGCCTGCTTTGGGAAAACTACCTTGAGGACTACCTGGAAAGGGAACGCGAGCGCCTTTTGCCTGAGCGCCGGGCGACCTGGGATAAGAAGAAATCGCTGGGCGCCCGCCTGCGCCTAGCCTTTGCCGGTCACAATATCCGCGAAATCCGTACCGCCCATGTGCAAGACTGGGCCAACTCCCGCGAACTACGCCAGGCCCTTTCCCCCAAAACCCTGGCCGATCTTATCAGCGAGCTACGGCATATTTTCAACCAAGCTGTCGGTCGGGAAGACATCGAGCGGGCGCCCCAGGTGCCAACCATCACCGTGCCCGAAAAAGAAATCGGATGGCTGGCCCCCGACCACCAAGCCAGAGTTCTGGAACATATCCCCGCGCGCCATAGGCCCATATTCGCCTTCATGTTCACCTATGGCCCCCGGGTTTCTGAGGCCTGCGCCCTTTGTTGGGACAAGATCGAGCGCGGCACAGAGACCTTCAGTCTCTCCCGAACCTTCAGCCGCCGTCGGCTGGCCGAAAAGCCCAAAACCAAAAGGTCCAATGTCCTGCCCATCACGCCAGATTTTGCCGCCTACTTGGACGCTGCCCCGCGCGGCCTGCCTGACATGCCGGTGTTTATCAACCTTGATGCCGACCCCCATCGGAACCCCAAGCGCTTTTATGTCCCAGACTTTCTCAACACCATCTGGGCTCAGGCTTCGGAAGCCGCCGGTGTCGCGGTGGTGCCCTTAAAGAACGGTACCCGTCATAGCCGTGGCATGCAGGCAATCAACTTGGAGCATTGGTCGCTGGAAGAAGTGCGCCGGCTCTTGGGCCACACCAGCCAGGCCCATACTCGCCGGTACGCAGAGGCCGGTGTGGAGCTTCTACGGGGCCGCCTTACCAAATCCTTACCAGTCGATAATGGTAAGGGTAAAAACCGCAGTTAATTCAGCATGGTCATGGTGACCGGGTTATTGCCATCCTCACACGGTGGAAGTCAAGGGTTCAAATCCCTTCCGGCCTACCAAGAATGATATCAGGCGGTTAGCTCAAACAGGGCTAACCGCCTGAGTCGTTTT
>JAZDIQ010000050.1:0-4861 GCA_043804825.1 Pseudomonadota bacterium
GGTCTCCCCGGTGCAACCGATCTTGGCCGCGATCGAACAGATGGCCGACCACTGGGAGCTGTACTCCCCGACATGCTCCTCCACCAGCCGAATCGCCCGCTCCCTTACCTCTGGTGAATATCTGCTTTGCTTTGCCATGACTCCATCTTCTCAAGATTGGGAGTCTCCGGCAATCCCGGGGCGGTTCACCCCCGTATTTGTGGACAGTCAGTTAAGCGGCCAATTTGATCCTCTCAAATTCCGCTGGGGTGATGTAGCCCAGGAACGAGTGTCTTCGGCCTCGGTTGTAGAAGATCTCGATGTACTCGAAGATATCGGCCTTTGCTTCCCAGCGGATCTGATAATCCCGGTGGTGCACGAGTTCGGTCTTGAGGGTGTGGAAGAAGCTTTCCATGGGAGCGTTGTCCCAGCAGTCGCCCTTGCGGCTCATGCTGCACAGCATGCCGTGGACCCTTAGGGCCTCCTGGTAATCACCGCAGGCATACTGGCTGCCTCTGTCCGAGTGATGGAGCAATCCCGGTCCGGGGCGGCGGCGGCCTACCGCCATATCCAGGGCGTCCAGCACCAGCCTTCTGGTCATGCGGCTGGACATGGACCAGCCCACCACCATGCGAGAATACAAGTCCAAGATGGCCGCCAGGTACAGCCAGCCCTCACGGGTGGGAATGTAGGTGATATCCGCCACCCATTTCTGATTGGGAGCGGTGGCCTCAAAGTCGCGTGCCAGCAGGTTGGGCGCCACCGGATGGGAATGCTTGGAGTCGGTGGTGGCCTTGAATTTCCGCTTCTGCTTGGCGCGAATGTCGTTGGCGCGCATCAGGCGGGCCACCCGTTTCTCGCCGTGACGCAGGCCCTGGGCCTTGAGCTCGGCATGAATACGGGGACTGCCGTAGGTCTCACGCTTAGCCCGATGGATGGCCTTGATCTCGACCAGAAGCCGCCGGTCCTCGCGTACCCGACGGGTCTCCGGACGCCCTCGCCAGGCGTAATAGGCGCTGGCGGACATCCCCAGCACCCGGCACATTCGCCGTACAGGGTATCGGCCGGAATGGTCATGAAGAACTGGCATTTCATTTGGGCACCCGCGAGAAGATGCCCACCGCTTTTTTTAGGATGTCGCGTTCCTGGCGCAATATCTCGTTTTCCCGCCTCAAACGCCGCAACTCCTCGTCCTGGGACTTCATGTGGCCCTTGCCAGGGAAGGCCTCCTCAGGGTCTTCGGCCAGTTGCTTCTTCCACCGGCCCAGAACGCTTTCCCCGACCCCCAGGTCCCGGGCTACCTGGGAAAGGCTCAGGCCACCCTCCGTCACCAGGCCAACCGCCTCCAATTTGAACTCCCGGCTGAAACTCCGGCGATGATCTCCCATGAAACACCTCCTGGCCCATTATCAGAGCCTTTCAAGATGTCCACAAGACCGGGGGAGTTTAAGGCCAAGGTCGCGTTGGAGGCCTTGCGTGGCAGTCGGGTTAGCAACCAGCCCTTAACTCTTAGGCTGACCCCAGGATTCTACTATCTCGTACAGTTTCGTTGGTTCAAGCGGCTTGGTCAAATATGCATCCATGCCCGCAGCCAAAAGACGCTCACGATCGCCCTTGAGGGCATGGGCGGTGAGGGCGACAATGGGTATGTGACCTCCATGGCCTTGCTCCCGCTTCCTGATGAAGGAGGTTGCTTCCACCCCGTCCATCTCCGGCATCTCCACGTCCATCAAGACTAGGTCGAACCTGTCTTGGGCTAGGGCTTCCAGGGCCTCCCTGCCGTTGCCTGTCAACACAACCTGATGGCCGCGTCTCTCAAGTAGGATGGTAGCCAGTTTCTGATTGACTAGGTTGTCTTCGGCCAACAGGATTTTGAGCCTCACTTGGGGCAAGGATAGTTTGGCCGACTCTGGGCCGATCTCAACGGGCTGGGTCAAGTCACACCGGGCGGCGGCTTCCAAATCAAGGCCCACGCGCACAGTGAATGTGAAGGTGGAGCCGTGTCCTGGCTCGCTATTGACCTCAATCCGCCCGCCCATAATCTCCACCAACTGCCGGCTGATGGTCAGGCCCAGTCCGGTGCCGCCGTACCGGCGCGTCGTGGAAGCGTCGGCCTGGGAAAAGGGCTCGAATATCTGAGCCACCTTTTCCGGGCTGATCCCAATGCCGGAGTCGGTTACGGTCACTCGTAGAACCGCCTCATCCTTCGTCATCTCCACCAGCCACACCTTGACCCGGATACCACCATTTTCGGTGAATTTGATGGCGTTGCCGATCAAATTGAGCAGTACCTGCCTCAGACGGTTGATATCTCCAATCAAGGCGTCTGGGACTTCGGCGCGCACCTGGTAAATCAACCCCAACCCCTTGTCCCGAACGCGCTGGGACTGGGTGCAGATAGCCTCTTCCAGGCTGGACCGAAGGAGGAAGGGAGCCCGCTCCAGTTCCACCTTGCCCGCCTCTATCTTGCTGAGGTCCAAGATGTCGTTGATTAAACCCAGCAGGTGGTTAGAGGAAGTCTTGACTATGTTCAGGTATTGCCTCGGCTGCGGGTTCAGGTCGGTTTCTAATACTAGGTCAGTCATACCTATGATGGCGTTCATGGGGGTACGTATCTCGTGGCTCATATTGGCCAGGAACTGGCTCTTGGCAACGTTGGCCGCCTCGGCTTGGCCCTTAGCCCTGACTAGCTCCTCCTCGGCCTGCTTGCGCTCCAGTTCGCCCGCAGCGCGCAGGGCCACCAGGCGCAGAATCGATTCCGCCATTGGGGGATTGCCCAACGGCTGACGCCCGATCACAGCGATTAGGCCGATGGGTTGTCCTGTCGAGCCCCAGAGAGTAACGCACACGTAGCTCTCCGCCATCATCTCCTGGAGCACATCGTGGTTGGGTAACAAATGGCGCACCTGGCCGGGGAAACAGCATACCGCCTGGCCCACTACGTCGCCGCAGGGGGTGTCTTTCAGGGCGTAGGAAACGTTGTCCTCGAAGTGGCCGTCAAAGTAAACGGCCACCGTGCGGGCGCTCAGAAGGTCGCCCTCCAGCCGGTCAATGCACACATAGTCCATGTTCAGGGTTTGCGCCAGGTAGCGTGCCAAGGAGTGGAAAAAATCCTCGCCCCCTGCCGAGCTGCCAATTTGCGCCAAGAACAGTTGGGCCTCCTCCATCTGCTTGCGCTCGGTGATGTCCATCACTGCCAGCCTGCATTGCCGGTGGCCATCGCGTTCAGGCTCCGTGGCCGCACCCTCGATGTGAAGGTATTGCGGGTAAGCCGCTTCCCGGGCGCACTTCACCTCGCAGGTCTTCTTTTCAGCCACCAGGAAAAGCGCCCCTAGAAATTCCTTTAGGGTCGAACGGCTCTCGAGGGCAATAATCATCTCCAAGCGTCGACCCAAGAGCTTGGAACGATCTATGCCCAGCAGCGTGGCACCGGTGAGGTTTGTCTCGACGACGATGCCCTGAGCATCCAGGGTCAAGTAGCCCACGGGGGCAAAATCATAGAGGTCCGTGTAACGCTCCAGGCTGGCTTCCAGCGCATCACGGGTGCGCTGAAGCTCCTCGTTTTGCATATTGAGTTCGACTTGATGGACCTGCAAATCCTGGTTGGTCCTGGCCAGATCAGCCGTGCGCTCCGCCACCTTCCTCTCCAGGTCGAGGTTTACCAGCCTTACTTCCCTGAACCGCCCCGGGATTGCCGGAGACTCCCAATCTTGAGAAGATGGAGTCATGGCAAAGCAAAGCAGATATTCACCAGAGGTAAGGGAGCGGGCGGTTCGGATGGTGGCGGAGCATGCTGGGGAGTACAGCTCTCAGTGGTCGGCCATCTGTTCGATCGCGGCCAAGATCGGTTGCACCGGGGAGACCCTGCGCAGCTGGATTCTTCAGGCCCAGCGTGACCAAGGTCTTAGGCCCGGGCTGACCAGCGACGAGCGTAAACGGCTCAAGGAGTTGGAGCGCGAGAACCGGGAACTGAGGCGGGCCAACGAGATTCTCCGCAAGGCGTCGGCTTATTTCGCCCAGGCGGAGCTCGACCGCCGACCGAGGTGAAGGTGTCTTTCATCGACGACCATCGCCAAGTTTACGGGGTCGAGCCGATCTGCGCGGAGCTGCCGATCGCCCCGTCTACCTACTATGAACAGAAGGCGCGCCAGGCCGATTCCGGGCGCCTGCCTGCCCGCCTACAGCGGGATACGGTGCTTCGTTCCGACATCCGCCGGGTTTGGGAGGCCAATTTCCAAGTCTACGGGGCGGACAAGGTATGGCGGCAACTGCACCGTGAGGGCATCGAGGTAGCCAGATGCACCGTGGAGCGTCTGATGCGGGGCATGGGGTTACAGGGGGCTGTGCGGGGCAAAAAGGCCAAGACCACCGTGTCCAATGACAGCGCCGCCCGGCCGGCCGACTTGGTGAAGCGCAACTTCACCGCCAGCCGGCCCAATGAGCTCTGGGTTGCAGACCTTACTTACGTGGCCACCTGGCGCGGGTTCGTGTTTGTGGCGTTCATCATCGACGTTTTTGCGCGCATGATCGTGGGCTGGCGGGTTTGCAGTTCGCTGCGCACCGATCTGGCCCTGGACGCTCTGGAGCAGGCAATCTGGGCTCGCCCGGGCACCGGCCACCTGGTGCATCACAGCGACCGTGGTGTGCAATATGTCTCGATCCGTTACACACAGCGCTTGGCCGAGGCTGGTATCGAGCCCTCGGTGGGCACCGTGGGTGACTCCTACGACAACGCCTTGGCCGAGACGGTGAACGGCCTTTTCAAAACCGAGGTGATCCGTCGGCGCGGGCCATGGCGCCATCTCGAGGACGTGGAGTTCGCGACGCTGGAATGGGTCGACTGGTTCAACAACCGGCGGCTGCTCGAGCCGATCGGCAATGT